>CAVSIB010000017.1:0-36523 GCA_963727835.1 uncultured delta proteobacterium
GACCATTAAATCGGGATTTGGACATTAGTCTTTTTCACCCTGTTGGTTATCGCTGCGGGAATGTATAAAGTTAATTTTAGAAGTCGGTTGATTGAATGGCTACACGTGTTACCTTACGGTATATGCAGCAGGGTTGCATGGATGTGCACCAAGTTCATTAGTAGTAACATCATATTCAATATAAACATTAAGCTTTCGAAAGAATGCTTGCAATCAAAACATCCCTACAATCTCCCGATGCGGAAAGAAATAGAGGTGGTTTGGTACTAAAAACCTCGAAAAGGGTACCCTGTTCAAATGCCTCAACCACGACTATTTGCCCAGTGAAGGTTTGGTGAGTTTGCTGGCTTGGCTGGGAAGTTTGCGAGCTTTGCTGTCGCTGGATTGGACGGAATGGATGGAACTGTGCGAACTTTATATTTCCACAGTTGTTTTCAGCTACCGCTGGAAATGTCAAGCCAGCAATGATGCTGCACACCAATACTGCTATAATCAGAAGTCCCTTCATCCCAACGCTTTGATTGTTCGCTATTGCTTTCATTTTACTTACCTCCTAAAAAATAAGAGTTTATAAGATATTTCCCAATAGCCGCACAATAAACGCATTCGGCACAGACGAAGTCCTGCAGGGCAGGATTTTGAGTGTCCCGTTTTGTGCCGTTGTTATGCGGGGTTATTACTCCATTTCCTTACTTTTCCCTCAACAGGTTTTTTTATTTCTTCTTCATTTTTCCCTTCCTTTCTTCCTTTGTAACTCATTCTACTATACCACAAACATAATCGAAGCTCCTAGGGCAACACAGAGCTTCTCAGGGGCGTAGACTTGTACCCTCCTTGGTTTGCTTAAGGGAAAAACAACGCTTTTGAATCAATGGAAATTCAGATTATCCATTAGGAAGGATATTTAATTATTTTCAGATTAACAAAGCCATACCTGGTTCGAGGAGGTCTATTTCATTTGCACTAGTCTTGGATAGGTCAATAATCCGTTCCTTTGCAAATGGGCCACGGTCATTGATAATCACAGTAGTTTTTTTTCCGTTTTCTAAATTCGTAACTTGGACTTTGGTTCCAAAAGGAAGGTTTCGGTGGGCCGCTCACCGTGCATACATATCATAGGTTGTACCATTTGAGGTTTTTTTGCCGTGAAATTCTTTCCCATACCAAGAAGCAACTCCTTGTTCTTTATAATCTGTTTTTTTTTGGAGAGGAAAATAGACTTTTTCTCCTGTCAGATAAGGAGGTGGTAAATCTTCTTTATTTGGGAAAGAATCTGATGTGGAAGAACTGGGAATCAATAAGAAGAGAAAAGCAATACCGAGTAAAAAAAATAATCCTGATTTCACAGTCGTTTCCTCCTTTTTTTATATTTTTCTTAATATGAAAAAATTTAAACCACAATGTTGCAACAGGAGCACGGACCAATCCAATAAACGTTTTTTTAATTTTTATTATATTATCTAGATAATATAAATTATCTGAACAATATTAATGTGTATATGACAAACTCCGACATAATTACTATGACGATGTCTTGGAACCAAGCTATAGGACTAAAGGGAAAAATGAAGAGGAAAAGTAGTTATTCTGGAGAGGAAGTATTTTTTAAAATTTATTATTTTTCGTTTAAGAACGAATTCAAGCTTTTTGTTGTCTCTCATTACACCTATCTTTACCTCTGTATTCGGTTCTCCCATTATACTGCCAGCCATTTCCTAAAAGTCTTTCTTCGGTATATTATTGACCTCATTAATTTTATCCCCTATTAGTAATCAGATTATAGTGGTCATCCTGTACAGATAAGCTTATTAAATTGACAAAACGTTGTTGATAGAACCGAAGTTATTAAAAACTGTTTGTTCATTGTTGGAGTCGTTCCACCATTCTCTGTCAACAAAAAACTTATACTCATACCTTCCTGGAGCAATGTAAATCGTTTTGCTCCACACTCCCTTTTTATCTTTCATCATAAGGTGAGCTTTGGAATTCCAGTTATTGAAATCACCCATAAGGCTCACCTTCTGGGCGTCTGGAGCCTCTAATGCAAATGATACTCTTTTCTTTTTTGTTATCCACATTGTCATTGCTTCACACCTTTCTTGTAAAAAAATCAGCTGAGATTCCCTATATCAAAATCATTAGGGCTAATACCACCCCATAATTAGCTGAAAAACTATATTAATATTGTTTGGAAAAATTAGTCTCTGGAAATGGTTCACTTTAAGTCTATTTTGGTCTGTTTAGTTCTGTCTACTATACAAAAACTAAACAGATTAAACTTTTAACACTTATTTTAACTTAACCATTATGACATCCATGCTGATGCTCTTGGCATGCAATTCCTGAATCTTCTAAGTGTCCAGCAAGCCAATTTTTTGCAACCATTTTAACATCACCAGAGCAACCTCGTAAAACTTTTATTCCATGACTGCTCAAAACATGAACAGCCCCTTCCCCCATATTGCCCGCCAACATTAAATCGACACCCATTTGAGATAATGTCTGGGCAATATTCGATTTACAGCCACAACCTACTGGAGACTTAACGATATCTTCCGAAATTATCTCTTTCTTATCATTAACGGTGAATACTGTAAAATACTCACAATGACCAAAATGATTGTCTACCTTATTTTCATTTGATGGCACTGCTATTTTCTGCATGCTTTTTCTCCTGAGATTAAATTTTTACAGCCCGAATTATTCTTTTTACATTTAAATCTTTTCATATCCCCAATTTCAACTTTACCTCCTTCAATTTTTAATGCTTTCCCATAAATTAACGCATCAGCAATTTTTTTGTGTGCAGAATCAATTATTCGACCGAATGTTTGACGTGAAATATCCATTTTATTGGCAGCTTGTTCCTGATACAACCCTTCAAAATCCGCAAGTTTTATTGTTTCAAGTTCATCTAACGTCAAAGTAACCTCTTCCAGAAGAGAAGATGGTATTCCTTTCGGTTTATAATAATTTATATCGGGCACGCAGCCAATTTTTCTACAACACTTAGGTCTTGACATATTTATAATCTCAATAATTGTTTATTATTAGCATATGCTCATAATAAGTCAAGAATAAACAATCAATATATTTTTTTATAATGATTTCAATATATTATAAAATATAAAATGTAACTACGGTTGTTCTTTCAGCTTTTTTCTTGCCTGTTTTTAAAATTACCAATATTATTTAGATAATATATATGATACCAATGGTACAAACTCCAAACATAAAGGAGTGAGAAAAAAAATGGAGAGAAAGATTAGGGCGTAGCCGATTCAAGTTTCGATAAGCAAACCTAGAAACCATATTTATATGGTCTAACCAATTTAAATCTCCCAGGAGGTAATAGCTCAAATAATTCAGAACTTCCTGTATGATTCCCTACCCTGTGCTTGTACAAAAATGAATTATAAGTCCCCTCCTTAAAACCTGGACAAGCATCCTTAAAAGCTTCTTTCGAAAAAGGTTCCTTAAGACAACCATTTTTCACTGCCCCAATTAAGCACTTATAAACCTTATGGGTTGCACCCATTACTTCTTCCTTTTGGTTTAAAAGGCAATACTTTGTTGGTTCAATTTAGAAATAATTAAAACCCAAGAATGACTAAAAGTCAAGAATAATCAAAATGATTAAAGCTTAAACAAAGGCTGTTTATTTCTTCTTTATTAAAGATCAATCTGATCTTATTTTCAGCAATCGGTTAAATATTTAGACTTGACTTTTATAAAATTGTCTATATGATTTATATCATCTTTATAATATGTATGGCTCAAACTCTAAACATAAAAGAGATTTTCTATCGAGTTTTGGCTTTTGAGAGCCAAAAAACCCTTTGTTTACCGTTCCAATCCACCCTGAAAACTCAATAGAAAACTTTGTTTAAGCAGAAAGGACAGGCGAAATGAGAACCCATCAGCACCGAAACATCCTCGATTTCCCAGCTCAGGAAGCCCCTAGGAAGCAGGGGAAGAGAGAGCGGATGAGGAATGTTGACGGAATAAAGTACTTCAACGCCAAACAGATAAAGCTCATCAGAAGAGAAGCCAGAGACCAAGCTGAGATTGACGAGAGGAAGGGGAAAGTTACTGGGATCAGGGAGTGGATGGCGATCGACCTTTTGACTTCCACTGGTCTCCGTGTCTCCGAAGCCGCCAATCTCAGGTGTGGCGATCTCAAGCTCGGCTACGGGGAAAGCAAGGTTTTTGTCAGGGAAGGCAAAGGACAAATATCGGGAAGTATCGTTGTCAACGAATCCCTGAAAAAGCACCTGAAACAGTTCTTGAGCTGGAAAAGAGATAATGGGGAACCGACAGGGGAAGATGATTATCTCTTTGCAGGGCAAAGAGGAAGCTGGACGAGCCAGGCGATCCAGCAGATCGTTAAAAAGTATCTCAAGAAGCTCAATCTCTATGAGCGAGGGAAATCAGTCCACACCTTGAGGCATTCCTACGCAGTTGAGCTTTATTCCAAGGAGAAAGACCTTAGAGTCGTCCAAAAGCAACTAAGGCACATTTCTATTCAATCCACCCTTGTTTATGCCGATGTGACCGATGAGAGCATCAGCGAGCAGATTAAGGGACTCTGGAATTAATCGGAAAGGAGAAAACCTGTAGTGAAAGAAGGAAAGGAAAAGCCAAAAGTTTAAGGAGGAAAGGAAGAGCTAAAACTGAGGAAAACATTGACATTGTAAAGAGGGCAAAAATCGGGGTCTCGATTGATATGTTTATCTGGAGAAGGCTGAGGGCACTTGCGATAAAGGAAGGAAAACTGACAGGGGAACTGCTGGATAAAGCGATTGAAGAATACCTCCAGAAGCACGAATGACCGTGGCGATACCTTCCCCTCGGTTAATCTGGAACAGCACCCCTTTGTTTGATATGCCCTTTCACCTGTGTGGCACCACAAATTTCTCCAGCAACTCAAAGGGAAGGTGTCTGACCCCCTTTTTTCTTATACTGTCAACTTATCTCCGTCTTCTCGCAGATTAGATTATCGGCAAAACCAAGTCAAGGTGTGGAAGGTTGTGAGTGATGATCTGGTTTATATTGGTTAGTGGGTTGGTTATCGGAGCTGGTTGTTGCGGTAGTTATCGCACCATTCTTGCCTTACTCATTTACTCACAGTGAGGTCTAGGGTGTTCCTTATCGAGCGTTGACAAATCTTCGGGTTTTTTTATAGTTATTTCAAAAGGATCTAAAAGGAGAGAAGAGGATATGAAAGAAGGGCTTTTTGAATTCATTAAAACGCATTGGAAATTCTTGCTAATTGCTATTTTTATTTTTTTTATTATGAATGAATTAATTATGATTGATAGGCAACTCAATTACATTGAATCGGATGTCCGTTCCCTTAAATCGAAGGTCAGTTCAGTTGAATCGGATGTTAGTTCCCTTGAATCGAAGGTCAGGCACCATAAATCGGATGCCAGTTTCGTTGAATTGAAAGTCAGTGACCTTGAATCGAATGTCAGTTCCCTTGAATTGAAGGTCAGTGACCTTGAATCGGAACTCAGTTCCCTTAGGTTCAGTTACCGCAGGTAAAAGGAGTGGATAGGAATAAACAAACGAAAAGGGTTTTTCAGGCTTACTTTGATGTTCTCGCTTTTATGCGGAGCGTTAACTCTATACTTCTCGGTCTCTAAGGAAATTAAAAGTGGGGATGTTTTTTGTGATAGATGGGTTGAGCTTTCGCCCCCAGACGACTGGAAGAACAAAACGCATCAGGAAAAATTGGATGAAAAGTTGAAAGGTTTTGTTTTTTCCCAATGGCAGGGCTTTGCCGATCCCCAATGGTCTCAGTCCGTTGATTTTGACCCTTGGAGTCAAAAGAATACAAAAATGATGAAAGAGGTACAAACCTCTGAACTGGAAAAATAATAAGGGCTGCCGATAAAGGATTAAACTATCGAATCTACCTCGACCCCGAATATGGAAAAATCAGTCTTTTTATTTTAAAAGCATTTATCATTGGATTTGCTTCCGTTTGGTTAATCTATGCAGTTATAAGATGGGTTGTAATAGGCTTTATCACAAGAGGTTTTCAAGATAAAAGCACCCCATAGAAGACCATAGTTCCTAAATAAAAAAGCAAGAGGAGCATTGAAATGAAAAAATTACTCTTTGCATTATTTTTTACCATCATAGTTGTTTCAAAAGTAAATGCTCAAAGCACTTTGGCTTTACAAGAGAAGTGTGCAGAAGGAGCAAAGAAGTTCTTTTTTTGATAATGGATATTACTTCGATGAAACTTTTGGAATTTTTAAATCGGTATCGAATTACACCAGCTACTACAATAAAAAATTAGATAAATGTTTTATAAGAATAGATTCAATGAATACCGAAAAAAATAAAAAAGGGGAATTTTTCCAATATCATTATTTATATGATGTTTTTCAAGAAAAAGAATATGGTGCTTTTTGTTTTGATAACGCGGGACATATATGGATAGGCTATGTAGGAGATAAAAAATGTGGTTCATTTCAGGAATTTGAAAATCTCATAAAGCCATATATGGAAGAATAAAAGGTAGTGAGAGGATGTTTTTTATTGGAAAAACAAATTCCCGAAGATTCCCAGAACCGTGAGGTCTAGAGCGTTCCTTAACGAGCGTTGACAAATCTTCGGGTTTTTTTATGGAGGTGAGTTATTCATTGAGGCGGGTTATGAATAAAAAAACAAAAATTGTTACCCTTTCTTGTTGTAATAGTTGCCGTTTCTTTTTTGGGTCGTCGAATTGGTTTTACATCCTCATTACCCCTGTTCCGAGAGGTGCTATTCGTATTTCTATTATTGATAATGATTGGGGGTGGTTTGGTTTATCTTTTTAAAAAAAAGAGAAGTTAATATGCGAAAAATAATACTCGCCACAATAGCACTGGTGCTTCTCTCATCGGTGGGGTATGGTGCTGATTGGAAACTTATTGGAACCAGTTGGGAGACGGATTATTATTATGACCCACAAAGCGTACAGCTGTTGTCTAAAGACATTGTGCGGGTCTGGATGAAAAAGAGTTATGGGGAAAAAAGGGTACAGGAGTATATCAAGGGGATTGGACCCGAATTTAAAGAACTGAGTTATGATGAATCTTTAATTGAATTTGATTGCAGCGAAAATAAAAATCGGCTCTTAACTTTCAGTTATTACAACCAGGATGGTGGCGTTATAAGCACATTTACTCCCGATCCTTCTTCTTGGAATTTTATTGTTCCAGACTCTATTCTTGAGGCTCTTTTCAATATCGTCTGCGGTAGTCGCTAAGGTTTTTGGTAATTAGAAGTAATAGAAAGGAAAGCAGGTATGCGAAAAGTAATTTTTGCGACAATGTTTCTAATGCTCCTCTCATCGGTGGGGTATGGTGCTGATTGGAAATATTTTGCAACACAGGGAGACGGTAGCACTTTATTCTATGATACCCAGAATACCCAGAGTGTTTCTCGTGGGCAACATACCGTCATAGTGCGGACAAAGGAGGTATTGAGCGATAATGGGAAGGCAATTTATATCAAGGACTATCCCGATATAACTGACATAAAGAAAATCAGTTATATCCTTGATAGGTGGGAAATAAACTGTTCAAAAAATATAAGAAGGCAATTGTCTTCGTTCTGGTATAGCTCTGAAGGCTATGATGTTTTTAGTGTATATTATTCCCATAGTGAATTCAAACAAGTAGTTCCCGACAGCTTTGAGGTTAAGCTCGCTGAAATCGTTTGCCAAGAGGAGGTATTCGGCAATGATTAAATTTCTCAAAATTCCTTTATATGCTTCTTTTGAAATAATTCTTGGTGCAGTTATTTATTATTCTTTAAGCGTTTAAAATGCTTATTTCTGAGCGTTAAAAACCACGATCTCACTTCCCTCCCTACTCCCTTACCACCTTCTCTCCGATAAGGTCTTCTCGGGTGCTTTCAGACTGCCCTTTATATGTCTGTGGAGATTTTTCTCTGCCCTTTGCAACGTATCCATCCTTCCCTTTCTAAGTCCTCACAATACCCTTGAGAAGCCCTGTGTTGCCCCAAGAGCTCCGATCAGGTTTGGGGTATATATGAGATTATTGGTAAGGTTCTTTGTTTATCACCTCTAATATAAAGGAGGGTAACGGGAGAAAAAACTCCCGTCCTTTCCTCGCAACAACAACCAGTATCAAGAAGAGATCATAATTCAAACTCAAGTCAAGGTTATGAACCAAAAACCCTTGCCAAAAACTTGGAGAGCTGTTTGAGGGGACTGTTTCAGCTTCGAGCTAACTACAACGTGTTTACTGGTCGAATCCCCGATCAGGTAGCTAGCAGATAACTGTCAACTTCAGTCCGTCTCACCACAAAAATATATCTGTCTACTTCAAATTTTTTTGTATAAACTCAACTATCTGATCCGCAGCACGCTCAACAGCTTGTGAAGAAGTTCCACCAAACACTGTTCCAGATGACTTCCCTTCCGCCTGAAAAGCACCGATGGTCTTTCCGGCCTTCATATCAATCAATTCAACATTAATAACAATTTCTGCCCTACCAGGTGAAGTATCAAGAAGAAGCCTTGCCCACCTATTGGCTTTTTTTAAATTAACTATTTTCGCATTAAGGCGTAAATCTGCTGAAGCGTCTGGAGAATCTGAGCCTGAAATGACTTTTGTGAACAATCCTTTTTTCTTAAGCTTTTCCTTAGTTATGTTTTCAAGCTGAATTTCCTCATCGTCTGATCCATAAATCTGAGATGAAACATAAAAAACCATTGTTTTATATTCAGTTAATTTGTCTGTCATTGGTGTCAATACGTAATGTGATCCTGTTGCTGCACATCCGCCCAATAGAATTAAGGCAGCAATAAATACTATTACGGACTTAATAAAGATAATGCTTCGTATAGTATCCATTTATTAACCCTCCTTTTTATGCATCAATCCATTCTTCCTGCGTCAGATCATCTTTTTCAGGGTTGCCAGACGGTTCAGCAGTAAGAGACGTAATCCACGCTTTATAAGATTTAAGCGACTTGTCTTTAGGTCTAGATAAGCTCACGGTGATCCTGCACCATCCAGTCAGCCTGTTCCAGAAGTGAGTCTATCTGTTTTCGGGCTCGCTCTTCAGGTTTCACGCTTCCGATCTTTCACAAATTGTTTGTGGGACTAATCTATTACAAGAATAATTTCAACAAATTACACCACAAAACAGGGGAAAAAACCATAAAAAACTTCCCACTGAATAATATTTTGATGAGCGACAATTAGAAATCCCGCCTGACGACAATTAAAATTCCCGAAAAAACAGTAACGGGGATAAACTGATCCAAACCCAAAAAGAATTGAACAAAGGAGATACTATGAAAAAGCCCCCAAGCGTCAGTTGACAGTTAAGCCCGAAGGCGTAACAGTTGGTTGTGATGGTAATGAAAACCAACCAACGAAAGGGGGCAGTCATGATATACATTGGAATGGACGTAAGTAGCAAGAGTTTTGTTGTACACGGTATTGATGAGAAGAAGCGGGTATTGGTAAACGGGGAGGTAGCACCGACCCGTGCAGGATTGCAGGGTATGATAAAAGGGTTGGGCGTCCAGAAGAAGCTGGTGATATTTGAGGCAGGGAATCAGTTAAAGTGGATAGCGAAGACGTTGAAGGACATAGAGGGAGTAGAGATTCACGTAGTTCATCCAAACGAGATAAAGTGGATCAATCAGAGCAGCGGCAAAACGGATAAGATAGATGCCCGTAAGCTGGCGCACCTGGGTCGTGGGGATATGTTGCCGCGGAAGGTTCATATTGTGGAGGGGAAGATACGGGAGTTGCGGGAGTTAATCAGTGCCCGGCAGCGGTTGCAAAGTAAACGGGTGGCTTTGATCAACAGTATCCGCGGGCAGATGAAACAGGAAGGACATAGCCTGCCGGCGAAGTTTTTTCAGAGCACGCACTGGCGGGAGAAGCTTAAGGGGATAAAGATAGGAGAGGTACAGAAACTGATTATCGAGAGTTTCATGGACAGTATTGCGGGTTTGCTTATAGCGGAGAAAAAGCTGACGGAAAAGATCGGGACGATAAAGGATAAGGGGATAGAGTTATTGGAGAGCATTCCGAGCGTTGGCAGGTTGACATCGCGGGTGATTATGAGCGCCCTGGATGATGCCGGACGGTTTGACAACAAGAAATGTGTAGCGAAGTATGGGGCGTTAACCCCCCGGATATACCAAAGTGGGGGGATTACGCATTTAGGGCGGATCAATCGGGACGGTCGTCAAGAAGTCAGGCGGGTATTATTACAATGTGCGCATGTGATTGTGCGTATGCGCAGTTATGGATCCCGTCCGTTGCGGGAGTTTTTCGAGCGGATCATGAAGCGGCGTGGCAAGAAGATTGCGATAGTAGCGGTAGCGAGGAAGCTTTTGACGATTGCTTACGGGGTTTTAAAGAGTAAGACGGCCTATGATCCTTTGCGATTAACAGGCGTTAGCGCCTGAAGAGAGATTTAAGGCAGGATGGAATGATAAAGTTGACAGGCATTGATGGTCGAAGGAATAAGGTAAGCCCGCATAACCCTTGATTAAATGGGAAATCGTTTTGGAGATTGGGACGCCTTATTTGAACCAGAATGTTGAGCGGTCGAGCTCGAATGGGAGGTTAACGTGATCATCATCCGTGTCAAAAAGATAAACTTGTCTTCAGTTTTCTGTTGACTGAAACTTTTTCATGGGAGGGTTTAAATGACAACCGATCAACAGGTCAGGAGGCTAAGGGTGCTAATACACACGGAAAAGACGCAGGCAATGGCAGCGGCAAAGGCGGGGATGGATGAAAAGACGGCGAGGAAGTATCTGAAGAGCCAAAAGTTGCCAAGCCAAAGCAAAAAGGATCACAGATGGCGAACCCGGGAAGACCCTTTTGAGGGGCAATGGGATCAGATCAAGGAGTTTTTGGCAGTAACTCCTGGTTTAGAGGCAAAGACGATTTTTGAACAGTTGCAGAGAAGAAAACCGGGCCAGTTTGCCGATGGGCAGTTGCGCACGTTGCTGGCAGATCGCTATGAACGAGGCAGCGTTATGATCAGCAGCAATCTGCCGTTTTCAAAATGGGAGCGTATTTTCAAGGATCCGATGGTTACGGCGGTGGCTATAGACCGGCTGGTGCATCATAGTGTTATTCTGGAGCTAAACATTCCCAGTTACCGTATGGCAACAGCCCAAGGAAAGAAAATTATGAAAACGGCAGCCAATCAACGACGAGCCCAGTTGTAGTCGGGAATTTTAATTGTCGTCGATAGGAAAAAATAGTTGGCGTTGATCAGACACGACCTGGGGAAACTAGAGCCTTAATGTGGGACTGTGTGGACTTCGCAAGTGATCAGATACTAATACTTCGTTCTTATGATGGAAACACTTTAAAGGAGTTCCCTAAAAACAAAATTGCTGAGCCCATACCAATGCACCAAGAAATTAAAGAAATGCTTTTATCTTTTAATCGCTATGATATTGGAAAGTATAAGAACTTTGTTTTTCTTTGCCATGGCAGGCCTTATAACTCAAACAGGTTAAACATAATCTGGAAAAAGGTTTGCAAAGAATTGGGGATTGAAGGAATTAATCTTTACCAAGGAACTAGGCACTCCTTAGCGAGTCAAGCAGCTAATCGGGGAATCTCGGAAGCCATTATCGGGAAGATGCTAAGACATAAAGACCCAAAGTCAACCAAACAATACGCTCACTACCGAACCAGCACTCTCAGGTTGATATGGTCAACAAAGAAAAAAGCCGAAGGGGAAAAGGTAGAAAATGTTTAAAGTGTTTAAAGTGACAAAAATTGTTACAGCGGTGGCACAGCGGTAAGACAAATTTTGTCATCACAAGATACTTATTTTATTAAATAAAAAAGCTGGGGTGGGAGGATTCGAACCTCCGATTGCGGGATCCAAAATCCCGTGACTTACCGCTTGTCGACACCCCAAAAATAATCTGGACTTATATACCATAATTTTTCTCAGAATAAAACTACAAAAGCGCCTTGGCTATGAAAATTTTCCAGTTTCGTTCGTGATAATGTTTGACTAATTTACTTTCCGCGCTTCTTGCCTCCGCCTCATCAAAAAACAGCCCAAAAACCGTTGGCCCACTTCCTGACATCAAAGCACCCCAGGCCCCAAGATTTTCAAGGGCTTTTTTTATCTTCGCAATCTCAGGAACATGAGGGATAACGACACGCTCCAAATCATTATAAAGAATTTCCTTTCCGATCTTCAAAAGATCAATCTTTGCTGGGAACGTAAAAGTCTCATCCTGCGGTTGCAACCTGAATTGACCATAAGCCCAAGCAGTAGAAACAGCTATTGCCGGGGTTACTAATAAAACCCAAAAAGGGGGAGATAGTTCAATTGGGGAAAGTTTTTCTCCAATCCCGGTCGCAAAAGCTGGCCCGTTAGAAAAAAAGAAAGGAACATCCGCTCCAATGCTCACCCCAAGCTCCATGAGTTGGCGCAAGGAACACTTAAGGTCATAAAGCTCATTAATCCCTTTCATGGTTGCCGCCGCATCACTGCTCCCGCCCCCCAAACCCGAAGCAACCGGAATAAACTTTTTGAGACTGATCGCCACTCCTCCCGCTACCTTAGCTTCGCTTATAATCAGGGAAGCTGCTTTAAAGGCTAAATTCTTGTTATCCAGAGGAATGTCGCTACCGCTGGAAGTTAAGGTTATCCCTGCCGGTGTTTTCGATAAGGATATGGTATCACAAAGTCCAACCGCACCCATGATACTCCGGATTTCATGAAAACCATCTTCGCGCTTACCAATAATTTCGAGACGCACGTTAATTTTTGCCGGCGCCACAAGATTGTTGGAATCGATTTTATCCATTAGTAAAATATATTTATTTGAGCAGGTGAAGCTTAGAAAAAAAAAGAAGTATATAAAGGGAAACTCCTTCCCAAGATTTCATCTACTGCTTTTTAACCTCATTCACATACTTAAACCTTAGTTCAGTGAGGAGGTGAGTAATAAGGTTTGCCTCTTCATCAGATAAATTTCCCTTGGTTTTATCTTTAAGCATAGAAATAATATCTATTGTTTCTTTAGCCAGAGGAAGATTCTTATCAATTGTTTTGGTATAAGGATTTTCCATCAGCCCTAAATGCAAGATAGCGCTTGAACTTAAGGAAAAAATAAAGGTCGAAAAATCAATGTCCGGCAAAGGAGCACCCTCACCCTCAGAAAACTTATCTTCCTGTTTCTCTTGAGAAGGTTCAGAAGTCCCCGTAGCTTCCTTCTTTCGTTCCGTGCCCACATCCCCCTCCGACTTCACCCCGCCTGTGTCATCAACGACAAACCGGCGTTTATCACTTACGGTAAAAGATTCTTCCTTTGTTCCCTCAGTCATGACACAACTCCTTTTTGTGTATAGAGTGCTGTTATTTTTTTACGTAAAAATTTTTAATAATTAATAATACCATGACAAAAAATTCTAAGCAATATTTAAACTTTAGAAGTTTTTTGGAAATAGTATTATTATATTTTCCCCTTAGGGGGTCCGTGAAAAGAAAAAGAAGAAAGAAAAAACTTGGAAATTAAATTGAACCGAGCGCCATTCTTTTAACGCAGGACCTATCCCCCAAAAAAACCATAAGAACAGCGCCACAACCAATGTGGCAACCGTATTGATGACTACCTTCTTGGTCAATTAGGGTATCCGCTGGCTACATTTGCAAAATAAACGTTTACCGAAAAGGTGTGATGCCTTTTTTTGTTGGATAGAGAGCGGGCGAAGACTCAGATAACAAAAAAAAATTAGCGGTCAATGTATGACTAATTTACCTTGTTCCGTGTCTATAGCAAATTTATCTTTTTCCTTCCAGCTTAAGGTAAGAGGAATTTTTACCAGTTCATCGATAGTCCGTTTTAAAAATCGTGCTCCATACTTGATGTTAAACGCTTTAAAAGCCAAATAGTCAATCATTGCTGTTTCGGTTAACCTAAATCTGATTTAAGGGGGTGGTTGCGGGCTGGAATGTTATTGGTCGATGGTTTTTTCTTCTATTTTTTGCATTTCTTTCCACGTGTAGTGGATCCTCTGAATCACCGTAACATGAGTAAAGACAGCCAACACCCAAAGCGCTACCGGCATAAGATTAAAAATGCTTCCGAGAGCAAGCAAGATCGTTCTTTCTGCCCTTTCCATCAGTCCAATATTACAACGTCTGAGAAAAGTTTCAGCCTTTGCTCGAGAATACGGTATCAACAAGGAGCCCATCAGAACTACTAAGGTAAGAAAAGTATATCCCCATTCTCCTTTTTGAATATAGTACCAGATAATCCCGTTCAGGAGAAACGTATCGGAATAGCGGTCAATAACTGAATCTAAAAAACCACCAAATTTTGTAACCCGATTGGAAACCCGAGCCACTGCCCCATCAACAGTATCAAAAAAACCTCCTAAACATATGAGGCAGCCCCCGGTTACCCAATATCCCATTGCTAAATAAATACCTGCAACGATATTAATCAAAAGACCGGCAATGGTTAAAAAATGAGGGTTTATTTTTTTTCCAAAAAAACATTGGGCGATCCGGGAAAGAACATTATCTAAGCGATGCCCCACCTTTTCACTAATCATTTAAATGCCGTAGACGGTAAAGGTTATCGTCATGAAACGTTTTATGGATTATTGTATCCAATTTCATCAATAACTCAAGCATAAAATAAAAAGCTGCCAATTACCTTGAAAGAAAAGGTAATGGCAGCTTTTTGAGATTAAGAATTAATTATTTTTCTTCAAATTCGGCATCGACCACATCTCCTTCGCTCTGTGGTCGGCCTCCTTCTGGTGCTCCACCTGCTTGACTTTGCTGCTGTTTATTGGCGGATTGATAAATAACCTCCGCTAACCGATGGGAGGCTTTGTTGAGTTCTTCGATTTTATTTTTTATGGTGCCAGCGTCTCCACTGTTAATCGCATCCTTAGTGGCCTGAATAGCATCTTCGACTGCTTTCACGTCAGGTTCAGGCAATTTATCACGGTTTTCCTTGAGTATCTTTTCAGTATTGTACACCAAGGTATCGGCTTGGTTTCTCAGTTCGATTTCCTGCCGTCTTTTTTTATCTTCCTCAGCATGCTGCTCGGCATCTTTTACCATATTATTAATTTCATCTTTGTGAAGGCCACTTGAGGCAGTAATAGTAATCTTTTGTTCCCTTCCTGTCCCCATATCTTTTGCCGAAACATTTACAATACCATTGGCATCAATGTCAAAGGTGACCTCAACTTGGGGAATTCCTCGTGGGGCTGGAGGTATCCCAACCAGATGAAATCTCCCCAACGTCCGATTGTCACGAGCCATCTCCCGTTCACCCTGGAGCACATGGATTTCAACACTCGTCTGGCTGTCCGCCGCTGTAGTAAATATTTCGCTTTTTCGTGTGGGGATAGTGGTATTCCTCTCAATCAGCTTTGTGGCAACACCGCCTAATGTTTCGATACCCAATGAAAGAGGAGTCACATCCAATAAGAGCACATCTTTGACCTCTCCTGCCAGAACCCCAGCCTGCACCGCAGCTCCTAAAGCTACCACCTCATCAGGATTAACCCCTTTGTGCGGCTCTTTCTCAAAAAGTTCTTTCACCAATTGCTGAACTTTTGGTATCCGCGTTGAACCACCAACCAATACTGCTTCATTAATATCAGCTGGTTTTAACCCTCCATCTTTTAGCGCCTGCACGCAAGGGCCGCGTGACTTTTCAATAATATCCTCTATCATTTGCTCAAACTTGGCTCGCGTTAATTTCATCAAGAGGTGTTTAGGGCCGGAAGCATCCGCCGTGATAAAGGGGAGGTTAATTTCGGTTTCCAAGGTTGTAGATAACTCCATTTTTGCTTTTTCGGATGCTTCTTTCAGCCGCTGCAAGGCCATGCGGTCTTTGCTTAAGTCTATCCCCTGTTCTTTCTTAAATTCAGCCACCAGCCAGTCAATAATTCGTTGGTCAATGTTGTCTCCCCCAGATGAGTGTCACCATTGGTTGATTTAACCTCGACCACATTATCACCTACCTCGAGGGTGGAGATGTCAAACGTACCACCACCAAAATCATACACCGCAATGATTTCATTTTTTTTCTTATCCAAGCCGTAAGCTAATGCAGCAGCCGTTGGCTCATTGATAATCCTTAATACATTAAGCCCGGCAATTTTTCCTGCATCCTTAGTTGCTTGGCGCTGGCTGTCATTGAAATACGCCGGAACCGTTATTACGGCATCATTCACTTTTTCTCCCAAGTAAGCCTCCGCCGACTGTTTCAACTTTCGGAGAATCATCGCGGAAATTTCAGGAGGAGAATACTGTTTACCCATGGATTCAACCCGGGCATCGCCATTAGAAGCGCGAACTACCCTGTAAGGGACCATCTTTATTTCTTCAGTAACTTCATCATGCCTTCGGCCCATGAACCGCTTGATCGAATAGATTGTGTTTTCCGGGTTCGTTGTTGCTTGTCTTTTTGCCACCTGGCCAACCAGAATCTCGCCATCCTTGGTAAAAGCAACCACTGAGGGAGTCAACCTGCTGCCCTCTTCATTGACAATTACCTTGGGTTCTCCGCCTTCAATAACTGCCACTACCGAATTGGTTGTCCCTAAATCAATGCCGATAACCTTAGCCATGTAATGACCTCCTTTTTCCCTTTATTCAATTTTTTTTAAGATTACTTATCTTTTGAGAAATTTTTCTTTTGGAAGTTAATCATTCTTCGTTAAATGTCAACCAAGGGGGAGATTTTATTTTCTTCTTCCCGACCGTAAGCGAAAGGTTCAAACTTAGTAAATGAATCCAAGAATGCTAATTTTTTAAATCCAATCGGACCGTTGCGCTGTTTTCCAATGATTATTTCCGCAATTCCTTTATCAGGACTGTTCTCATTATAAACCTCATCCCGGTAAATAAAGATGATAACATCTGCATCCTGCTCTATTGCCCCAGATTCCCTGAGGTCAGCCAGCTGGGGCCGCTTGTTTTGTCGGTCCTCAACCTTGCGATTCAACTGTGAAAGGGCTATAACCGGAACATTAAGTTCTTTTGCTAACCCTTTAAGTGAACGAGATATAGAGGAAATTTCCTGTTCTCGGCTTTCAGCGCCTCCTTTTTTTTCCATTAACTGGAGGTAATCAACAATAATTAACCCTAATTTATGATCCTTTTTAAGCCTCCTGGCTTTGGCCCTCATCTCAAGGACATTAATCCCTGCGCTATCATCAATAAAAATGGGGACTTCCGAAAGTGTCCCCGCAGCCCGGGTAAGTTTAGGCCAATCACTCTCAGCTAAAAAACCACCCCTCAGTTTATGGGCATCAATTCTTCCTTCTGAACACAGCATGCGGATGGCAATTTGTTCTTTAGACATTTCTAATGAAAATATAGCCACCGGAATATTCTTTTCTACCGCCGCATTGCGGGCGATATTGAGGGCAAAACTCGTCTTTCCCATACTCGGGCGACCAGCAATAATGATCAGATCTGAGTCTTGAAAACCTGAAGTTAAAGCATCTAAATCATGAAACCCTGACGGTACACCCGTTATAAGTTCACGTTTTTCATAGAGTTCTTCGATTTTCTCAAAACTTTTCTTCAGTATATCCCGGAGAGGATAAAACGAGGGTTTGATTTGATATTCACTAATGCGGAAAATGCTGTTTTCCGCAAAATCCAAGAGGTTATCAATATCCTCTACGTATTCGTATCCTCGGCTAACAATTTCAGTAGCAGCAGTAATCGTCTTTCTTAAAATCGATTTCTCTCGAACAATCTTGGCGTAATGATGCGCGTTAGCTGCCGTAGGAATATTATCAACCAAAGAAGATAGATAAGATGACCCCCCGACATCATCCAGTTGTTTTTTCTGAGTAAGGGTTTCAGTTAAGGTAATCAAGTCTGATGGTTCATTTTTATTATAGAGTTCAATCATGCTGATAAAAATTTTTCGGTGAGCTTCGCGGTAAAAATCATAACCGTCCAGAACCTCGATGACCTGATGAAACGATTCATTATCTAAAAGGATTGCTCCAAGGACAGCTTGTTCAGCCTCAATACTTTGCGGGGGGATTTTGGTGAATAAAGAATCATCCTGTGGTGCCTTCATGTGCCAAACCTTTTCTTTAAAAACGGTTTGAGTTACCGTCTATTAAGCGCTCTGAACCCAAAAAAAGGGGCCTCATTCATTCTCCTCCCCAGCAACTTTGCTCAGGAAAAGGATTGTAGTCTCAATAGGTGGTGGGAAAATGTAATTATCAAAAGGAATGTTAAGATTTTACCACCCAGACTTTTAAATCCGCTGTGACTTCTGGATGTAATTTTATCGGGACTTTATAAATCCCCAAACTCTTTATTGGTTCTTCCAATAAGATTCTTTTTCGCTCAATCTTAATTCCTTCTTCTTTTAGGCTTTCCTCAATGTCCAGGGAGGTTACCGAACCAAAAAGCTTGTCTTCTTCACCGGTAGGTTTAGATATAGTGCAGGAAATTTTTTCTATTTTTTCACCGAGTTTTTCAGCTTCTCGTTTAATGCGATTCTGTTTCTGTTTAAGAAGATTTTTTTGATGCTCAAAGGCTTTAAGGTTTTGGGGATTGGCCGGAACTGCTAGTTTTTTGGGGATCAAGTAATTTCTCGCATGCCCATCTTTAATTTGAATTAAATCCCCCATTTTACCTAAACTAGTGACATCCTCGGTTAGAATTACTTTCACTTCTCCGTGCTCCCTCGCAAACTGATAGTGTAAAATTAGAAAATTTAGAGTTTTTTCAGGATATCGGGGTAATGTAAGGAATCAGGGCAACATTGCGGCTCAGTTTAATCGCGCGGGTAATTTCCCTTTGATGCTTAGCACAATTACCTGAGATCCGTCGAGGAATTATTTTCCCTCTTTCGGTAACAAAGTATTGCAAGACTCCTGAGTCCTTGTAATTAATAGTTAAATTTTTATCAACACAAAAACGGCAGACTTTTCTGCGTTGATACGTTGTTGTTTTATAATCACTACCCTCTCTTGCGCTTTTCCTTAATGGTGGCCTTCTCATAAGCATTCATTTCAGTTAAAGGTTAAAAAAATCAGCCTACAGTATCTTCTTGAGACCCACCTGCGGGTTCAACAGGTGCGATCGCCTCACCGCTCGCAGACGCTTCTAAAGTTTTTTGAGTTTCTTTTTCTCGCAGAGTTTCGATATCCAGCTTCTTGTCAATTTTTACGGTTTGATAACGAAGTATTTGTTCATTAAATCTCAAAAGCCTATCTATTTCCTGAAGCACACCCTGATTTCCCAAAAAATAAACAACGAGAAAAAATCCCTTTGACAACCCTTTTATTTTATAAACTAATTTTCGTTTTCCCCATTTGTCAATTTTAAGAGATTCTCCATTGGTGCGGGAAATAACATTTTTAAGTTTATCAATAAGCTCCTGGAGTTCCTCATCTGAAATATCAGGGTGAGCAATAACCAATGTCTCATATCCTGAAAACATACGGTTTCCTTTCTATACGATAATTTGATTTATTTTTAAACTGGTATACATCTGGCGGTGGCCCTGTTTTTTCTGGTACCCTTTTCTTCGTTTTGCCTTAAAGATAACTACCTTTTTACTTTTCCCTTGATTAATAATGCTGCAAACTACCTTCGCGTTCGGAACCAGAGGTTGCCCAATTATCGTTTCTGATGCATCTCCAATTAACAAAACTTCTTCTAATGCAATTGAGTCGCCTTCTTCGCCAACCAATTTTTCAATTTTTATGATATCCCCTTCTTTCACTTTATATTGCTTTCCGCCAGTTTTAACCACTGCAAACATTTCCAAAAACCTTTCCTTTTAAAAATTGATTCAGATAAATTTGTAGATTTAAAGGTTAATTTCCTTGTTGTCAAGGAAATTAAATTCCATAATAAAATTTTTATTAGTTTATTTCAAACTGTTCAATATGGAGATTTTCTTTCACTTTTATGATTATTTTCTTCTTGATATAGTTTTCCAGATCTTCCAGATAGCTCCTTTCTTCTTCATAAATTAAATCAGCAACTTCCGGATGGAGAGCGACAAAAATTTTATTACCTGGAATTTTGTCAGCTTCCTTTTGAATACCCCGAAAAATTTCATAGCAGATCGTTTTTTTTGATTTTAAAAAACCCTTCCCATCGCAGTAAAAACACGGCTCGGATAAATACCCGATGAGGTCTTCACTGGTTCGTTTTCGGGTCATTTCCACAAGCCCCAATTCCGAAATTCTTAAGATATTCGTCCTACTTTTATCTTTGGTTAAGGCTTCTTTGAAAATTTGAAACACCTTTTCCCGGCTTTCCTCTTTTTTCATGTCAATAAAATCAATAATGATAATCCCTCCAATATCCCGAAGCCTGAGCTGGTAGGCAATCTCTTTCACTGCTTCCAGATTAGTTCTGAGAATAGTGTCTTCGGGGTTCCCTTTGCCTACGTACCGGCCAGTGTTGACATCAATCGTTGTGACTGCTTCAGTCCTTTCAATCACAATGTATCCGCCAGATTTTAGCCATACCCGCTCCCCAAATGCACGGTTTATTTCAATCTCAATGCCGTAATAATCAAAAATTGGGTCCTCCTTTTCATAGAGGGTTACCAAGTGAGAAAGTTGAGGCATAAACATTTCGGTAAATTTCAAAATGTTATTGTATTCCTCTTTTGAGTCTACGATGATGCTATCAATGTCTTTGGAGGAAATATCTCTAACCTCTTTTAGCGTAAGGTTTAAATCGCGATGAATAAGACTGGGGGTGGGAAAATTAGCTTGTTTCTTTTGAATATTTTCCCAGAGTTTAATGAGATAATCCCTATCTAATTTTATATCATCTTCACCCATACCTTCGCTAGCAGTTCTGACGATAAAACCCATCTCTTGAGGCTTAGTTTTTTGGACGATTTCTTTCAGGCGCTTTCGCTCTTTTTCGTTTTCGATCCTCCGGGAAATTCCCACATGATTGACGTTGGGCAAAAGCACTAGGTAACGCCCGGGTAAAGATATGTGGGAGGTAATCCGCGGCCCTTTAGAGCCAATCCGTCCTTTGGAAACTTGGACTAAAAGTTCCTGTCCCTCAATAAGCAGATCGTTAATTTGAAAAACCTGCTTGGCGGGTGATGATCGTTCTTCTTCAAGCTGGTCATAGGTACTCTCTTCCTCATCGCCATTTTGTCGAAGCATTTCCGCTTCAATGTCTTTAAAATCATAAAAGACATCATCCACATAGAGAAAAGCAGATTTATTGAGACCAATATCAACAAATGCTACCTGCATCCCCGGAAGGATCCGAACTACTTTGCCTTTATAAATATTGCCTGCGATACCGCGGTCCTTTTCTCTTTCAATATAGATCTCAACTAATATCCCATTTTCCAAAAGGGCGACTCGGGTTTCCAGGGGGGTAACATTAATAACTAATTCTGAACCCATTATTCTCTCAGTTTCATCCTGATCTTACAGATCGGTAAGGTTTTCAAATTTTCCTCAGGAATTCCCAAAATAGTTCCCATGATTTCGCGTGGCCTTAAGCCTTGAGCTTGACAAACCAAAAGAGTTAAGACAATGGTTTTTGCATCTGAAAGAATTAATTCTTTTACTGCATCCCGAATATCAATGGATCGCGCTTCCCCTTTATGTTGCTTGGACACTAAAAAGTTCGTCTTACTTAAAAATTCAGAAAAAACTCTTTTTATTTCCTCAAAGGAATACTTAGCCACAATGGCAGAACAATCAATTGAAATAGCGTAAGAAATTTCTATTAAGGTATCAGAGATGGCAGAAGTTTGCAAGGGTATTTCTTTTCCGGTAAGAATTATGATACCCTGAGGAAGTTCCTGATTTAAGGCATTATTACTGTCTCAACCGAAATATCACCTATAAGCTCAATATCCACCAATTCGTCCAAGCTTTCCAACCCCACAGCAAGCGCTGGGCCAAAACTGATCCGGGGTTGGGGGTGAAATCCTTGGGAATACCGTAAAGGCAAGGTTGCTCTCCGAACAGCTCGTGCAAAAGCTTTTGCCATTTCCAGGTGGCTTAAGAAACGTGCCTGATTGGTCTTGCTAAATTGAAGCCTTATCTTATTCTTTTCTCCTCCATTTTTTTCTCGAGATCAGAAAAAAGGGTTTGGTGCTTCTGGTCATTGGAAGATTGAACTCGGGGATACAAGGATTGAAAATCGCAGACCCCGCATTGATTACACGCTTCCCAACGACAATCGGACGTTTCCTTTCCCATTTTTGCATTCGTCAACTCCTGCCATAGGAAATCCTTGGTTACTCCGGTTGCAATATGATCCCAAGGGAAAAGATCTGCTTCATCGTTTGGACTTAAATAAAAACCCATGGTGAGTCCCATCTTCTGGAACGCCTTTCCCCAAACCGGGAAATTAAATAATTCTGTCCAGCCATCAAACCGGGCACCATTCTGAAAAGCTTCCTCAATCACCTGCGCCAATCTCCGATCTCCTCGAGCGATCACCCCTTCGAGGATACTCATCTCCGGATCTTGCCATTTAAATGTGATTCTACTTTGCTTCAAGAGGCTAAGAAGATAGCGCTGGCGGAACCTTATCTCTTCTGCATTAATCATGGAGAGCCACTGAAAAGGAGTGTGCGGTTTGGGAATAAAGGTAGAGACGCTGATCGTCACCTCGGGTCTTTTGATCGCGTCTTTACCGAGAAAAAAAATTTTTTTTGCCAAGGCAACAATTCCTTCAAGGTCTTCTTGGGTCTCCGTGGGAAGACCAAGCATAAAATAAAGTTTAATGCTCTTCCATCCAGCCGAAAAAACCTGTTGGCATGTCTCGAGGATTTCCGTTTCCGTCAAACTCTTGTTGATTATCCGTCGAAGACGTTCCGTACCTACCTCAGGAGCAATGGTGAAACCGGTTTTTCTCCCCCTTTCGAGTGCATTGAGCCACTGGGAATTGATCGTTTCCGCTCGCAGTGAAGGAAAAGAAATGCTGATATTCTGCCGGGAATATTTCTCTATCAAACTTTCCAGGAGAGCTGCAATCCCGGTATAATCTCCTGAACTCAGGGAAAGCACTGACAGCTCCTCCCAGCCAGTAGAGTTCAAGGTTTCCTCAGCAATTTTTTCCACCACGGAACAAGACCGTTCCCTTACGGGCCGGTAGATCATTCCTGCCTGGCAAAATCGACACCCTCGGGTGCACCCGCGAGCAACCTCAAGGTTAAGGTGGTCATGAACAATCTGCATAAACGGCACAATAAACGTGGTGGGATAATAAATTCGATCGAGGTCAGGGATAATTCTTTTTTTGACTTTATCGTAACCGGGTTTTAGCGGTTTACATTCCTTGATGGGGCCATTCGGGTGGTACGTAACCGCAAACTTGGAGGGCACATACACACCGGAAATAGTGGTTAATCTATCAAGCAGGCAGGCACGCTCCTCTTTTTTCTTTTTCCATTCCTTAAAAACATTCACAATCTCTAAGATAACCTCCTCCCCTTCCCCGATCACCACCGCATCGAAAAATTCCGCCATTGGCTCTGGGTTAAAAGTACAGGGCCCACCAGCAATAATAAGAGGACTTTTGTCATTCCGGTGCTTAGACCTTAAGGGGATTTTACCTAAATCCAGCATGGAGAGGACATTGGTATAGGAGAGTTCGTACTGAAGAGAAAATCCAATAATATCAAAAAAACTTAACGGTCGCCGGGACTCTAACGAGAACAGAGGGAGATCACGTTCTCGGAGCACCTTCTCCACATCAATCCAAGGGGCAAAGACTCTTTCTGCTCCCACATCTTCCTGAGCATTCAAGATATGGTATAATATCTGAAACCCTAAGTGAGACATCCCAATTTCATATACATCAGGAAATGCCAACAGAAATTTTACTGCCATCCGGTCTAAGTCTTTGTGGATTGAATTGACCTCATTTCCTAAGTAACGGCTATGGCGGCTTATCTGA
This sequence comes from uncultured delta proteobacterium, assembly GCA_963727835.1. GTDB lineage: Bacteria > Desulfobacterota > WTBG01 > JAGOGO01 > JAGOGO01. The sequence continues at coordinate 23,947 of CAVSIB010000017.1, forward strand.
GAAAAAATATTTTCGAGAGGTATCATGCTTTGATTGGTATCAGGTTAGACAGGTATTCTTCATTGAGGTGACTCCGCACCAGCTTTATAATGGTCTCGCGGCAAGAAAAATGGGGTTGGATATCAACCTGATATGGCAATACTCCCCACACCGGAACATCAACCAGGTGGGCAATTACTTCAGGGTTAGTCTCCGACGCTGCGTTTTTTTCTGGAGAAAGGTTGTTGATAACGATTCCAGCCACAGGAACCTTCTCCGCGCGAGCTGCCCGAAGGGTAAGCAAGGTGTGATTGATGGTGCCGAGAGTCGCCCGGCTTACAATCAAAACCGGTAATTTAAACCGTTTGACAAGGTCTATAAATAAAAACTTTTGGTAAAGCGGAACCAAAAGACCTCCGGCCCCTTCAACCAACATGACGTCGTGGTGACGGGAAATGTGTTCAAATTTTTTTACCAATTGGTTACTATCAATCGTGATTCCTTCGCGTTCTGCTGCCACCGAGGGAGCCAAAGGCTCTTTAAACTGATAGGGGACAATTTCTTCTAACGGTTCATCCACGCCGGACATGTCTTTGAGAAACTGGGCATCCGCGGGAAGAAAACTCCCATCATCGTGTAAACATCCGGTCTCGACAGACTTCATGACGCCCACGTTTATCCCCTGTTTTCGTAATAAACCCGCCAGGCCTCCGGCAACAATGGATTTGCCCACCCCTGTATCAGTACCCGTAACAAAAAGCCCGCGAGCTGGGTACTCTTTCATTTTCTTCCTCCGAAAATTGCCGTACCAATTCTCAGAATCGTTGCTCCTTCGTCAATTGCCACCTCAAAGTCAGAGGACATTCCCATAGAAAGATGAGCTAAGGAAAGTGAATCAGAAAAAAAAGGAAAAAGTTTATCGCGGAGTTCTCTCAGAGTCGTAAAAAATGGCCGCACTTTCTCTGGATCCAAAAAATAGGGAGGCATGGCCATAAGACCCTTCACGGTTATTCCTTTTAACGAGGAAACTGCTTCAAGCAGCTGAGGGAGCTCTTCTGGCTTCACCCCTGCTTTTGCATTTTCTTGGCCAATATTTACTTGGATCAATACTTCCATTGTTTTATCACGTTCGATTGCTCGTTCAGAAATCTCCTCGGCTAAGCGGGCGCTATCCACCGAATGGATCATGGAAAATAGAGGCACAACGTGCTTAACCTTATTGGTCTGAAGGTGACCGATCATGTGCCAAGTAACTCCCTCACCAAGGTGCGGTATCTTTTCCCTTGCTTCCTGCACATAGTTTTCCCCGAAAGCAGTTATCCCTGCTTCTTTGGCCTCCTTGATCCGATTAGTATCCACAGTTTTTGTTACTGCCACCAGAGTAATCTCATCCGGTTTACGCCCTGTTTTTAACGCCCGGTTATAGATGCGTTCGCGAAGGCGTGCAATATTCTCGTCAATAGTCTCCATGTATTCCTTCCTCGAGAAAACGGATTGCACCCAAACGCTTGAGTGCGCTCACCACTTCACACACTGGCAACCCAATAACATTGGTATGAGAACCAAAAATTTTCTCAATCATAAACATTCCGATCCCCTGGACTGCATACGCACCAGCTTTGTCAAAAGGTTCTCCGGTTTTGATATAGCTTGCGACCTCGTTATCCGTTAACTTTTTTATTGCAACCCTACTCTCCACGACTGTGCCTGCTGATTGTTTAACGTTCCGGATGATAGATGAAGAAACCAGTCATTACCGTATGTTCCCGGCCGCTCAATTTTCTGAGCATACAATTGGCATCTGCTCCCGTTCGAGGCTTACCCAGGACTTCTCCGTCAATAAACACAATGGTATCTGCCCCTAAAATCCAGCGGTCCTTAACCGTTCTTCCCACATCCCTGGCCTTAGCTTGGGAAAGCCGGGCAACATGTTCTCGGGGAGTTTCTCCGTCAATCTCTTCCTCCTCGATGTGTGGAGAAATCACATCAAATGCTATTCGCAACATTGCAAGAAGTTCTTTTCGTCGAGGGGAAGAGGAAGCCAAAATCAGTGAACCCGTGTTAGCACTCAAAGTAAACCGCATTCTTTCTAAAATTTTTTTTCACATTCACGTGCTCTGCATTATGACCTATCGACTTTGCACGCTTCGTCCAGTTCATGTCGCTACGTAATAAAATTTAACTGTCAAATTCCGCCCAGATAACCGTGTGATCAGAAGGTTTTTGGGCTAACCGGGGCACAAGATCAATGGAAGCACAAAGCAATTTTTTTGCCAAACAGGAAGTCGCCCACATATGATCAATCCGCCATCCTAACCCACGTTTAACCGCCTGCGGAACTCTATAATCCCAATAAGTATAAAATCCTCCTTGAGGTTCGTGTTTACGAAACACATCCACAAATCCCCAAGCCTTAACCTGGGCCAAGCGCACTATGCTCGTCCGGATGAAAGCCGATACTCCCTAAAAGCCCCTTGGGGTCATAGACATCTCGTGGCTCTGGGGCCACATTAAAATCCCCCACCCATAACAAGGGGTTATCTGGTTTAAACTTGCGGGAGAAATAATCGTAGAGACGATGAAACCATTCGAGTTTGTAGCGAAATTTTTCCGAATTCGGCGCAGAGCCCTGAGGAACGTAGGTATTTACGATCGGGATATTGCCAATCGTGGCAGTAATTATCCTCGCATCTTCCTTATTATCCCCATCGCCAAACCCAAAAAAAATATCCTTTAAAGGCGTTTTACTCACGATTGCAACACCATTATAACCCTTTTCCCCCCTGAAAGCTAAAAAGCAACCCAGCTCCTCAAATGCCTCCTGCGGAAACTCGCTATCCTGCACCTTGGTCTCCTGGAGACATAAGATATCCGGTTTTTCCTTTACTAACCATTCACGGACAATATGAAGGCGAGCCCTGATGCCATTGGCATTAAAACTTGCTATCTTCATAAGCGAAAGCAACCTTTGTTGAACGGGAAAAATTACATTTTTCCCTATGGTCGAGTTGTCTTCTGAAAAAAAACCACTCCCTTAAACTTAAAAATCTAATCATCTCAGGTCATCAAAGAGACAATCAACTTTTTTTCATTTTCTCAAAATTTCACTGTCAACATTGATTTAGAGGGATATAAAAAATTTTGTCAAGAAATTTCAGAATAGACGTGAGGGGGAGGTGCTCTGTTTGGCTTTTGCTTTAGAGCGTTATGGATAGATACCGTAACATCATTAAATCATTTAAATTTTATCACTGAGCAGCCAGCGATTACCATAAGGCCCAAACGAGCTTACCTGCCTTTGGAAATCTTTTACCAACACATGCTAAACCACAACCCGCTTGGTTATCGCCCTGAAAAAATCACTAACACGGTAGAAAAATTGATCAAGAAAGCGAAGTCCCCTAAGGGAATCAGGCTGGTTCTAATTCAACTAATTTTTCCCTTTTCTGGAATAGAGCAAAATCCCTAACGTCCTCTTGAAAAAAGAGCGGAAAAGAACCCATCTCCATTTCTATCAAAAAAAGTATTATCGAAAGATAACCAAGACCTAATCCCCAAGCACCGAAGACACAACCGGGGCTTTCACCACTATAATCGTTTGTAGTTTAAAACTATGACAAGAAAATTATAAAAGCTCCGTCTCCCAATCAATCCAGAATTTTTTTCCTAATACCTCCGGCCCCCGCCACCACCGCGACCACCCCCGAAGCCCCCTCTGCCTTGGCCCCCGCCGCCACCTCGATAACCTCCCTGATCCCTTTTGGGGCGAGCTTCATTAACGGTGATGGTCTTCCCACGAAGCGTTCCACCATTGAACATTTTGATAGCTTCCTGAGCGTCTTTTTCTGTTTCCATCTCCACAAAACCAAAGCCTTTAGATAAACCGTTATATTTATCTTTGATGATATTTACGGTAACAACTTTTCCGGCCTCAGAAAAGTTGACCCGCAAATCTTCATCAGTGACTTCATTGGCCAAATTTCCAACAAATAAATTTTTATTCATTTAAACCTCCTGTGCTTTATCGCCTTCCCTGGGTAAAAAAAGTATTAAATCTACCCATTACCCTTAATTGAGGTGCCTTTTCACACATGCGCAGAAAAAAACTTCAGCATTCATAGCATGCAAGGTTTTTTTACGATGTTATTACAAAAGTTTCACATTAATCGCCGAGGGGCCTTTCTGCCCTTGCTGGATATCGAAGCTCACCCGCTGACCCTCATAGAGAGTCTTAAATCCGCTATCCTGGATAGCGCTGTAATGAACAAACACATCTCTGCCTTCACCGGTTTCGATGAATCCAAAGCCCTTGCTTTCATTAAACCACTTTACTTTGCCTTCAGACATCTGAGCGTCCTCCTTTCTAAAAATTTCCAAAAAGCCGGGCATAATAAAGGCAGAAAAAAAAACCACCAAAACTATTGAGAGCATGGCGGTTCACCTCTGCACTTCAAAATTTTTGCCGACTTTTGCTGTGCCCAACTAACCACTGAAAATTGCATGGGCACTTTTTGAATGTGGCTACATCGTAAACCTGTTTTTGCTCAAAGTCAAGGTTTTTGTAAAAACAACGTGCCCGTAAACCTATCAATTTTTGACATGGAGTTGTTTTCTTTTCCCTGAAAAATCAAAACGCTCAGCCACATATCAAAAAGACGCCTAAAAAAAGAAAAACATGGGAATTAGTGAGTTGCATAATTTTCAACAAAATCAGCGAGACCTTTAAAATATTGTTCTTTTCCCCCGTAGATGAGGCTATTGTGGTCAGCACGGGGGATAATGATCAGTTTTTTATTCTCTGCCCCTGAATTCGCGAAAAGAGCTTTGGCCTCTTCCAGTGGGACCAAAGAATCATATTCAGCGTGGATAATTAGGGTGGGTTTTTTAACGAGGCGAATCTTTTCTTTGTTGAAAAAATTTTTTCCTTCCTCCCACACCGGATGTTCAAAAGGGATAAGACCAAAAAGTCCTAAATAATAACGAAAGTTCGTTGCTGAGCCGCTTTCCACAATAATTCCTGCAAGATCATCCTGATATTCCCGGGCAACTTCGATAGCGCAAAGGCTTCCCAAAGACCGGCCCATAACAAAAAGTATCCCTGAGCAACCATGATCCTTAAGCCATTGTTTCACCCTGACAAAAATTACTTTGCCATCTTTAAGAAGGTTGGCAATCGTAGGATCACCATCACTATACCCATATCCCCGGTAATCAACAACCAGCAGGTTAAGCTTTATGTCATTAAAGAAGGGGGCAATCTCATCATAATCAGGCGCGACTTCACCGTTTCCGTGAAAAAAAAGAACGGTGGGAGAACTTCCTTGAACTTTATAAAAACGGCAGGCAATGCGTATCCCTGGTTCAACCTCAAAAAAGAGGTTTCTTGGATCATTTTTGCCCGCGTCAGGTAACCTGACAGGATAAAAAAGAACGTGATGAACCTCCGGCTGATCGAAGACTTCTAGGGGATCAAATGATTCCATATGCGCCCGCTTTCTTTTTGATAATAATTTTACTCATCCATAACCTTGATCGGGGCCTTCTCCACCCCCTTGTCCCCTGTCTACAAACCGCGCTCCGTTCTTTATGCCTTGCGGCTGTTTAGCAAGCAGCGCTGTTACTTCCATTTCACACAACAAATCGTCCCGACAAACAGGGGTGTCTATCTGAAACATCGTTTTCGCGCAAGGAAACCCAGCCTCATCAACGAGGCGCAGACAGGAAGCGAAATCCTTACTCCTCTTGAGGTAAATAATGGCCTGGGCTACATCCAAAAAGGTGCCGTTAACCTGATACAGAATGTTGGACACAACTTCCAAGATAAAAGTCATTTGCCGCTCAAAATCTCCCACATGCAAGGTTTCTCCGGTTTTGTTGATGGAGGCGGTTCCACTGATAAACAATAAAGCGTTTTTCGGGAAATGAACCAGCACAGCACGACTGAACATTTTGCCATACGTCGTTGGTTCGTTCTGCAAAAGAGAAGGCTGTTGACCAAGCGACAGCGCTTCTCCGGAAAAGGCACAGAATTCGATGGACAACAATCGGCTGCCGACAACATGGCCCTGAATACTGGTGCTGGCGGGAAAAAAGTGGGGAACGGAACAATACTGTTCTTCAAAAAAGATTTTTCTTGCCTTATTAAGCAAATTGTAATCGCGCAGGATGTCTTCCATGAAAAGCCAGGTCCGGGCAATTGCGGCATTCTGCATTTTGCCGGCGCACAACACTTCTCCAATCTCACAAAAAGCTGAAAACAGGGACCGTTCGCTTCTGACGGATGGGCTGAAGAGAGGAGCGCTGAATAACAGGTTCATTCCTTCGGTGCTTACTTTGATGGCTTTATTGTGTTTTGCTACCCGTGTCTTTCCCCCTTTTGACCGTGCAATAACCGATGCGTATTGAACGGGAAGATCCGGATGGCCGATGAGGATTAATGGTTGATTGGACCGCGAGGGAGCGATGGCGCTGGCAGAAAAAGACCCTGCTTTGGGTACCAGATGCGGCGGCACGATAATCCTTTCCTGCAGAACATATCCGTCACTGATATCGTCTGCCAAAAGCGAGCCAACATCATTACGGACAAAGTCATTTACGACGTGGAATTCAAGACTAAAACCATCTTCGTGCAGTACTAATTGTTGCCGCATGATGTGTGCCTTTGAGGAAAAACCAGCCTGCCTAGGTGTCCGGTAAAACAGCAATCAGCGCCGAAGCCCTCGATTTTCTGCGTGCAAATGAAACGTCCTTCGTCAATGTCGGCGACCCTGACAAAACCAGTGCCGGCAACCAGTAGGGCTTCCCCGTCTTTCGAGGCATTTATTCCATAACTGTCCTGCCCGCAGATATGGGGGAAAAGCGATGTGTCGATCTTTTCGGGCGAATCCATTTCAATAATCCTATGAAGTTTCATGGTGGCGGCATTGATGAGGAACACTGTGCCCGGATAGCCGCTGACACCGATCAGTGTCTTTCCCCGGTGGCGAAAAACAATATGCGTGGTAATGCGATGAAAGCGCTCATGGGTAAATTCCCCGAGCAATGCCGGGCCAATTTCCCTGAGCTGGTACTTGTGGATGATACCGGCACCAAATATGCCTACCTTGACTCCCATGAGGCCAATGTTGTGCCCGGAAAGGTAACAGACGCTCGGGTCTTCAGGGTCGAATTCTACATGGCCTGCGGTCAATGTCGATAGCCGCCATTCCTGGCCTGTCTTTAAATCAAGAACAAGTATTTTTGAAGGTACAACACCCCTTGCCCGCACCTGTTCCCAGACACGAGGTGCGTGATCCGGCGATTGAGCGGGAATTGGCTCTTCGAGCCGCAATCCCAGCTCAGTAAGAATCAAAAATCGGTGTGAGGGGTCTAGGCATAACTGATGCAAGGCATCCCCCAAATCCCCCCCCCAGACCTTTTCAATGTCTCCGGAACGAACCGAAAACTTCCAGATCGTCACCGAAACACCACCCCGGGGATTCAAAATGCGCCGAACAGTGGCCTCGACAGGCCAGGAGGCAAACCATAGCTCCCTTCTTTCATGATCAAACCAGTTAGTGGTGGACACGAATTGATTTCCGACTCCAGGGTCTACTAAGAGAGCTGATTGCTCATTGAAATCCAAATGCAGAAAACGATTAAAAAGATTAAAACCTACCTGACATTTTCCGTCCTCCAGTGCAAGGTAACTGTGCGGCGCCAGACAATACTCCCACCACTGGGCTTCTGACAATCCATAGGGAAACGCATCTTTGGCAATAGACCACTTATCCCGAACCCTTTCAAAGTCGGCTTTGCAGCTTTCATCTGCGCCCATGAGTTTGACCCGAAAAGAAACCACCGCGGGGCGTGCGGCAGAAAAAACATAATGGGTTTGGACCAGTTTGCCATTATGCAGACAAGGGGCCAGAATATCTGCAAAGAAAAAATTGGACGAAGCCAGGAGTTGTTCTCTTTGTGTTGTAGGGAGCCTCGTAAACTTCATTTTAATTTTACCGTTGCGGTAACCTGGATAACATTATATTATTTTGTCAGGCAATATAAAAAGATCACCAAAAAAATAATTATATTGATCGGGCGTGAAAGGGCCTATGCCACAGTCAGGATAAAACGTCAGTTCACCAAATATTATTTTCCCCTTTACTGAATATAAATCAACGCGGATAAAAGGAAAACCTTGGCATAGTTCGCTGGCAATTGTGATCATGTCTTGCAAGTTGTCTGGCTTCTCCATGACAAAATCACTGCTTAATGTCCCTTTGTGTGCGTAGATCCTGTTCCAAGCCAGATCGTACGCGGTATACTTCAGACCGTCAGCGCTGAATCTGCCTGTACAAACAAACAAAACTTCCGGTTTATTGTTGTAGCAGTAAAATTTGTAATCTATAAGCTCATTAAATTCTTCGTTCTCTAAATACTTTTCACAGATAAGGCGAGGTTTAATATCTTTATATACCCATTCCCGGCCCAGATGGTAATAATTCCTTTTAAGCCATTTATTCATTAAATGACGGCATGTTTCCCAATTCAGGCTTTCCTTGTCCTTACATATTATATTCATGCTACTGCCGTGAGTGGCCTTGATTACAAAACGTTCAGGCAGTTTAAAAAAATCGATTTCATCTACACCATTGTACACGCCGTACAATTCATTTAAGATCCCAGCAAAACCTTTATCTTCGAGATATAGCCTTACTTCATATTTGTCTGTTAACGTGGTCATGAGTGGCACTCTATAATATAACTTGTACCACTGTAACTTTTCATCAAATGTTTTGGGATCATTTAAGTTTGGAAAATATCCATAAGCTTCCCAATATAATAAATAAATAAATAGGTTATCCGGCAGAACTTTCAGGAATCTCCGCCTAATTCCGTTAAAAAAGCGTTTATGACCAAACATGGCATGATTCTCCCTATTGAAAACCTTTTATATTAACAAACACCAAAAGGTAAAACACCTTACGCAGGGAAGAGGGGGCTCGTAAAGATATATCCTTAATTTTTTTGAAATGGTAGCCCCGATAAATCGTTAGGCAAAGCGCCAGACCAAAAATATGGTTTTAAAGCTGAAAAAACCTTATTTCCCTATAATCTTGACCAGTGCCCGCTTTTTCCGACGACCGTCAAATTCACCGTAAAAGATCTGCTCCCAAGGCCCGAAGTCAAGCTTGCCGTCAGTAACAGCAACCACGACCTCCCGGCCCATAACCTGCCGCTTCAAATGCGCATCAGCGTTATCTTCACCGACATTATGGCGGTACTGTGCCACTGGCAGGTGCGGCGCCAGCTTTTCCAGCCATACCTCAAAGTCCTGATGGAGTCCAGACTCATCGTCATTAATAAATACTGACGCCGTGATGTGCATCGCGTTAACCAAGATAAGACCCTCTCTGATGCCGCTTTCCCTCAGGCATTTCTCTATTTGGGGCGTGATGTTGATAAAACCGCGCCTGTTGGGAACGTTAAACCATAGTTCTTTGCGAAAGGTTTTCATATACTTCCTTTTTGTTCTTCCTCAGTAACTGCTGGTTCTGTGGTTATGGTGATAAGAAGACTTATGAGCACCGATTGGTTCTCTTAATTGTCAGCCGACCGCAGCTGTGATTTTCATCTTCTTTTCGTTGGATATAACATAAAATTACTATTTTCAGCAAACCCGTTTTTCTGGTTGCTAAATTCACAACATCTCATTACATAACTTCAATGGGGAAATTTATGACAAAAGATGATAGAAAATGTAACTAGACAATTTTTCAACACCCCGCTATCCCCTAGCCAGATTATTCGTTTTACGTCTTTCTTAAAAACTTTTTAAAACAATTTCATTGGACTACTCCGACCTCTCGTCTTTTCATAAGCCATTATTCATTTTGGCAATAAGCAGAACCATAGCAACCCTTTCCTTCCGTGAAATAGTTTTGACTTGCCTTTCCCGTTCCTTTATAATTTCTTTTGAAGGGCTCAAGATTAATTGGCGTCAGTCGTAAAGAACAAGATTTGATTTCTGAATCTGCAATTAATTCAATTAATTTGGCGAACAGCGGAGTAAGGAACATGGCAAAAAGAAGCAGAAAAAAAAGTGTTGGTGGTACCCCAGAAAATGAATTCCCCATTAAGAAAGGATCAGGAAAATTACTGGAAGAAATTATCCAAGAATCACATAACCCTGATTGCAATCTTATCCTTTTAGACGGCAAAATCAGGGAGCTGGAGAAGTCAGGAGAAAATTATCTTCCCTTGTTAATGAAAAGGTTGCGACAGGGAAACTCCTCGGAACAAAAAGTAATTTTAGGTCTCCTGATCAGAAAAAAGAGTGACGAAGTTATTAAAAATATTAAAAAAATAATTATCGAAAACAATTTTCCCGTTAATATCCTGCGACAGGCACTGCTCCAGCTTCAAAAATGGGAAGAACCGGTTGATGAAAATTTATTAAAATTTTTGGAAAAAGGGGAAGATATTATTTATGCCATCCAAAAATTTACTGAGTTGGGAGGGTTCTTGGAAGAAGGAACAGAGGATGCTATCCTCAAAAAGTTTGCCCCCTTGCCAGGGCAACTAAAATTTTCCATCATTAAACAGATATTAGATGAGTTTCCCAAAGCTTTTCCTTTTATCCTGCAACTGATTAAAGAAGACTCTGACTTAGATGAGAAAATCATTAATTTGTTAGCGCCGAACGCCACCGCAGAGGTTGGAGAAATTTTTAGTAACATGTTGAAGAAGACCAAGGATAAAAATCTCCGCCGACTGTTAAAGCGTCATCTTTTCCAAATGAAAAGCAAGGGCTTAGAGGTGGTTATCCCCGAAACCGATGAGAGTGAGCCTTTAAAAATTGTAAACCTTGAGCCATCTCAAGCCACGGTTTACATAAGTGGCATCGATTATGTAGGGGACCGTTTAATCTTTTTGAGTAAGTCGGTTTTACGGTGGGGAGTGCTTTTTTTTCAAATTACCCTCAGTGATCAAGATGGTATAAAAAATTTTAGTGCCTTCGACCTTAAACGAAAAGAGATAAAAAACTTCCTCAAGAAGATTTCCGAAGACGGTGTGGTTCAATTTATTGACATTACCCCTGAATACGGTTATTTCCTTATTGATGAAGCCTACCAGATGAACCTCCAAAAAGGAATTCCGTTACCAGAACAATTTAATCATTGGAAAGTTGAAATTGATGACTTGAGGGGATCAGTAAACGAACCTATTATTTATTCTTGTATATCTCACGAAACTATCCACAAGGCGACCCTCAATGCTACGCCGCATCAGTACCATTCGCTTTTTGAGCTTGAAGAATTCAAGAGCTGGTTTTTGGAACCACGATTGGTCTGGAGGTATTTGGAAAAATTAAGAGCCATTGAAGAGAGTCCTTTAGTTTTGGACCCCCTTCACGTTGAGCAAAGGCGGGAAGCAATTTTTTCTGAAGCAGTGCAGAAAATATTTGATGAAGATTTTCGGAAAATTTACCAGCGGCGTTTGGAAGAAACCGCTTACATGCTCTTTCGCACAAATAAGGAAGAAGAAGCTAATTGTGCTCTCTGCGCGGCCTGGGATCTTAAACCTCAAGGAATTGCTTCGGAAAAGCATGGCTTTTTACAAAAACTGGTTCACCGAAGCATCCTTTTTTATGCTGAAGGAACTGAACGTCGTAGGAATAACTCTTTAATTGTCCACAGGTAAATTCAAAGCGCTGAAGCCTCTCCACAATCTTTTTCCCTGGCATTAAATTTCCAAGGCTTCTTATTCTTATGTGAATGAAAAAATCTTTTTCTTTTTCTCTGCGCACCCCCTCTAATCAGGGTTAATTTTGTGCGAGGTTTAAGGTTGTTCGGTTTTAAGACTAACTCTTCCTTACAGGAAAGACTTTTTGGCAAAAGATACGCTCTCTATCGGAACACGAGGAAGCGCCCTCGCCCTCAGGCAAGCCGAGTGGGTTAAAAATCAGCTCAAGGGAAGATATCCCCAATTTGCTTTCAAACTGGTAAAAATTAAAACCATGGGTGATAAAATACATGACGTGCCCCTGACTCACGTGGGAGGTAAAGGACTTTTTATAAAAGAGCTTGAAGAAGCTTTGATCAAAAACAAAATCGATCTGGCGGTCCATAGCCTGAAGGATGTTCCAACGTTTCTTCCCCAAGAATTAATGCTCAGCGCAACCCCAAACGGGAAAACCCGTTAGATGCATTAATTTCCCGGGAGGGAAGACGATTAGAAGAATTACCGGTGCATGCTCGATTAGGGACGTCGAGCTTGCGTCGGCAAGCTCAGCTTCTTAATCTGCGACCTGATTTTAAAATCGAAACCCTCCGGGGTAACCTGGATACCCGGATAAAAAAATTGGAAACCGAAAAACTTGATGGTATTATTATCGCAACTGCCGGAGTTATCCGGATGGGGTGGGAAGCAAAAATTACCCAGTATCTGGATTCGGCAAAATTTCTTCCGGCCATTGGCCAGGGAGCGCTCGGTATCGAAACTCGTCGAGAGGACCGGACAACCAACGAAATCGTTGCTTTTCTCAACCATACCGACACCGCTCACTGTGTATGCGCAGAGCGGTCTTTTCTGAAAAGGTTGGAGGGTGGGTGTCAAG
>CAVSIB010000018.1:0-38879 GCA_963727835.1 uncultured delta proteobacterium
GGCAGTAAAATCAGAGATGCGTGCTGCTTGCTGCATATTGTGGGTCACAATCACAATAGTATAATACTTTTTTAAGTCCAGGATGAGTTCTTCGATACTTCGGGTCGAAATGGGATCTAAGCTTGCGCACGGTTCGTCAAATAAAATCACATGAGGCTCAACTGCCAAACAACGGGCAATACAAAGCCGTTGTTGCTGCCCCCCGGAAAGCCCCAAAGCACTGTCATGGAGCCGGTCTTTTACCTCTTTCCATAACGCTGCCTGGTTAAGTGATGAGATAACTTTCTCCTCGATGAATTTTTTATTTCTTATCCTATTGACTTCCAGTCCATAACTCACATTTTCAAAAATCGTCTTGGGGAAAGGGTTTGGTTTTTGGAAAACCATCCCTACCCGTCTCCGGAGACTTACCACATCCACATTTTCCTCAAAGATATTTTTCCCTTCAAAATAGATTTTCCCTTCTACCCGGCTATGAGGGATAAGGTCGTTCATCCGATTTAACAATCGGATAAATGTCGATTTCCCACACCCCGAAGGACCTATAAGAGCGGTTACCTGGTTTTCATAGATTTCTAAATTAATATTTTTGAGTGCCTGCTTAGTCCCGTAATAAAAATTAATCTCTTCAGCTTTGATTTCGATATTATTTTCCATAAAAGCTCCTCTGCCGCTGACGAAGGAATATTGCTAATGCCGACATTAATAAAACCAACAGCATAAGAATTAAAGCGCATCCGTATGCAATCGCCGTTTGTTTGTCCGGATGGGTCCCTTCAGTCATAAGAGCATAAATATGATATGGCAAAGCCATCACTTCAGAGAAAATCGAGTCCGGATATCCCCGGGTATAAAAGGTTGCCGCGGTAAAAAGAATCGGAGCGGTCTCACCCGCTGCCCTACCAATACTTAAAATGACTCCCGTCAGGATGCCCGGTAAAGCAGAAGGTAGGACTATTTTCTTTATCGTCTGCCAATGGGTTGCGCCGAGGGCAAGAGAAGCTTCCCGATAAGATTGCGGGACCGCGATGAGCGCTTCCTGGGAAGCAGAGATGATTTGCGGTAGAACCATAATCCCGAGGGTAAGGCTTCCGGAAAGTATGGAAACACCAAACCCTAAAAACTTTACAAAAACTGCCAAGCCGAAGAGTCCGAACACCACTGAGGGAACTCCCGCTAAGTTATTGATGCTCATTCTGATTACGTTGACCACATAACCCGCTGGGCTATATTCACAAAGGTAGATCGCACAGGCCAACCCGAGCGGAAGGGAAAATAAAATGGCTCCCATGGTAAGATACAACGTTCCCACAATTGCTGGAGCAACGCCTCCTTCGGTCATCCCTCTTCGCGGCACCTCAGTCAAAAACTCCCAGGAGATTATGCTGATCCCCTTCACACAAACAAAATAAATTATGGTCCCAAGGAAAAACAGGGCGGGAATGATGGCGATCCATAAAAGCAAAAACCCCAGATGCTGAGTGAGTTTATTTTTCATCCACTTAATCCTAGTTTCAGTCGAAATCGTCGACTGATCATTTCAGCAATGATGTTAAAGAAAAAAGTAGTTAAAAAAAGGATAAGGCCAATGGCGAATAAAGCATGGTATTGAGCGCCTCCCATCACTGCTTCTCCCATCTCCGCTGCAATCGTTGAGGTCATGGGCCTAACCGGTTCAAAAAAAGAGTGGGGAATGACGGCTGCTCCGCCAGTAACCATAAGCACGGTCATGGTTTCTCCTACCGCCCGGCTCATTCCCAGTATAATCGCCGTCGAGATGCCTGATCCCGCCGCCGGGATCACCACCTTAACTAAAGTTTGCCACCGGTTTGCCCCCAAGGCCAGGGATGCCTCCCGAAAGCTTTTGGGCACAAAGCTCAAAGCATCCTCAGCAATGCTGCAGACCGTGGGGAGAGCCATGATGCCCAGGAGCAAACTGCCGGTAAACGCACAAAGACCGGTGGGAATACCCAGGATTTTTTGTAAGAAGGGAGCGACAATAACCATGCCAAAAAAACCGAAAACAATTGACGGAATGGCAGCCAGGATTTCAATCAACGGCTTTAAAATGGCTTTTATTTTTGGCCCTGCCAATTCATTGATGAAAAGAGCGCTTCCAACCCCCAAAGGCACACATACCAGCAACGCTCCCAAAGTTACCCAAAAGGAAGCTAACATTAAAGGCAATATCCCGAACTCGGGGGGATCATACGTGGGATACCAGAACTTTCCGAAAATAAAAGCCCCAACCCCGGTCTTGTGAAAAATCGGCAACCCCTCAGAAAAAAGGATGACGGTAATCCCCACTAAAAACAATAAGGAGGAAAAAGCTAAGATACTGAAAATAAATTTATAAATTTTTTCTTTTACCATGGCTTCTTTATAGCATCTTTCCCATCAGAACAGAATAAAAAAACCAACTAACCGTTAAGCTCCTCTAATTTATTTAGAAAAAACGCGGCAGGAAACCCCGCCGCGTTTACTAAGGAGGAGAAGGAAAAAGGACTATTTTTTAAGACCCACAAAACCTTCTTCTTCCACTAATTTTTGACCTTCTTCGCTTTTTACAAAATCAATATACTCTTTCACCGTACCTTGTGGTACCCCATTGGTATACATAAAGAGAGGCCTCGCTAAACTATATGTGTTATTAAGAACATTTTCCTTGGATGGCTTAACGCCATCGACTGTTAAGGCCTTTATCTGTGAGGAAAGATACCCTATCCCCACATAGCCAATTGCTCCTGGCGTTTTTGCCACGGTTGAAGCAACCGCCTGATTAGAAGCCTGCATTAACGCATCCGGCCTTACTTTGCATTTTTCCAAGGCTTTTTCGTTAAAACATTCAAAGGTCCCGCTCGTCGAGTCCCGCGAGATGACTACTATTTTCTCCTTGCTGCCGCCTACCTGGGACCAATCAGAAATTTTCCCCGTAAAAATATCTTTGACTTGCTCTTTGGTGATGGCGGAAACCTTATTTGACGGATGGACAACCACCGCAATGCCATCCATGGCAATGACATTGGCTATCGGATCTTTCCCTTTGCCACGAGCAGCGTTCAGCTCTTCTTCTTTCATGGGCCGGGAGGCATCGCCAATATCGCAGGTTCCATCAATGAGGGCGGTAATCCCTATCCCCGAACCACCACCTTGGACCGAAATTTTGACCTCCGGGTGCCGATTCATAAAAACTTCAGCAGTTCTCTGGGCGATGGGCAAGACCGTGGTGGAACCTTGCATGGTGATAGGTTTATCCGCAGCAAAAGTATTCGCGGTCAGACCAAAAATTACAACCAAACTTGCCAGCACGGCCAACCCTATCTTTTTAAAGTTTTCTTTGCGGATTCCAATTATTTTTCATGTGTTACCTCCTTTTTAAAATTTTGATTTGCAGAACCGTTTGGATGAAAATGCTGGCTTCGAGTGGTCACAGAATAGTCTCCGGACTCAGAATAATCATGCTCATAATCAAGAATCAGCATCGTCCCTTTATAAATATCAAAACTTAACCCACCTATATATTTCATCAATATTTCTCGCTTGCGCCAGTATCCGGTCCCAATGATCGTTACCGAACAAAAAGCCTCGATAATTTTTTTAATGTTTTTTTACTACCTTTTTTATTTTTGACCGTTTTAGGTTCATTTAAAGGAATAGCGGAAACTCACCATGCCGACGTTCATGTACTCGCCCGGTATGTTGCCGTATAGGTAAAGATGACTGTAGGCATCGGACACACCGATGCGCATCGTCCCGTAGTTGCCTTTGTAAAAGGAATACCAGCCACCGAGTGTGATCTGGTCAACCCGGGAGGCCTGAACAAGCGAGCCCGAACCCCAGACACCGCCCGGATAACCGCCTTCCTCAACCAGGGCCCAGGTGGCGTAAAACGGGTTGCCGAAGCCTCCGAAGCCTTTTGTACTTGCTGTGCCGAGGATATCCCGTGACGAGGTCTTCTCCATGCCCGCATACGTGAAAACATCGAGGCGGTCATTAGGATGGGCAACCAGGCCCAACAGGAGTTCTATCTCGTGGATAGGATCGAGTTTGCCGGAGACAGGGTTGACCACAACGTCGGGGAACTGGGCTGCTCCATAGCGGCCGATCCCCTCACCGGCGAGCACGCTTCCCTGTAACTCAACCAGCTTGGGTACAACCGGCAACAACACTGCGCCGCCCACACCCCAGCCGGTCGTGTTGTTGTTGCTGTGGTTGCTGGGGACCAATCCCCAGGCGGTTCTGCTGTGAAAAAACCGCGCCAGGCCGTAAACCTCATAATGGCCGAAGCAGGGGTCAAAGGCCACCTTGCCCACGATATCGGGATATTGATCCAAGGACAGGGTGCTGGGATTGTTGGAATTGTTGGTGGTGCCGGTGACGTCGACAAAATTGCTGGCGACCGTGGCGTTGGGGTTGAGGAGTTGGTACGTGTATTGGCTGTTGGGGGTCTTGGCCGTCGGCGCCGGCAGGCCTCCTCCGGTGTAGAGTGTCTGAGGAGATTCGACCGACAGCCCGACCGACACCATGCTGCCAAAGTTCTTGACCAGGCGAACCTGGGCGTTGCGCGTAAACGTGAAGCCGGGTACATACCCCGCGTCGATGGTCATGGGTATGTTCTCCTTGAGCGCCACTATACCCGCCTTATTCATGGTGATGAGACTCCAGGCCTGCCCGAAAAGCAGGCTCCAGCCACTCGTCGTATAACTTCCAAAGCCTTGACGAATGCGGGGAGCCCAGCTGTTGGTTTGCTGGTAATTGCTGCTTGTGCCCGCTCCTTGAAAGTCCATCTCGACATAGGCCGCAAGCTTCGCAAAATCCTCCTGCCCCTCGGCCAGAAGCGACAGGCGCGTCGCACGCGCGGTTTCCCTGAACTCGTCTTGATAGTAGTTGGGGGAATTCCTTAACGGAAAGCCTCCGGAAGTGAGGTTCCACTTCGTGCTGACATCCGAGCCGGTATAACGATTACGCTCAACAACGGTGTTATCGATGTATCCGCCTAAGGTCAGCTTCACGGCATTGGTGGTCACGAGCTGCGGCAAGTTAAAACCACCTGATGTTCGGCGCCTTCTGCTCTTGGGCAACCTTTGCCTCTAACTCTTCGTGCTTTGCTTCAGTAATGATATTTTTCTCTTTGAGCAAGTCCAAAATTTCTGCATCCACATTTTTCTTGCCGGAGGCAAGTTTCTGGGATAATTCCTGATATTTTTCTGGGGTAATCATTTGTTTTTCTTTTAATATCTCCAGAATTGCTTTGTCTACAGTTCCTGAATCAGCTTTGATTATCTTTACCGGTATAATACTCAAAAACACAACCAACAAAACAATACCTATCTTCTTCATTTATTATTCCTCCTTATAAGTCTCTGAATTCATCATAACGTTAATCTTCTGGTTTTTACCCTTTTCTCTCTTAACCTCCTTTCTTTCTTTCTTTACGGCCGAAGGCTTCTCTTTAATTTTTTCAAAACTTTCCGCTCCTCAAGTTAACCTTAAATAAAGGTTTCGTTAATTTTTGGTTAATTTTTTTGGAATCATCCAGGAAAAATTTTTGAAATCCTCGCGAACAGCACCCATTGTAATTTCAGGGAAAATCATCTTAAAAACGGTTGATCAGTTCAATGATAAACGCATGATTAGGATTAATTTCGGTTTGAGAAAATGCGCATACATACCCATACATAACTATCAAAACTAAGATCATCAGCAGGATAGAAAAAATTATTTCAAACATTCTACCTCTCCTTTTTTAAAGGCCGCTTCCCAAAAATGGGTGACCTCTACTCCCTCTTCATCTTTCAAAAAGGCTTTGGCGTTCGCAATCGCCTTTTGCATGTCTTCTTCCGGGGTTTTAGAAACCACGCCATGGCCGGGATATAGCTCAGTTATCCTCCGGGTAGAAAGAAGAAGGACAGAACAGATATAGTCCCCGACACTCCCTGATTCACCAATGTAGGAGAGAGTTCCACCCGAAAAAATGGTATCACCGGTAAATAATATTTTTTGAGTTAACTCATAAATACAGATAGAACCAGAACTATGTCCGGGGGTATGCACCACTTCCAAAGTGTAGTTTCCCACGTCAAAACAAAACCTATTTTCCAGCCAAAGGTGCACTCTAAGAGAAGGCTCGTTGAGATCACCGGATTTATACATCGTCACATATCTATCTTCTAAGGTAATTTTAGTAGCGGCAAAACGGTGGGCGGCAATCAGGGAATGATCCTGAAAATAACGATTGGCTCCGATATGGTCAAAGTGTTCGTGGGTATTGATGACGATGTCAATATCTCTGATTTTGAGACCGAGAGAAAGCAAAGACTTTTGCAACCCGTGAAAATTTCTATCGAGGCCGGAATCGATGAGAATATTTTTGTAATCGCCTTTAACCAAATAACTATGGCTCCCGGTACCTGCTCCTTGAAGCCAAAAAATATTTGGTTTCACCTCAACAATCACTATTATTTTCCATAATCACTCCTAAAATTCTTTTTTGCTTTTTCTGCATCTTCAAAAATATTAAAGATCTGCTCCAAACGATTTTCTCGCAGACAGTGCTCCATTTCTGGTTTTAAGGAGCATACCATGAGATATCCTCCTAAAAGATCTATCTTCTTCTTTAAGGCTGTTTAAAACTCCAAGGAGAGTCATGGGATCAAACTTCTCCAGCTCTTTAAGGTCAAAGATAACCTTAACACCTTTATTGTGGAGATAAGGATTAAGCAATGCATTGCTTAAGACTGCCTCGTTTTTTCTGGTCTTACCGGAAACCTTTATGATCAAAAACTCATCTTCTTCACTGATTTGGTATTTCATTTTTTTCGTTTCCTCTTGGTCTGCAACATTTACAAGGTTATGAAGAAGCGTTTTTATTGGAACCTCATGAAACTAATTTTTTGACTAATGGTAATTTTTTTATCTATTTGTTTTTGTTCGGATACAAATTTCAGAACCTTTAGGTTTGTCCAAAGGCGGGATGGATTGACACTCCAAAATTTCTACCCACTGCTTCACCGCTATGGGAAGGAGGAAAATAGAGTTCGAATTTCGAAATATAGTGGTATGCGGTGAAGGGCAAAAAGGCCAAGGGTTTCCTTTTCGTGGGTATTCTGTAAAGCTTCTCGAATCATGGTTGACGATGCTTCAAAAGGCATCGCAGGCAGAAAATGCACCGGAAGGAATGTCTTAACCTGTCGCTCCCTTCTCCCCCCCTCTCAATAAAAACGGCAGAGACCGAGTGGAAATTATTATTACCTCGGTAACAAGCATTCATAAGGTTATCCTCCATTTTTTGAATGGTATCCGGTAGATTATTTTGTGGATTGATCCGGTGGTAATGATCTCCACCGGCAAGGTAAAAAGCCTCAATTCTCTGCTCGGGGTTTAGGCTCAAAAGGCTGAAAAAGGTTGCTTTCACCATCAACATTGTTTCCTACCGCGATAGAGGAATAATCCAAAAAGAGGATCAAAAATTTTGAGTACTTCTTGTCCCATGGCATGTCGGATTGCCACCGGAACAAGATCGGGTTTACTTGGGTCAAAACCAGCGATTACGAAGATGACTTTATCAAGTTTAAATTCTGTTATTGCCGATAATCCGATGAGAAGATGTGCCCAATGAAAAGGATTTGCAGCAACCGGATAAAATCCAATCCGATAGACCTTCTTAACCGCCTTTTTGGGTGTATCGTAAATGGAGGTGCGAATTTGCATCTCAGGATTAATCTCTTTGTTTTTCCAAAGGTTATAAATATGCAAGAGACTGGTTTCGGCAAAATCCAGAATCACCCTAAACGGCTGGTCGTAGATGGATCCGTTTAAGGCACTGGCCATTTTTACCAGTTCTCCTTTCACCCTTCTTCTTATCAATTTGGTTAAACAATGAGGGGGAAAATATTTCATGATTATCCTCTGATAGTTATTGATTTTTTTATGGTTACGCCAAAAATTAATCGTCCTGTTTATGGTCTAACCGAACCACAAACAACTCTCAGAGAAATAATGTAGGGGTAATCTATTAAGAGAGAAAAAAGAAAAAATGAATTTTTGATAAAGAAATTAGGAAGGATTTATAGGCAAACTCCGTTAGACCTCTTTTCTCTAGCGAGACAAGCAGAAGGGATTTCTAACAGGGTAAACTAATAGTAAATGTGGTGCCCTTGGCAAGAGAACTTTCTACGGCTATGGTTCCCTTATGGGAAAGCACAATGTGTTTGACAATGGAAAGCCCTAAGCCGGTTCCTCCAAGTTTTTTCGAGCGTGATTTATCAACCACATAGAACCGTTCAAAAATTCTCGAAAGGTGTTCCTGGGGAATGCCAATACCGGTATCTTCAACGATAATTTCTACGGTTTCATCTTTTCGCTTTAATGCCAAGACGACCTTGCCTTTTTCGGTGTATTTGATGGCATTATCAAGAAGGTTAATGAGCATCTGTTCCAGCTTAAAAGAATCGCCCTTAAGAACAGGAAGACCATTTTCCACACTCAACTGGAAGTCAAGGCCTTTCTCAGTTAAGCGCGATTTAAATATGCGGATAACATTGTCTACCAGGTGTGTTAGGTTAACATCGTCGCTTTCCAGTTTGCTGCCCTTTTCCTCAAGTTCTGAAAGCAACAACAAATCCTGAACAATGTTTATGAGCCGGTCGGTATTTCTCTTTATCACCTCGGCATAGGTTTTTGCGTTTCCGTCAACCTCTTCTTCTAACGTCTCGGCAAAGCCCTTTATTGCCGTAAGCGGGGTACGAAGTTCGTGGGATACATTCACCACAAAATCTCTTTTGATCTTTTCCATATTTTTTGTTTCCGTGATATCGGAGAAAACAATGACGATTTGTTCCCGGAGCGTGAGAAACGTGGCACTGCACAAATAGAATTTTCCAGTCAACTCAAGCTCTTCACTCAGATTTCTCTTGTTTTCGCGCACCTTCTTAACCAATTCTCCGAATTTCACATCTCGGATTACTTCCCAATACAATTTCCCATCTACCAATTTATTCTGAGTGATATTTTTAAAACTCTCGTTGCTCAGGATTATTCTTCCTTTATTATCCAATACGGCAAAGCCCTCCTGGATGGAAGCAAAAATACTGTTTAAGTTGTCTTTTTGGAATGACAACTCTTCAAAAAGAGTTTTGGTCTGGTCAGTCATCAGATTAAAGCTGTCCGCCAGTTGTTTCACTTCGTCATTTCTTTTTAAAAAGACTTTAGTCTCAAAATCACCGGAAGCGACTTTTTGAAAAGCGATATTCAGTTTTTTGATGGGGCGGGTTAAACTTTTTAAAAAAATGAAGGCCCCAATAAGGCAGATCACAAGGATGATCAATGCACTTTTAAAAATCTCCTTTTGTAACATCGCCAGCAGATTATGTAAATCTTGTAGCAGAACACTTAACCGTACTATGGCAATAGTCTTTCCGTTCTCGCGGACTGGTAGAGCAACATAGAGCATATCTTCTTTTATGGTCGTGCTGTATCGAGAAAAAGAACCAACGCCATTGGTTAACGCCTGGATTATCTCGGGTCGGTTTCTATGGTTTTCCATGAGCTTCGGATCCCTTTGAGAATCAGCGAGCACGACCCCTTGGGTATCAATAACCGTTATTCGGGTTTTGATCTTGCTTCCCAAATCCTTTACCAGCACATCTAACGCTTGGAAGCGTTTTTCTTCCAGGTAAGGGGTGACTTCTGGTTCTAATGCATTGCCCAGAAGTTTCAGCTCATCAGTAATCGAACTAATATAAAAATTTTTGAACACCCGAAAGGAGAAAAACAAGATTAAAGCCGAAAGCAATAAAACAATGAGAACATAGCTGCCAAATATTTTTGAAAAAATTGAATGCTTCATTCCTCAACCTTATATCCGATTCCCCGTACGTTCTTAATCATTTTTTTTGCTTTTCCTAATTTTTCGCGCAAATTTTTAACGTGCACATCTACCGTGCGATCCAAAACTAATTTCTCATCACCCCACAGATAATCCAATATTTTATCGCGAGTAAAGACCCAACCCTTTTTGGAAGCCAGAAGCTCTAAGATTCTAAACTCGGTGGAGGTTAATTCTATTTTTTGTCCTTCTACCGTAGCCTCAAATTTATCGGGATTGATAGAAAGAATTTGACCTATCTCAATAACCTTGGCGTGTTCGTTTTCCGTTTTTCTCCTCAACACTGCTTTTACGCGCGCCACCAGTTCCCTGGGCGAAAAGGGTTTGGTGACATAATCATCTGCTCCCAATTCTAACCCCAAAATTTTATCCGTCTCTTCTCCCTTGGCAGTCACCATGATGATCGGGATTGCCGAAAAATCATCTTTCTTTTTGAGGAACTTGCAGATTTCCAAGCCATCAGCATCCGGCAGCATTAAATCAAGGATCACCAGATCAGGTATTTTTTTATGGAGAAATTTTAAAAAACTATCGCCGGTCTCAAAACCTTCCACCCTGAAACCTGTTTTTTTAAGATGAAGGGAGATCAGGTCAACAATATCTGGCTCATCTTCAATGATGGCAATTAATTCATTCATCTCTCTTAAGACCCCTTGAATTAAATTTCAATCAGTATTTTACAAGAAAAAATCTTATTTTCAAACAAAAGGTTAGACCTTCCCACGAAAGTGAAGATTCAAATAAACAACCCAAGGGCTCGGCATAAAAAATGCTTTAGGAAAGCCTGAAAAATTATTCCTTCATATTGGGTTATATCTGAGCCAGCAGGAAAGTTGAGAAAAAGAAATCAATAGGTCGAATTTCACGGTGGAGGAGAAAAGCCCATCCTCCCCCTTCATTTTCTCCCAAACTGTTTTTCTAAATCATTATGGGTAAGGATGATGCAGGTTGGCCGGCCATGAGGACAGGTGAAGGGCTGTTTAGTTTGAAAAAGACTCTTGACCAGATGCTCCATCTTTTCGGGAAGAAGATGAAAAGACCCTTTTACCGATTTAGTCTTACAGGCAATGCTTGCTGCCAGGGACTTCGTCTTATCATCAAAAGCCTTCCCGGAAAACTGTCTTTCCATAGCATCATGAACGAAATCTAAAAGAAGCTGTTTGGGTTCAACGCCCTCTAAAAAAGAAGGAGCAGCATCCACACTGAACGTATTTCGGCCAAGATTGTTGATTCCGAATCCCATCTTCTCCAGCAAAGGAAGGTACTCGTCCATCACTTCCTGCTCACGATAATCAAGCGCAAAAGCAATGGGGATAAGCTGGCGTTGCGAGGGGGAAGGGGAGTTAAGCAAAATGTCCAGAATTTTTTCATACATAATCCGCTCATGAGCAGCGTGCTGGTCAATGACGAACAATTTCCCCTCACATTCAGCAACAATATAGGTCGCGTGAAATTGGCCCAGAATTTTTGGGCTTTTAACCCCGAAAGTGTTTTCCTCTTTTGCTGCCTGTTCAGACACTAAAAACGGAAAAGCCGGAAGCTTGCTTGCAACCTCAACCGAAAAGGGGTCCGCAGGCACTTCGCGAATGAGACTAAGCGCAGGAGAAGCAGCAAATTCTGGATAATGAACACTACGTTCTCCCCCCAAAGGAGATCCATTTTCAGCATGTCTGCGAGCTCCCATTACTTGAACTTTGGGAAATTTATTTTTTGTGTGGAGTGCTTGCTGGACAGCCTCAATTAAAAGCGTTTGAACCTCCCGCTCATTTTCTATCCGCACTTCCTTTTTATTGGGATGCACATTCACATCCACGCGGGATAACGCTATGCTAAAAAAGAGAAACGCTAAGGGATAGCGTCCTCTGGGAACCATCTCCTCATATCCGTGAAGGAGAGAAAAACTTAACGCAGGACTTTTGATGGGACGACCATTAATGAAAAAATACTGCCCGGTTCGGTTAACTCGATTTACTTCCGGAGCAGTAATAAAGCCCGCAATCTTTATCTCGGGAGTGTTGGCCTGAAGAGGAATCAGGGCCTCCACCACATCTTCATCATGGATTTGCGCGATCCTTTCCCGGAGGCTTACACAAGCGGGGAACTCCGCTGCCAGCTTATTATCTTTAAAAAGCCTGAAGTCAACCGCAGGGTTCCCCAGAGCAAAAACAGTGAGCGTATCAAGGATGGCAACAAACTCTGACCGTTCGGAGCGAAGAAATTTTTTCCGGGCGGGAATATTAAAAAAAAGGTCCCGCCGCCTCGACCGTAGTGCCCAACCCTACCCCCGCTTCTCGAACTGATTCAATCTCGCCTCCGGTTACATTAATCTCCGTGCCTGATTTCACCTCCGCAAGTCTTGTTAAAAGCGTAAGGCGGGAAACCGCAGCAATGCTCGGTAAGGCCTCTCCCCGAAAGCCAAAGCTTCTGATGCGAAAGATATCCTCCAAATTTTCAATTTTACTGGTCGCATGTCTTTGCAAAGAAGAAATCGCATCCTCAGGGCCCATCCCTTCGCCGTTGTCGGTTACCCGGATAAGTTGTTTGCCTCCGTGTTTAACCGTAACAAAAATATTTTTTGCATTGGCATCCAAACTATTTTCAACCAGCTCCTTAACCACGGAAGCTGGCTTCTCGATTACCTCGCCTGCAGCAATTTTATTAATAAGCCTTTCGGGAAGGACTTTTATTTTTCCCATGGTCGTTTCCCCTTATTATACTGCTGAAGCGAAATCGGCTGAGGGTGAGAAACAGACACTCTGGCTTTTTCTTTGAGTTGATTCAAGCGATTGAGCGCTTCCAACGGCGTCAGATTTTGAATGTCAAGGTCTTTAATCTCTTGGAGCAACGGATGTTCGGGTCTCAAAGAACCAAAAAGAGGCAAATCATCGAGATCTTTGGGTTGCTTCTCTTCCATCTTTTCAGGTGAAGGGACCACCGAGAACTTCACCTTTCTCCGTTTTACTTCACCTCCAGCATCGTCATTCCCATTCTCTAACCCTGTGAGAATTTTCTGGGCAGATAAAATTACCTCTTCCGGAAGTCCCGCCAACTTGCCAACGTGGATACCATAACTCCGGTCGGCTCCTCCGGCAGCAATCTTACGAATGAACACAATCTCGTCCTTATACTCTTTTACCACGACATTATAATTTTTAACACCCGGGATCGCGTCCTCAAGAGCAGTCAGCTCGTGGTAATGGGTGGCAAAGAGAGTCTTCGGCCGAGGGCCCGTTAATCTGCCAAGGTACTCGCACACTGCCCAGGCAATGCTTACCCCGTCATAGGTGGACGTTCCCCGACCAATTTCATCAAGAATAACCAAGCTTCGCTCCGAGGCGTTATTGAGGATGTGGGCGGTTTCAATCATCTCCACCATAAAGGTGCTTTCGCCTCGCGCCAGGTTATCCGAGGCACCGATGCGCGTAAAAATTTTATCCACCACACCAATACGAGCGGAAGTAGCGGGAACAAAGCTTCCGATTTGGGCCATGAGCACAATCAGAGCCACCTGCCTGAGATAGGTGGATTTTCCCGCCATATTTGGGCCGGTAATGATAAGGAGTTGATGATCGTCTTGGTTTAGATAGGTATCATTTTCGACAAATGCGCCTTCTTCCAGCACCCTTTCCACTACCGGATGTCGGCCATTGGTGATGCAGATCTCTGTCCCACTGTCAATAAGCGGCCGGACATAATTGTGGTGCGAGGCAAGCACCGCAAAAGCAGAGAGCACATCCAGCGTAGCCACTGCTTCCGCAACTTCCTGAATTTCAGTGCTGTTATTCAGTATCTGATTTTTTATTGCGTCAAAAATTTCCAATTCTATTTGAAAAGCCCGTTCTTCGGCGCCGAGAATTTTTTCTTCGTATTCCTTTAATTCGGGAATGATAAACCGCTCCGCATTTACCAATGTCTGGCGCCGGATATAATAATCCGGAACCTGATTGAGATTGGCCTTGGTTATTTCAATATAATAGCCAACGACTTTGTTATAGCGGACTTTCAGAGACTTAATCCCCGTCCGGGCAACCTCTCGTTGCTGAAGCTCAGCAAGAAAGTTCTTCCCATGGCGGGAGATCTGGTAAAGCTCATCAAGTTCTTGATTATATCCCGCCCTGATCATCCCTCCTTCTTTGGTACTCAAGGGCGGGCAATCAACAATCGCTCGATTGATCAGATCAACCAGCGTGTTCAGCTCATGGAGATTTTTCTTCTGCTCATTAATCAGGGGACGGGTAAAATTCGATAACAGACTCTTTAATCCTGGCACCTTCTCGAGGGATTCCCTCAAAGCGACCAGGTCTCGGGCTGACCCTACTTCACAGCTTAAGCGTCCTAAAATCCGCTCCAGATCACGAACCGCTTTCATTGCTTCCCGTAAATCTGAAAGCGCGGGCCGAGAGCGCAACATCTCTTCTCCTGCCTCCAGTCGGGCATTGATCAGTGAAGGAACAACCAGGGGTTTGCTTATCCAGCCTCTCAGTAAACGGGCACCCAGGGGCGTTACCGTTTTATTTAAAACCTTAAAGAGAGTAACCTCCCCTTTCTGTCCTGAAAGTGGTTCAACTATTTCCAAATTTTTCTGGGTCTTTCGATCCAGGATCATAAATTCACTGGAAGAATAAGGGCGGGGCCGTCTGAGATGTTTGAGGGAACTGTGGAGGTTGTCTTTAAGGAAATAGATAATTGCTCCGGCGGCAGAAATTCCCGCAGAATATCCTTCCAATCCCAAACCTTCTAACGAGACAAGGTTAAACTGCTCTTTCAGAAGCCGCGAAGCATGATCAAATTCAAACACCCATTCTTCATAGGAGGTAAGCATTACCTTTTGTTCTTTGTTTAAGAAACGGTAGAGCGCTGAATTTTGATCCATGCCTTCGGGTACAATACATTCGCGGGGATGTAGCCGGGTAAACTCTCCCATTAAATCCTCGTGGTTACTGATTTCGGTAACCCGAAAATAACCCGTCCCCAAATTAAGATAAGCAAGGCCGATTAAACCATGCTGCGGGTAAACCGCAGCAATGAAATTTTCTCCTTGTACGTCAGCGGCTTCATCCTCAATGTTAGTACCGGGTGTAATAACCCGAATCACTTCCCGCTTCACAATATCCTTGCAGAGCTTGGGGTCCTCGACCTGCTCGCAGATGGCCACTCTCAGCCCTTCACGGTTAAGCCGGTTAATGTACCCCTGCGCAGCATGATAAGGTATTCCGCACATGGGGATCCGGTTTCCTTTTCCACCTTCCCGTGACGTGAGCGTAATATCCAAAATAACCGACGCCCTTTTGGCATCTTCGAAAAACATCTCATAGAAATCCCCGAGACGGAAAAAGAGGATAGCATCCGGATATTGTTCTTTTACCGACAGGTACTGTTTTAGCATGGGGGTCATATTTAGGCCTTTGATAAACCTAGATTTTTCGCGAATGATTGCTGTATTTGGTGTTTATTTTTTTATATACCACAATATATGGTGTGTCAAGGATAAAAATTGTTTTTTTAAAAATTGATAACCTTTGACAATCTATAATAATTTAAGTAAATTGATTTAAAAAAGGAGACACGTGTGAATGATCATCTGTAAGTCGCCAAAAGAAATTGAAATTTTGAAAAAAAGCAACCAGATCGTGGCACTTATTTTGAAGGAGCTTAAAAAAAACTGCCACCCAGGGGTCACTACTCTCGAATTGGATCAGTTAGCTGACCGATTGATAAGGAAAAACAATTGTATCCCTGCGTTCAAAGGCTACCGAAATTACCCAGCCTCTCTTTGCATTTCGGTAAACGAGGAGATTGTCCATGGAATCCCGGGGGAAAAAAAATTAAAAAACGGGGATATTGTGAGTCTGGACATTGGTGTAAAATTGGAGGGGTTGTATGGAGACGCGGCGATTACCGTGCCGGTGGGAGAAATAGACTCTGAATCTCAAAAGTTATTACAGGTAACTGAGGAAGCGCTTTACAAGGGAATTGAAAAGGCTCATGCGGGCAAACCGGCTCTCTGATATTTCCCACGCCATCCAGACCTGGGTAGAAAAACACCATTTTTCCGTCGTGCGGGACTTTGTTGGCCATGGCATCGGGAAAAATCTTCACGAGGAGCCTCAGATCCCCAATTTTGGAAAACCTGGTTTTGGTCCCCGGTTACGAGAAGGGATGGTGTTAGCTTTAGAGCCGATGGTCAATGTCGGAACGTATGAAATAAAAATTTTAAGTGACGGGTGGACCGCAGTTACTGCGGATGGAGGCCGCTCAGCTCATTTTGAACACTCTATCGCCATCACCAATAATGGCCCGGTTATCTTAAGTGAACTTTAAAAAGGAAATACCCATGACCCTCCAGATCAGAACGTACCCTGATGAGGTCCTTCGGAACGAATCAAAAGCCGTAAAAGACATCAATGGAAAGCTTATCAAACTGGCGGAACAAATGGCTGAAACCATGTACCTCTCTCGAGGGGTAGGTCTTGCCGCTCCTCAGGTGGGAGAACCGTGCTGCCTCATTGTCATGGATGTCGGAGAAGGCCTCATAGAACTCTTTAACCCGACCATCATTGGTGCTGAAGGATTGGCGCCTTTTAAAGAAGGCTGCCTGAGTTTGCCGGAAATAACACTTGAGATTAAACGACCCGACACAGTGGTTGTAAAAGGGATTAACCGGAATGGCAAAGAGATAACGATCGAAGCTCACGATCTTATGTCCAGGGTACTGCAGCATGAAATTGATCATTTACATGGTACCCTCATCATTGACCGCATCTCCAAAGCCCACCGCCAGCTCATACGCGGTAAATTAAAAAAGCTTCAACAGGAAAATACTTAAATTGATCCCCCCATGCCTGAATACCAAACCACAGCCGTAATACTTACCATCCGTGATTACGGTGATATTGACCGCATTGTAACGTTCTATACCAGTGACTTTGGAAAAGTTTCCGGCATTGCCAAGGGAGCTAAAAAGAGCCTGAAACGATTCGGGGCCGCCTTAGACCTTTTTTCCCATGTGGATCTTTCCTTTTTTACCAAAGAAACACTTTCCTTAGTAAGGATTAATCATTGCCACTTAAAACAACCGTTCCCGTCCCTCCATAAAGACATTACGAGCATGGGCTATGGAAGCTATATGGCAGAACTCATAAATGAACTGACCGCGGAACGGGTTTCCCACCGGGAACTGTTCCAGACATTGCTCAAGCTTTTCACCCTGATTGATTCTTCCCCTCTTAAGGAAGATTATCTCCGAATTTTTGAAATGCGCTTCCTGGTAGCATCCGGTTTTCGTCCTACCCTCACCCATTGCCTTGACTGCAAACTAAAGCTGGAAAAAGGGCTGCGTTTCTGGTTTAATATTCCCCGCGGAGGAGTAATGTGCTCCTCTTGCGCTTTAAACAAAAATAATTTATACCCTGTTTCCTTGGGGACATTAAAATTATTAGAGCAAGCGGGAAGTTTAACCCTTGATAAAATTGAGCGGCTGATTTTTTCTTCCCAGGCGTTGGAAGAAAGCCGGGAGGTTATGCCTCACTTTGTCCAGTACCATTTGGGAAAAGAACTAAAAAGTTTAAAGTTTTTGGAGAAGATGCGATCGGGATTTTGATGCAAGGAGTCAGAAGCCAAAAAAAATTTATCACCTGATTTCTGGAGTCTGAAAGTCAAAAAAGTTCGGAAGGAGCAAGCAATGAATTTTCAAGAGCTGATCTTGGCACTGCAAAATTTTTGGGCAAAACAAAACTGTGTGCTTCAACAGCCTTATGATATTGAGGTGGGCGCAGGCACCTTTAACCCGGCGACCTTCCTCCGCGTCCTCGGACCAGAGCCTTGGAATGTGGCTTACGTTGAGCCATCCCGTCGTCCTACTGATGGGCGCTACGGAGATAACCCGAATCGGCTCCAGCATTACTATCAGTTTCAGGTCATCATGAAACCATCTCCGCGTGATATCCAAGATATTTATTTAAAAAGTCTGGCGACCTTAGGAATCAACTCGCAGGACCATGATATCCGGTTTGTGGAGGATGACTGGGAGTCCCCAACCCTGGGCGCCTGGGGTTTGGGCTGGGAGGTTTGGCTCGACGGCATGGAAATAACCCAATTCACCTATTTCCAGCAGGCGGGCGGGATTGACCTCAAACCCATTTCGGTTGAAATTACCTATGGCCTGGAGCGGATTGCCATGTACCTTCAGGGAAAAGATAATGTTTATGACATTGAATGGGTCAAAGGAATTCGTTACCGCGACATCCACCACAAAAGTGAGGTGGAGTTTTCCTGCTACAACTTTGAAGAAGCAGATATCGAGATGCTTTTTAAATTATTTGACATGTACGAGCAGGAATCGCTCCGCATGGGCAAAAGGGGCCTTATCCTTCCGGCCTATGATTATTGTCTGAAGTGTTCCCATACCTTTAATCTTCTCGATGCGCGTAAAGCCATCAGTGTAACCGAACGAGTTGGATACATCGGCCGTGTCCGCAACCTCGCTCGTGTCTGCGCTGAAGGATACGTAAAGCAACGGGAGGAAATGGGGTTTCCGCTTCTCAAGGGTGCTTAATCCACATTGCTCCGTGAAGGTTTCAACCATGTTTCCCATTTTGTAGAATCAGCCTTTTCTCCGATTTCTCAAAGAAAAAGTCTAATACTTTTTTTGAGCTTTCTTCCTTTTTTCTCATCATCCCTTCAGAGGTTTTTCTCAAACTGAAAAAAGCTTTCTCCTGCGACATCCCTAAAACCAAATCAACCCATGCAGGGACATCCTCGGGCTTGTCCGATTTTATCAACACGTCTTTCGCTT
Source organism: uncultured delta proteobacterium (assembly GCA_963727835.1). Classification (GTDB taxonomy): domain Bacteria; phylum Desulfobacterota; class WTBG01; order JAGOGO01; family JAGOGO01. Next base: position 18,681 of record CAVSIB010000018.1, read on the forward strand.
TCCCCCGTTCCTTGAGAACGTGAAAAAGTTCCTTCACGGTCATTCCGTCATCAATTTCTTGCTCAGCTATCTTTCCTTTAATAAAGTTTATCACCCGGGTGAGGCGGAAAAGGGTTGCCAGATCAAGGCGGGTGAAATCTTTTGTCTCAAGGGGAAAAGCGCTTGAACGCCACTGCATTGGATGAGGTGGCAGTAAATTTTCTTTTTTACAGACCTCAAAAAGAGCAGTACCGGGGGTAGGATAGTAGATGCTTGGCCCAATAAGCACCCTTTTCCCCATAAGGTAGATGATTGTTTCTACCATCTCCTCAAGAGTTTGACCCGGCATCCCTAAAATTGCGTAGGCAATAACCTGTAAGCCTAACTTTTCTGCCTCACTCACAATTGAATCAAAACCAATTAACCCCCGGGGCCGCTTCATTCTCTCCCGGGTTAAAGTATCTGTGCTCACGAACGAGAGGTTGATCGTTTTAAAGCCTGCTTTTTTCATCAATCCGAGCAGTTCTCCATCCAGCGAGGCAAAAGAAACGCCATTCATGGCGGAAAGCTCAAGGGTCCCTTCCCCAAAGGTTTCGATAATCAGGCTAAGCAGCTGCTTTGCCCGTTTAAGATCAAAGGTGAAATTATCATCCTCAATATCAAAGGCCTGAATATCAAATTTTTTTCGGCACTCCATCATCTCGTGAATAATATTTTCAGGAGACCGTTTTCGGAAAGCAGTGCCCATAACCAGATAAGCGGAACAGTACGCGCACCCATGAGGACAACCCCGGCTGGTGATGATCATGGTTGACCGTTTCTTCTTTATCCGGTAGCAATCCAGATCGAGAAGTTTCCTTGCCGGATAAGGAAGAACCTCCAGGTCCTCAATAAAAGTCTTCACCGCATTAATCCGCACGTTCCCGTCACAATGGAAACCGATCCCGTCATAATCGCCAATTTTTTTTCTTCCTTTTTTCTCAATCTGATCCAAAAGCCACGGGAACCGGACTTCTCCCTCCCCTAAAATAATGTAATCAACAAAAGGATTTTTCAGCATTCCCTCAGGATCCCCGCTTACGTGAGCCCCTCCCATTACCACGATTTTCCTCTCATCCCATTCTTTAATGATCCGGGCAACTTTCAAAGCCTCTCCGTGATACGGGGTAAAGGAAGCAGAAATCCCAAACACATCAGCGCGAGAATCTTTAATTTTTTCCTTTATCTCCTCCCATCCCCTGCCAAAATGGTAATAGCCGGAATAAAGTTTAAAGGGACTCCGGTCATTAAAGGGATAAAAATTAAGAAGATAGGAGAGTTCCGGCGGGATGGGGATCATTTTTTTCTTTTCCGCCTGACAGTCAAGAATTTCAACCTCGTGGCCTTGAGCGTGGAGGGAAGCCGCCAAATAAGCCAGCCCGATTGGCTGAGTCCGTATCGTGGTCTGATAAAAGTCCTGGATGGGCGGTTGAATAAGAAGAATCTTCATTGGTTTTTAAAAAATAAATTTAAATTAATATAATATCTTTTATTGAAAATACCTATTCTTTATATTATAATAAACAAATTTAATTTTTTGTTGACTTATTTACTCAAAATTTTTAGACTTTTATATAATTTCAACCCACGAAAGCAGGACCTCACAAGGCCCCTTATTTGCTAAAGCCCTTCAAGCACGCCTAATAGTAACAGGACAGAAGGATTTAACAGCTTGCTTTTTGTTTAAAGAAACGAAACGTTTTTTGAATCAGGACATGGTAATGAGTGGAGAACTCTTATTAGAAATTGGCACTGAAGAAATACCAGCCGGATCTTTATCCCCTGCCCTGGAAGGAATGAAAAATCTCCTCCAAACTGAGTTGGAAAATCAAAGAATTCATTGTGAAAAGATTATTACCCTGGGCACGCCCCGGCGTTTAGTCCTGTGCGCCCTAGGCATGGCAGAAAAACAAACTGACACTGTTGTCGACACTGTGGGGCCTCCGGCAAAGGTGGCCTTTGATGCTACCGGCAACCCTACCAAAGCCGCCGAAAGTTTCGCCCTTCGTCAGGGAGTAGCCATCTCTGACCTTGGGGTCGTGGATACGCCAAAGGGGAAATATATTCAGGTAACCAAAAAAATTATCGGAAAAGAAACGGTTTCGCTTCTGCCCGATTTTTTAGAAAAAGTTATTTTCAATATTCCTTTTCCCAAGTCAATGCGCTGGGCAAATTCTGATGTGCGATTTGTCCGACCAATCAAATGGATTCTCGCCCTGCTTAATAACACGATTATCCCCCTGAGTATTGATACGTTGAAAAGCTCAAATCAATCCTGGGGGCATCGCTTTCTGAGCAACAAGCCTTTTACGGTTCTTGACGTTGCGTCCTACCTCCAACAAGCTGAAGAAAATTTTGTCATGCCGGAGATCGAAAAAAGAAAAGCACGGATACAAAAAGACGCCCAGCAATTAGCAGAAGACGTGGGAGGAAAAGTACTGGATGATGAAGACCTCCTGGATGAGGTGGCCAACTTGATCGAGTATCCGGTTACCCTGCGAGGCTCTTTCGCTCCCGCATTCCTGGAACTGCCACGCGATGTGCTCATCAGTTCCATGCGCGAGCATCAAAAGTACTTTGCCCTCATTGACGTACAAGGCGCGCTCCTTCCCTATTTCATTGTGGTTTCCAACAACCAGGCGCGCGATCCTCAGATCGTGATTAAGGGCAATGAGCGGGTTCTTTCGGCCCGGCTCACTGATGCCCAGTTTTTCTTTCGGGAAGATCGTAAAAAAACTCTCGTTGAACGGGTGGATGCGTTAAAGCACGTTGTGTATCAGGTTAAACTCGGCTCCATGTATGACAAGGTGGTAAGGCTCACGGAGATCACCTCTCATCTTGTGCAAGCAATAAACCCCGCGCTTGCTCAAAAAACCCAGCGGGCAGCCCTGCTCTGTAAAACCGACCTTTTAACCGCCATGGTAGGTGAGTTTCCTTCCTTACAAGGAACCATGGGCCGGGAATACGCTCTTTTAGAAGGTGAGGACCCGGACGTTGCCCAGGCACTGTATGAGCATTACCTCCCCACGACGCGAAAAGGGATCCTTCCCGAATCGGTTATTGGCTCGCTTTTAAGTATCGCGGAAAAAATGGATAACATCGTCGGCTGTTTCAACATCGGACTTATTCCTACCGGAACCGCGGATCCCTACGCGCTCAGACGCCAAGCATTAGGCATTATCAATATCATCCTCGAAAAATCTTTTCACCTTCATCTGCCTAACCTCCTGAGCCGAAGCATCGAGCTTTTTGCCCCGAAAGCAAACCGCGGTCTGGATGCGATCCGGAATGAGGTATTAGAATTTATCCGCGTCCGCTTTCTCAACCAGCTCACCGCTCAAGGCTTTGATCATGATGTGGTCGAGGCAGCTGCCTCGGCAGGGTTTGTGGATATGTTTGAGGTGTTTGAACGGATCAAAGCCTTACAGGAACTGAAAAAACAACCAGACTTTCAGCCTTTGGCTATAACCTTCAAACGGGTAGCGAATATCATCGCTTCTCATGCGTATGAAGAAGTCAATCCTTCGTTATTGGCAGAGGAAGCAGAAAAAAACCTGTATGATGCTTACCGAAAAGGTGCAATAAAAATTAATCATCTCCTTGAAACCCGGGATTATCCGGCAGCATTAAACCATCTGGCAAATTTAAAACCTACGGTAGATAACTTTTTTGACGGAGTCATGGTAATGTGCGAAGATCAAAAGTTAAAAGCAAACCGACTGGCTTTATTAGGCAAGATTGCTGCGCTTTTCCGGGGGATGGCTGATTTTGCAAAGATTATCACCGAATGATATGAGGTTAAATTTACGAAATCAAGGGTGGGCTTGCCGTGAATCGAACGCGTATGCGGTTGTCTGATGATTTAAGCCCGGCGATTATATATTTATTTTTTTAATAGAATAGGAGTTGTCTATGGCTAAGAAAAAATATGTCTATTTCTTTGGGGCGGAGAAAGCTGAAGGAAAAGGGGAGATGAAAAATCTCTTGGGTGGCAAGGGAGCCAATCTGGCTGAAATGACCAACTTGAAAATACCGGTTCCCGCAGGCTTCACTATTACTACTGAGGTCTGTACTGCTTACTATAAAAACAACAAAAAGTATCCTCCTGAGCTAAAAAGCGAGGTGGAAAATGCGCTGAAGAAGGTGGAAAAAGTGATGGGGAAAAATTTTGGCGATCTCCAAGATCCCCTCCTGCTCTCAATCCGTTCGGGTGCGCGAAGCTCCATGCCCGGGATGATGGAAACGGTTCTCAATGTCGGGCTGACCAGCAAGACCATTCCCGCCCTCATTGCCAAAACCAATAATGCGCGGTTTGTTTATGATGCCTATCGCCGGCTGATGATGATGTATGCGGATGTGGTCATGGAAAAAGCCGCCGGGTTAGAGCCTGGGGAAGGGAAAGGTATCCGCCTCCAGCTAGAGCATGCGATGGAGAAGATGAAACGGGAACGAAACGTGACCCAGGATACTGAATTGACGGTTGATGATCTCAAAAAGCTGTGTGAGATCTTCAAAACAAAAATCAAGGAAGTCATCGGAAAACCTTTCCCAGATGATGCGGGCGAACAGCTCTGGGGCGGCATTGGAGCCGTTTTTCAGTCCTGGAACGGAAAGCGGGCCATAAGTTACCGCAGAATTGAAAGAATCCCGGATGAGTGGGGAACCGCGGTTAATGTCCAGTCCATGGTGTTTGGCAATACCGGAGATAATTCCGCTACCGGCGTTGGCTTTACGCGTAATCCCGCTACCGGAGAAAATAAATTTTACGGCGAATGGCTCCCCAATGCTCAGGGCGAAGATGTGGTCGCCGGCATCAGGACACCTCTGCCGATCAATAAAGCAGGCAAGACTGAAGCCACGCAACACCTATCCTCTCTCGAAGAAGCAATGTCCAAGTCTTACAAAGACCTTAATGCCATTCGCTTGCAACTGGAAAAACACTACCGCGACATGCAAGACATCGAGTTTACCATTCAGGAAGGACGGCTCTGGATGCTCCAGACCCGGGTGGGAAAGCGCAATGGAGTCGCCGCAATCCAAATGGCAGTGGATATGTGCAAGTCGGGTTTGATTTCTAAAAAAGAAGCCATCATGCGGGTAAAACCCCAGCAGATCGATGAGCTTCTCCACCCCATGATTGATCCCAAGGCCGAAGCCCAGAAGCACGTTCTCGCAACAGGGCTCCCCGCTGGTCCGGGCGCAGGAACCGGCAAGATTGTATTTACTGCTGATGATGCGGAACAATGGGGCAAGCGAGGAGAGAAAGTCATCCTGGTCCGCAATGAGACCTCTCCTGAAGATGTCCACGGGATGCACGCGGCGGAGGCGATTTTAACCGCCAAAGGCGGCATGACCAGCCACGCTGCCTTGGTTGCCCGCGGCTGGGGAAAGTGCTGTATCGTGGGTTGCGCGGCCTTGAATATAAAACTGGAATCTAAAACCGTATCCGTTGGCGGGATTACCTTAAAAGAAGGCGACTGGATAACCCTTAACGGAACCAAAGGCAATGTTTATCAGGGATCCCTTCCCCTGCTTCCGGCGGATCCGGAGCAAAATAAGGCGTATAAGCAGCTTATGAAATGGGCGGATGAGGTACGAACACTGGGCATCCGCACCAATGCCGATACCCCTCGGGATGCCTCGATTGCGCGCGCTTTCGGAGCCGAAGGGATTGGCCTCACCCGGACTGAACACATGTTTTTTGACCCCCAGCGCATCAAGGCCATGCGGGAGATGATTGTAGCGGAAAATGAAGAAGGGCGACGTAAAGCGGTGATGAAACTCCTCCCTTTCCAGAGAGAAGACTTCACCGGAATCCTTGAGGCCATGAAAGGGCTTCCGGTTACCATCCGGTTGCTTGACCCACCGCTCCATGAATTTGTAGGCCTCAATGAGGCTCAGACCGCTGAACTGGCCGCGGAACTGGGAATACCCAAAGCCAAATTAGAAGGCCGCATTGCTCAGCTCCATGAGCTTAACCCCATGCTCGGCCATCGTGGCTGCCGCTTGGGAATAACTTATCCGGAGATTTCCGAAATGCAGGCCCGGGCGATTTTTGAAGCTGCGGCTGCACTCACCAAAAAGAAGATCAAGGTGTATCCTGAAGTCATGATCCCTCTGGTTGGGTCAGTCAATGAACTGGCGAACCAAAAAGCGATCGTTGCCCGCGTGGCCCAGGAAGTGCAGAAAGAAATGAAGGTAAAGTTTCCTTACATGATCGGAACCATGATCGAGCTACCGCGCGCCTGTGTGGTTGCCGACAAAATCGCCGGCGAAGCCGAGTTCTTTTCCTTTGGAACCAATGACCTTACCCAGACCACCTTTGGCTTTTCCCGGGATGATATCGGCTCGTTTTTGCCTGACTACTTAAAGAAAAATATCCTTTCCCAGGACCCGTTCCAGATGTTGGATCAGGAAGGGGTGGGTGAATTCGTGGCCATGGGCGTGAAAAAAGGACGGTCAACACGACCGAATCTCAAGATCGGCATCTGCGGCGAGCACGGAGGAGATCCATCTTCCATCGAATTCTGCCACCGGGTGGGAATGAACTACGTGAGCTGTTCACCTTTCCGGGTACCCATTGCCCGACTGGCCGCTGCCCAGGCAGCAGTTACCAATGAGAAGAAGAAAAAATAATCTTCCGGAGATTTTCCTTCCTCTGAAAGGAAAAATCAGGAGATAAATTTTGCGCATAAGACCCCGGTTCTTAAATAAGCATCGGGGTCTTTCATTTCCCCCCCTATCCCACTTTTTCCCTTGACTTTCCTGCCCCTTAGGATTAAAAAGATAAAAATAATTACCCCCCCCATCAGAACAATCTTACGCAATCATAATCTTCTGCTTGTTTCGTTTCACAAACCCCTCTTCCTGCAACTGTAAAAGAATTTTTTTTATCCGATCCGGCTCACTTCCTACGATCTGGATAATTTCGGAGGCACTCTTTGCCGTGCCAGCAGCAAGCGCCCGAAGAATGGCGCCCCGGATCTGGCGGTCCGATCCTTCAAAACGGCTCTGCTTGGTGTAGTGAGCGCTCTTTCTTCCCGGATTAGGCATGGTTTTTTTGAGCATAACGCCATAATCCATAAGCGCATTAAACCATCTCCGCGGATTGGTGGTATCGAGCGTTGTTTGAATGAAAGGAATGATCTCACTGTCTTTCACCTCCGCTTTATCCTCAAAAAAGAAATGGATAAAAACCGTTCGAACATTTGTTTCCAGCAAAACCAAGGGACGATTAAAAGCAAAGACAGAAATCGCCGCAGCCGTATACTTCCCCACACCCGGGAGAGTTAAAAGCTCTTTTTCTGATTCTGGAAGCTTTCCCTTAAATTTTCTCGCCACGAGTTCTGCACTTTTTTTAAGGGCAATGGCTCGCCGGTTATATCCCAACCCCAGCCAGGTCTTGAGCACTTTCTCAAGTGGAGCACGGGCAAGCGAAAAAACGTCGGGAAATACAAAGATAAACTTCTCATACTTTTCTCTCACCCGGTCAACCGGGGTTTGTTGAAGCATAATTTCTGAGACAAAAATCTGATAAGGATTACGAGTCTGACGCCAGGGAAAAGTCCGCGCGTGTTTTTCATGGTGCCGGAGAATAATCTTCTGGAATTTTCTGATAACGCCTCGGCTGAGTCCCTCAGTTGCCCGTTCCTCCCTGAACCCATGCCCAAAAGAGGGTTTGGCCGTCTTTTTCTGGTTGGCTGGAGCGGGTTTTGCGGAAAATTTCTCTTTCATATCCGTGTAAATTCGTCCCACGTTTTTTCCTGCTTTTTTTTCAGGGTTCTTTTCCGGTTTCGCGCTTTTCTTCGCCTTTCACCATACGTGAAAAAAAGAAAAATTTAAACACGTTTTGGCAATTTTTTATCTCCAGGAAAAATAAAACCTGTGCTTGACACCAGGCGAACTTTCCGCCATACTTTTTATAATATACCCTCATAGAATTCAGAAAAAGGGATGAAGATGAAACCAAAAATTCTGGGCACATTAAATATCAATATCTTTATGACGCTCAAGAGCAACCCGCTCACTAATTTTGTGGAAGAAGTTACAAAAATATAGAGAACACCTCATGCTCAACCATCTGGCAAGAAAAAAATAGAGAAATCTTTAACCTTCATGGGAACACCCTTCACCCTAACATTCATGGGTACCGGAACCGGCGTGCCTCTCAAAAACCGGCAGGCTCCGGGTCTGGTCGTACAAGCCGGAGACACACCCCTCCTGCTCGATAGCGGCAGTGGAACCGCAAATCAACTTGCTCGAGCGGGCCTTCATTATTATCAGTTTGATCATCTTTTGTATTCTCACTTTGCCCATCCTGATCATATCAACGACTTGGCTGCACTGATTTTTGGTAACAGCTATTTTGACCCTCTACGAAAAACAACCCTCTCCATTTATGGACCGAAGGGGATAAAAATTTTTCTCAAGAACCTTTTTGTTCTTTATCCGGTCTTGAACAATCCACCCTATCCGATCGCAGTTCACGAGCTTGAGCAAGATACAATCAGCGTTAACGAGGTAACAATAGCAACCAGACCGCTCAACCATCAGCAGAGCGCTTGTCTGGGATACCGAATTAACTATCAGGGAAAGAGCATTATTTATTCAGGTGATACGGATTACTGTGATGCACTGGTCACGTTAGCGCAGCACGGTGATGTGTTGATTGTTGAGTGCTCTTTCCCGGATGGCTATAAAGTGGACGGCCACCTTACCCCAGCCGAAATTGGGCAAATCGCAGCCCAGGCTCAGGTAAAAAAAGTGATCCTCACTCATCTGTATCCTCTATGCGACCATGTTGATGTAGTTTTTCAGGTTAAAGAACACTTTGGCGGAGACGTGAGCCGGGCGGAGGATTTAATGCAGATAACCATTTAAAATTTCACCCTGCTCAACAAAAAAATATGGGGAATAGGAATGGGTATTAAGCAGCAAAGTTTTTCCCTTTCTTCTGCTCATACATCACCGCATCTGCTGGGGTGAGTAATGCATCAATGGTTCCCGTAGCAAGGGGATCAAACCGCGCTATCCCTAAACTTAATGAGAGGTTATAGGGCGGCATTATAAGCATCCATCTTCTCCTGTAGATGCTTCATCATGATGCCAGCACTATTTTCAGGGGTTTCGACGGCGAGGACCACAAATGCATCTCCCCCAATCCGGCAGTAATATCAGGTTTTCGAAAGGTCTATTTTTGAATCGTTGCGGTTTTGACCTGCCCCTGAAACATGTACCACATTTAAAGTTAGAATTGTAGGCTTGCGCAAATCCGATTGTGATCTGCCGTTGAAGCCGTCTTTACCAGCACTATCAGGCTGTGGCTGCGGGTTATCTTATTTCTCTATTTGTCTTTCAATAATAGTTATTTGTTTAAATGATGTTCTTATTTTCTCTGAATTTGAAAGCCTTTCGCCATATCGCTCCATTGCCTCGCGCATAGCCAAAGATATAGCTTCCGATAAAAGATTAGTCCCATTGCCACAAAAAGCACCGCCATCCCCATCAACTGAACGGGAACATTCAACGGTGGTTGTAAACAAGTCTTTATAATTGGCATCTTTAACGGTAACATCCAAAACGATATCACAACTTGCATTTGCATGAACTGGCCAAAGACCTTGGGAAAAGCTAATCTTGGGATTAAACCTATTCAGCTTAACGTAAATAATCCCTTTCCCTCCCATTTGAAGGAATGGATCTTGTGTAGATAGATTATCTTGTTCAACAACCTTTTCAAAAATGGCATCAGTAGTTATTTTAACTGACTGGGTAAAAGAAGAGTCAAGGGTTACCGGAAACTTGTACCACTTACAAAAATAACCGGTAGCTTTGACATCCGGTGAAGCATTTTTGACGTTGTCATCAATGGCTAATATTACGGTCCCTGGTATTTTATCTTTATAAGAGGAATGGATAATGACAGCGGGTGATATTGTTGCAGGAACATAATAAGCGCAGCCATGGGATAAAACTAAACCACAAATGAGCGTAAGAAATTTGAAATTCATTGTCAGTTTCCCTCCTATAAAAAAGCTTCAGTCAACAGAAAACTGAAGGACTCGGATCTTTCTTTAAATATCTCTTTGGGTTTTTGTAATAATACGACATCCTATAAAGTAGTTCTCTATGATATCATAGGTTGTCAACCGAAGTCGTGATGTTCATACTTTAATTAATGCGTGGCTTCTTGCCCGGAAGATTGCGGTGACATAGTTTGTCCTTTGGGTTTTTACTTAGTTTCGCCTTTAGATGTGCCTTCACTTTTCATCTTCCCACTCATTGAGCAATTTTTCATCATTTTCTGCGTACCTTCTATATCTATTTTTATTTCTACTTCTTTTTGTAATACCAAATCTTTGTCGTATTTAAAAATTTATGCCCAGCCAAACAACAACACCTCCATCTGCTGTGGCAACAAGAGATTTACCCATCATCATAGCGCAGAGATCGCCCTTTCCTTGGTCTTCCTGGAACATGTCACAACTGTTCATGTTCTTACTTTTCATGTCCGTCATGTCGTCCTTATTTTCTACAGTACACGCCAAAGAAGAAAACCTATCATTAATAACCCCTCCAAAACTATTATCCCAAGCTGTTTATTTTACCGCCAGTCGTTAAAAAAAACACTTTATCCAAAGATCAAACTACCTGCCAAAAAAGTATTCTTCCTAAAATGTACCGGAAGATCATAACTTTCACGATTGAAAATTAACAAAGATAGGTATGGTTGCACTATATTCCACAAACTTCGTCATCACTGTAAAATGACCAAAATCAAAGGACATAGTTCTTGCTCAAAGGAAAATCTTTTCAGGTGCAGCTGTTTTAACCATTTTGGGTTTTTGTTAATTGGTGAATGAGCCTTGTTGATCTTAAAGACAAAGTAACGTTATGAGGGTACTATTAGGGACTTTTCTATATTTCCCCGCATTTTTTAATATTTATAACCTTTTAATTTACTTAATATTTTTTATACTCACCGGGAGAATATATCCAATTTAAAACCCAGTTTTTACCTATTTTTCTGCGTTTTTTTTATATTTTTTGTTATTTTTCTTATTTTTTCTCCTTTTTCTAACTAAAATTTAATAAAAAGTAGCCCCAATCATTCAAACGCCAGTAACCGGATTAATGTTAGAATGGGTTACTCACCCATTTTAACTTCTACGAATTTGATATTTAACCCAGTTTTTAAAGGACCAATAGATAATTGTAAAAATTAACCAAAAAATAACAAACTCTTTATATTTGATTAACTTGAGAAGAGGAAGGTAATCCTCAATCCTTTCTCCTCCTCGATTTATGGCCGGACAAGTTTTTTGTCCGGCCATAATATCCTTCTTTCTCAGAATCGTTAATGCAACAACTCACTTTTAATTTTTACAAGCTCATCAAATAATCATTCATATTTTGTCAAATCCCTCCCTAAGCTCAAAAGATTAAACCCCCATAAACCGAATTCCCCTTAAACTTTATTCCCGACCGCTCTTTTTCTACTCCGAAAAAGTGGTCTTTTTACAGGTGGTAAGGTGTGAAATTCATGTCATCGGGATCGGGTCTGTATAACGAATTGGATTCTTAAAGATAGGCTGAAAAAATACCCCCTATTTAAGCTTTTTTCCTGAAAAGACAAGGGTAAAAAATATGGGAATGGAGAGCAAATTAATTATTTTTATTTCTTTTAATTTTAAAAAAAAGAATTTTATTGTTCATTGATTTTTTACTTTGTGATTTTCATCAGGTTTCCCGCCGTTAAAATACCTTACTTTTTGCCTCAAAATACATGAACCACCTGATTCACTTATTTATTTTTTTTGGAGTATTGTTTAAAGAAAATTCTTATTTACCCATTGAAAGGGAGAAAAGATGAATAAAAACAGGTTACTGATCGTAATAGGATGCATTTTTTTCTTTTCCACAATTATCTACCTATCCAATCTGAGAAGAATTTATGCCCAGGAGTGTAGAACCGTCAAATTGCATGGTACAACCGGGTATCCTTCCTTGAGAATCGAACCTTCCACCATATTTTTATCTAAAGGTGACTGTGTGGTTTGGTTTAATGGGGTAACTACAGGAGAAGTTAAAGTAACTTTTGCAGATGGTAAGAAGTGTGCATTGGTAACGAGTGCATCAAGGTGGTTCAGTTTAGATGAGTCTTTAAGTTGTTATGTTACGAATTGGATAGGTTTTACAGGAACCGCGAGTTTACGGTTCATGGAAAAAGGCACCTATAAATATGTGGTTGAGGCAAATAGCATGCCGGGGGTAAAATTTGAAGGCTCGGTAGAAGTGGAGTAAGAAAATGTAAACCTTACAATTTCCAGCGCGGCATCTCTTGCTAAAGCATTAGGGCTCCTTCTTGTAAAAATTATAAGGGTGGAATCCTTCCAATTCCAATGAGGGGAGGTGATAAGAATGAAAGTCAAGAAAGGCGATGTGCTCATTTGCAAGAGCGATGATTGTACAGTGGAACTTTTGGTGACAAAAGCATGCGACAGTAAAAAGTGTGGGGTCGAGTGCGATGTCAAGGCAACATGCCACAATAAGCCCATGGAGCTTAAGAAGAAATAAGCAGAACTGGTAAACAACTAGCGGAATTTGCCGATAGGCATATTTCTGGATATGAGGATATTAAATACCGAAACCAGAATGAAAGGAGGATTGTATGAGTACTCCTCAGGAAAAAGTCATGATCAATCCAAGCGACGTTGCCATGTTGCTGATTGACCACCAAAGCGGCCTGTTCAACCTTGTTAAGGATATGCCTGTGGCACAGCTGCGCAACAATATCATTGCCCTGGCCAAGGTTGCCACGCTGTTGAAGATCCCCGTCATCACTACCGCGTCTGTGCCGGAAGGCCCGAATGGACCCGTAATCCCCGAAATCCAGCAATTTGCTCCTCACGTCAAATATGTTGCGCGGCAGGGGCAGATTAATGCCTGGGACGTGCCCATGTTTGTCAAGGCGGTTGAAGAGACAAAGCGCAAGACGCTGGTAATGACCGGCACTTTAACGAGTGTCTGTCTGGCATTTCCTGCCATCTGCGCGGTTGAGGCCGGTTACAAGGTATATGCCGTTGTTGATGCTTCGGGTAACTGGAGCAAAATGGCAACCGATCTAACTATCGCCCGCCTTGTGCAAGCCGGCGTCATCCCGATCGATACTTTCGCGGTAATAGGCGAACTTCAGCAAACCTGGAATCGTCCGGATGCCTTGGAATATGCCAAGCTTTTTGGCGAACATATCCTGCCGAATTACCGCTTGCTGATGGAAAGCCACAGCAAGGCGCAAGAGGCTGCCCGCCAGAAGTAATCAGCTTCAAACACTAAACTGCCCATCTGAATTTTTCAGATGAGCAGTTTAGTTTTTTGACGGGAGTTCCGTCATCCGCTTTTTGAGTTACTGGAGAAATAACTCTTAATTACCACATACCCCATAAATAAATTTTGATCATCTGAAAAGACGCAACGTAAGTAATTATCAATCTGTTGAATAAAAATGTTGCCATAATCCGGTTTAATAAGCCTTTTGCCAAATAGCACTTCCCGCCTATTCATTTCCTCAATCTGCTTTCTGTTACAAAAGATAAAGTACTCACTCAGAAGATCAATTGAGGGGTTGTTAGAATTTAGTTTTCTATCTTTTTGAATTAATGGGATTACGCTAAACCCTTTGGATAAATAAAGCTCTGCCCAAGAAAGGGTGGATTCATTATTATGTCTTTAAACCTGACGAATAATTTTTCTTTTCATAATCGTTTTTCCTTTCTTAATTAGTTTTTTAAAAGCTTTTTGTTGCTAATGTCCAATACGGAGCATTGACTTCAGCTTTTTTGAGGGGGGCTGCGACCTTCTTTCAAATCGTTATTTCTCTGCATAAAGGTTCACCACTTTTCAAACTTGAAATATTTTTTCATCTTCTATTTTTTTTAATCCGAGCAAATCCGTATTAGGCAAAAAAAGATAAGTCTAAAAAAATCTTTGAGAAAAAATAGTAAAAAATTGACAATTAATTACTAAAATGGCAACATATTAAATTTTAAAAAGAAAAATTTATACGGCATATTGATTGTCTTCCCAGATCTTGAGGTAGGAAAAGGGTAATGGATTTTATCCTCGAAGGATTTCGCCAGGCGTTCAATCTCATCGTATCATTAGACCAGGAAGTTTTTGGTATCGCCTTTCTTTCTCTGTGGATCTCAACTGCGGCTACTCTCCTCGCTTCCGTGGTCGGGGTTCCCCTCGGGTTTGCCATTGGAGCAATCCAATTCCCCGGAAAACATATGACCATTACTTTTTTTAATACCCTCATGTCCTTTCCTACGGTGGTAGTAGGGCTTTTGGTTTTTGCTTTTATTTCCCGACAGGGCCCGCTCGGCTTTTTGGGTATTCTCTTTTCGCCAACAGCGATGATTATTGGCCAGTTTATCCTGGCTGTTCCCATAATAACTGCCCTTACCATTTCAGCAGTGCACGGAGTAGACCGGCGGGTTCGCCTCACGGCCCTGACTTTGGGTGCTAACCACATCCAGACCAGTATCACGGTATTGAACGAAGCCCGTTTTGCCCTCATGGCGGCCATTATTGCGGGATTCGGCCGAATCGTTGGGGAGGTCGGCTCAGCAATAATGCTTGGGGGTAACATCCGGAATTATACCCGAACGATAACCACTGCGATTGCCCTGGAAACCAACAAGGGTGAGTTTGGCTTTGCTATTGCCCTGGGAATTATTTTGATGATTGTCTCATTTGCAGTCAATATCCTGTTCCGCTATTTTCAACAAAGAGGAGGTTAATGAATAAGCATGCAGGTAATGACACCACCGATTGGAAGGCCTTTCCCTGACCACGAGAAAAAGGGAAATGCCCTTGACATATCTTTCATTCAGACTTATCATCACAGAATAAAAGAGTATTGCGACACTATGACGCATGCAAAATTAACAAAAAAATAGTTTCCTTCAAAAAGAAAACTCTATGGCACGGTTGATAAAGGGAAAAAACGAAAAGGGGAGAGTCCATGTTGATTCTCCTTTCTTGGGAGAATCTCTCGTAAGTAAGGAGTTTCTCCAGCGCACCAAGGCCAAAGAACAGTTTCGGATGCATCCGGATATCAATGTATTAAAGATCGGCGGACAAAGCATTATCGACCGTGGGCGTAAAGCTCTGCTCCCGATCATTGACGTGCTGGTGCAAGCAAAAGAGAAGTATAAAATCTTATTGATGACTGGCGGTGGCATCCGAGCTCGCCATGTATATCAGATCGGTATTGATCTGGGGATGTCTCCGGGTATTCTTTCTAAGCTGGGAGATAGAGTAGCCTGGCAGAACGCGATTATGCTCTCGGTGGTTTTGTCTAAATACGGTGGAATAAAGATTTCAACCGGGGACGAGCTGCAACAGCTAACCATGTACTGCCAACTGGGATATATCCCGATCACTGAAGGGATACCGCCTTATGGACTATTTGAACATCCACCTGAACATGGCTCTATTCCCCCACATCGAACCGACTGCGGGGCTTTTCTTTTAGCGGAAAATATCGGCGCGCGAATGCTTATCTATTTGAAAGATGAGGCCGGACTCTATGAGAGTGATCCCAAAAAGCTAAAGGGATCGAAACGTAAATACTTAAAGTATTACGATCGCATCTCAGCCCGTGAGCTTCTAAAGTTGGATCTCGACGACCTGGTGATTGAACGTCCCATCCTTCATTTTCTCCAGAGGACTCAATCCATCAAGGAACTACAGATTATTGATGCGCTCCGGCATCCGGAGCATATTCTGGCAGCCCTTGAAGGAAAGCATGTGGGTACCATCATCTACCAAGATTAATACGTATGCTGAAAGTCCTACGGACGTGAGCTGTTTAAGTCTGCTGCCCGGTCTTGTCACCTTGATGGGTGAGGTAGACTATGGTAGCTCCCGTGATTGTGGCAATTTGATCGAGTTCTTGTTGACGAATGTGAGTAAGGTGGATCTTTAAATCGCTACCGCTCACCCCAACGATGCGAAAGCGAGGTTGTTTTTCACCTTCTTGGCTTTTGCGTCTTTCTCGGACAAAAATTTTTGTATCCACGGCGACCTCCTTTAGCGTGGGAATAAAGTTAGGGATTTATCAAACACCCTAAGTTTCTCTAATTAGAATATATATTCTTCAAGGATATATGTCAAGAAAAAAAACATCAATAAACAAACCGACCTCTAAGCATCCGTCACAAGGGAAACAAGAGCGTTATATCCAGCCGTCTATTTTGATGGGCCTTTTCTTCAAGTCATCTTACGGATATGAATTGATTCAGAATATTCAAAGGTTTGGTTTTGTGGAGGGGCAGGCGCCGCCGGGAATGATTTATCGTCATTTACGTCAGATGGAAGAGGAGGGGTTAGTGTCTTCGGAATGGAAGACCGAGGGGACGGGCCCAGCAAAACGTGTCTATTGGATAACCCCTGAAGGCAAAGAATTACTCGGGGTCTGGATCGAATATATGAAAGGACAGGCTAAAAATTTAAACGCCTTCATTAATCACTATCAGGCAGTACAAAAAAAATAAGACCCGGTCATGCCATTGTGGAGAAAAGGCGTTTATTAAATATCTTTTCTCGTTATTCCCAATAAAAATTAAACTAATGGAAAAATATCTTTTCAAAATTGAGCATCTCACTCATGTATATGAGGACCGTACTATTCTCAATATTTCCTCCCTTTCCTTTGAAGAGAACAAAATCCATGCCATAACCGGGCCCAATGGTTCAGGGAAAACGACCCTCTGTAATATCCTGGGTCTGCTTTTAAAACCCACCACCGGTAAGATTTGGTATCAGGGGGAGATGGTTTATGAAAATGGAGGCCTTTCCGAGAGACTCCGCAAAAAAATTACCATGGTCCATCAAAACCCTTTTCTTTTCCACACCACGGTTGAAAAAAATTTGGCTTATGGTCTCAAACTGCGGAACTATCCCCGTTCTCAGCGAAAACAAAAAATTGAGGAATTCCTTAAAATCATGGGCATAGAATATCTTCGGCACCAACAAGGGACACGCCTTTCGGGTGGAGAGGTTCAGCGGGTTGCAGTGGCGAGGGCTTTGGCAATTGACCCGGAAGTATTAATTTTGGATGAATTCACTGCCAATGTGGACCGAAACTATGTCAAAATCACAGAAGGGGTAATCCAGGATGTTTTCCGGAAAAAAAATATCACTATTTTCTTAGTCACTCACGACGAAAACCAAGCCTTCCGGGTCGCTCATACAGTTACTCATCTCATTGACGGTGAGATGGTAGAACATAAGTTCCTTCCGGCATCAAAATGAGGTTGCTTCGCTTCCTTTATTTCTAAAAGGTGATTATAAAAGATCTGGCACAAGATTTGTGAGAAAATTAACCAATAAATTGAACAATGACTTACCCCGGTTGTTGTATCTGAATTCCATTTCTTTCAGATATAACGGAAATCTTTCTTTGGAAACGCCATGATGTTTTATCAGTCTTTCTTTCGCGTAACTCCAGAAACCTTCAACACCGTTGATATAAACTTTGCCAGATGCAAACTTTTTCTTATGATCGATTTTAAGATGTCTGTATCCACAGAACATGAGTGAATCATAGCTTTTAAATTTGTCCGTGTAAACAATCGATCCTCTCCTCACTGTTTGGACAGTCAGGTTGAGTAAAGTTTCTGCTTTGACATTTTTGACGACTTCAACTTTAACTACTCCGTTTCGTTCAAGAATGCCGAAAACAGGGACTTTGTTGAAGGCGCCTCTGCCTCTGTTTCCTTTGCGCCTTCCACCAAAGTAACTCTCATCAAGCTCAACCTCTCCTTTGAGGAGATCGTCACTATTAGTACTGTTGGCGACTATTGCCAACCTGATCATATGTGCGGCCTTAAGGACCGTTGGATAACTTAACGTGATCTGTTCAGAAATCTTTTTGGCCGACAGTTCAAGTTCGAATAATTTAATAACCCAAAGCCATTGTTTGGGAGTAATATGGAGCTCGTTAATCCATCTGCCGCTGAAGTCATGGAAGGTATAACCACAACGCTTACATCGGCATCTTTTTCCGATGATTCTGTAGATCTTATACCCTCTACATTTGATGCAGAAACGACGGTAGTTTTTCCAACATGACTTTACGAGAAACAAACGAGCTGAATTCTCTTGTCTGATAAGGCTTTCAAAGCTTTTTAGATCCATGACACCATCTTATTTTAGTGTCAGATCTTTTACAATCCCCAAAATTAAACTAATGGAAAAATATCTTTTCAAAATTGAGCATCTCACTCATGTATATGAGGACCGTACTATTCTCAATATTTCCTCCCTTTCCTTTGAAGAGAACAAAATCCATGCCATAACCGGGCCCAATGGTTCAGGGAAAACGACCCTCTGTAATATCCTGGGTCTGCTTTTAAAACCCACCACCGGTAAGATTGGGTATCAGGGGGAGATGGTTTATGAAAATGGAGGCCTTTCCGAGAGACTCCGCAAAAAAATTACCATGGTCCATCAAAACCCTTTTCTTTTCCACACCACGGTAGAAAAAAATTTGGCTTATGGTCTCAAACTGCGGAACTATCCCCGTTCTCAGCGAAAACAAAAAATTGAGGAATTCCTTAAAATCATGGGCATAGAATATCTTCGGCACCAACAAGGGACACGCCTTTCGGGGGAGAGGTTCAGCGGGTTGCAGTGGCGAGGGCTTTGGCAATTGACCCGAAAGTATTAATTTTGGATGAATTCACTGCCAATGTGGACCGAAACTATGTCAAAATCACAGAAGGGGTAATCCAGGATGTTTTCCGGAAAAAAAATATCACTATTTTCTTAGTCACTCACGACGAAAACCAAGCCTTCCGGGTCGCTCATACAGTTACTCATCTCATTGACGGTGAGGTGGTGGAGCATAAATCCATCCCGGCAGTAAAATAATTAACCCTCTTACCTTTTACTTCTTCTAAAACTTAATTACCGTCTGAAAATAAAGGATATCAGCATCACGATCAGAATAACCCTTTGCATAGCTCGTGTCCTTAACATAAGGTCCGGAAAAAAGGTAGGCATAACCACCCTCAAGAGTCAAAAAGTTAAAAGGGCTAGCAGGCGTATATTTCATTGAGAAGTCCACTTCGTTACCAACATTATCCGATATATGTGTGCCGGGGTTTGCTAAGACTTGCTTTTCGAATTATAGACCCCCCAGAATCATACCAGGCATCCTGGGTCTTATCCAGGTTCAATTTATGGTACTCAAGCGAACAAGTGACACGATCTTTAATCGGCACAAAATTCATGACTGCACCAATCACCTTCATGTTCTCCCAGCGAAAGAAATCAATAAGTCCTTCCTTGTCATGAGTGACTGAAAAGAGGGGAATAAAGGTGTGTGAACAGCCATCATTTGAATTGTTGTCTCCACTGGCAAAGTTATACTCGATTTTAAAGGTAGGTTGCAGGATAAGCTGAGCAAAGGTATAGTTTAAATCCACATGCCAGGCGTAAGCCCTAATATCCTCCGAGATTATATTACTTATATTCCCAAACTGATAAGCAAATTCATATCCGTAACCTAAGTCAGTACACAGCACCTTTCCCTCCCCCCGGGTGCCCGCTGTGTATCGCTCGTATGTACCCACCGTACCTTTCGTACCCTTCGTGGGCGTTGTGGTCGGCGGATGGGATTTAATAATGAATAACTCATTGGAGTAGGGTGTAGATCCATAAGAGTCAGGAAATAAAAATCAAAAACATTTTTGGGGATACCTTTATAGGTGGTATAAAGACCAAAAAAATCTTCACCATAATTTGCATCATTAAACTGGTTGGTCGGATAAAGGGTATACGGGACAGCGGAGTGTTTGTCCGGCCCGGTAAAAACCTGGTATTCGACCCGGGTGCCGGCAAAAGGTCTATATCAAAGGAGGAAGGATTATAGGTAAACTTCGCTGCATCAAAAGAAGGGGTTTCGTTATTCCAGGTAGAATTCCAAACCAGTCGACCTGCTCCATAAAATAACTCTTGCCTTCCCAGCGTCAGGCTCACGGGAAGGTCAGATAGCTTAGATAATTTCAAATATAATTGGTGGAGATCAAAATTGTCTGCCTGGAGTCTGGGTTGATTTTCTGAATGCCATTCACGGAGATCGAAACCCTCAGCAAAAACCTGAACAACGTC
>CAVSIB010000019.1:0-15696 GCA_963727835.1 uncultured delta proteobacterium
AGCGGTCAAAAATAAAAAAGGTAGTAAAAAACCAAGCAAAAATTGATAGTTGATTCCATTCTGGCACCCAATACAAGGGCAGGGGCAGGTGGAAAAGATGAACGGATTCAGACTTCAGTTATCTTTAGTTGGTAAATGGTTTTTGCCCAATAGTTTTAAAAGATTGTTTGTTGTAAAAACGGCGGAGTAATATGAATAATTTTACTTCGCCGTTTTTTTTCGCAATCTTTTTACTAGAAAAAGGCTGAATCTACTCTGAAGAAACTTTGATAATGGTCTTTACATTCCCTCGCGGGTTAAAATCTCCCATCACTTCTAAAGACTTTGGTTTTAGCTCCGTATAAAGGTTGCGGTATATTTTATTTGTCACTTCTTCATGGGAGATATAGATGCCCCGATACTGATTGAGGTAAAGCTTGAGAGATTTTAACTCCACGATGAACTGGTCAGGGACATAAATAATGCGGATCAAGGCAAAATCCGGATATCCTGAACGGGGACAAAGGCAGGTAAATTCAGGGAAGGTGATTTCTACGGTATAGTCCTTTTCAGGATTGGGATTAGGCCAGAATTCTAACCGTGCCTCCGCAATTTCTTTTTCTCCATATTTTAGCTCGGTCAAGTGATCTCCTTTTGATTAGAAATGTGATAACGGACATTCCACGCACAATGGTTTGGGTTTACAATAAAGATATCCGGTGTGCACAATGAGTGCATGAAACTCATTATATAACTGCACATCGTGAGGCAGATTATCCATAAAAAATTTCTGGTACGTAGCATAGGAGTCGTCGATTTTCATGAACCCATGCTGACTAAAGATCCTTTTGGTATAAGCGTCAATGACGAACATGGGTTTCTTTAAGGCATATAAAAGTATACTATCCGCAGTCTCAGGCCCGATGCGATAAAGGCTGAGAAGTTCTTCCCGCAACTTCTCCAGGGGTGATTTTTTCATTTTTTTTATATTAAAATTATACTTATTTCCAAAATAATCTGCAAAAACTTGCAGCGCCTTCGCTTTTTGGTTATAAAAACGTGCCGGCCTAACCAATTCACCGAGTTTTTTTTCATTCATTTTTTTTATTGCCTCAAAGCTAAGCTTACCCGCATTTTTTAACTCACCGATTGCTCGATTCGCATTTTTCCAAGTAGTATTTTGGGCTAAAATCGCCCCAAATATTACTTCTTCTGCGGTCTTGGCGGGCCACCAATGTCGTGGTCCAAAGGCTGCCAATAATGCATGATAAATTTTCATCAAAGGAGTTTTTACCATACGCCCCCGTTTTCCAGAGAGTTTGAAAAAATAACTTTTTGATACTATACTATACCCGCCTTAAAGTGAGAAGGATTTTTTCAAGGAGAGATGTCGGGGAACGGATGAATGTAAATAACGTGAGGTTTAAATGACGGCAACTGACACTGATGACCTTGCACTACTTGACCGACCCGAGATTTTATCCCGTCTTTTTTATCCTCGGAAAGAGCTCCCTGAAATTCCGGTCACTTCCAAAGCGATGACCGCTTTTATTACTGTTGATGAGGGGATTTCTATCGGGTGCAGGTTTTATCCAATAAAAAAAGAAGCGGCCACTTTTTTTTATTTTCATGGGAATGGTGAGATTGCAAGCGACTATGACTATGTTGCGCCGCTTTATAATGAAATCGGTGTTAACCTTTTTGTTGCTGATTATCGGGGGTATGGGTTAAGCAAGGGGGAACCAACCGCCACCGCTTTAATAAAAGATGCTCATGCTTTATTCCATGGTTTTATCAAGTTTCTTGAAGAACTGAGCTATAAAGGTGATATTATTATTATGGGGAGGTCACTCGGAACTGTTCCGGCACTTGAAGTCGCGGCTCACTATCAAAATACTCTCACGGGGGTGATTATTGAGAGTGGATTTTCGAACACGATGAGGCTCATTGATTATTTTGGGTTTGCTGAATTATTTGCGGGGATAAAGAATTTCAAAGGGTTTGGAAATGGAGATAAAATTAAAGGCGTGTTTCTTCCTACTCTCGTGATCCACGCGGAAAAAGACAGGCTTATTCCGGCAAGCGAGGGCAGGGAACTCTACGATCTTTCCGGGTCAACAAGAAAAAGCCTCGTGATCATTCCGGGAGCAGGCCATAATGATGTGATGGTGACAGGAAGGAAACTCTATTTTCGCGAGATTGAATCGTTTATCAGAATGGTTAGCGGTTAAGAGAACTAAGATAACTGAAGCGGTAAGGAAAGTAGAGGGTCTCTTCCCATTTGTGCAAAGTTTCCCCAACAAAATAATCTAAAAAGGAGAGTTTTTTCTTCGGGTAGATAAGCTCTGGCTCTCCTTTTATCCCCCCCATCTTGGCAGCAATATCCACCGCATCACGAAAATTCCCCAGTTCATCAATAAGACCAAGACCTTTTGCTTGAGCACCGGTAAAAATCCTTGCATCGGCAATGGACTCCCCTTGCTCTTTGGTTAAATGCCGTGAATTAACGACTGCTGATACGAACTGTTGGTGTATGTCATCAACCACTGCTTGGAGTAAACTTTTCTCCTCATCGGTCATCTCCCGAATAGGTGACATAACGTCTTTGTATTTTCCACTTTTTAGGACAACGCCCTTAAGCCCGATTTTATCTAATAGCTCCTCGAAGTTAGCATATTCCACAATCACGCCAATACTTCCCGTAATCGCACCCGAATTGGCGACAATGGTATCGCAGGCACAGGCCACATAATATCCCCCCGAGGCACCGAGGGAACCGATAGATGCAATCACTTTTTTTTCTTTTTTTATTTTTTTGATTTCTTCGTAAATTTCTTGGGAGGGACCAACTCCGCCACCGGGAGAATCAATGCGAACGACGATCGCCTTTACTTTATTGTTCTTTTTAAATTCATGGAGTTGATCGATAATGGCAAGGGAGTCGGTAATGACTCCGGTGATAGGAACAACCCCGATTTTTTCTCCCAGCGAAAGGTTGCTCTCTGTGCCCATGAAAGAGGAAAAGAAAATTGCGACAAAGAAAAAAAGGAACAAAGCAACACATAAACCGATTAAACCTTTTAAAATAGGATGTTTCTTCGTCGTCATGGCTATCCAACGTTACGGTTTAACATTATTAGACGCACGATCACGCGGATCATTCTTCTGATGGTGGGTTTGCCTCGGTCAAATTTTCAGGAGCAGAGGCTTCGGCTTGCGGTTCTTCTTTAATGGGTTCACCCTTTTCCTCTGACTCTGTGGTTTCATTCGTTCCTTTTTCTGTGGCAGTAGCCTTTGTTTCTAATATTTCTCCTAAAGACGTTGCCGGAGCTTCCTGAACAGTAAGATATTTTTTTGCCTCATCTTCTTCAGTTTTCTTTTCTAAGCCTTTGAGGCTTAAACCGATCTTTCTTTCTGCTTCGTCAATATGAATAATCAAAGCCTTGAGAGAATCTCCAACTTTTACAAACTCAGAGAGCTTCCCAGCCTTATCCTTGTTGATTTCCGAAATGTGTATGAGCCCTTCAATCCCTTCGGCAAGTTCAAGGAATATACCAAAGTCGGTAATATTGGTAACTTTTCCTTCGAATACTTCTCCGGGGAAGTATTTATGAGAGATTCCTTCCCACGGATCTTTTTCCAACTGTTTTACTCCGAGAGAGAAACGTTCTTGTTTTTCGTCAATATTGAGGACGATAGCTTGAATTTTTTGTCCTTTTTTATAGACCTCGCCAGGATGTTTGATCTTCTTGGTCCAAGAGAGGTCAGAAATGTGGATTAACCCATCAATACCTTCATCTAAGCCCACAAACAAGCCGAATTCAGTAATATTTTTAATGGTTCCTTCAATAATGGTTCCTACGGGATATTTTTCTTTAACAACATTCCACGGATTAGGCTCTAACTGCTTTATGCCTAATGAGATTCTCTTTTTAGGCGGGTCAACACTTAAGATGACTGCTTCAATCACATCATTGAGAGAGACAATCTGCGAAGGGTGGCGAATCTTTTTATTCCAGGAGATTTCTGAAATATGGATAAGTCCTTCGATGCCTTTTTCAAGTTCCACAAATATACCGTAATTGGTAAGGCTTACCACCTTACCCGCAATTCGTTTCCCAACCGGGTATCTTCCCGAAGCATTAGCCCAGGGGTCGGCGCTTAACTGCTTGAAACCAAGAGAGACCCGGCCTTTTTCTTTGTCCATGCCAATAACTTTTACTTTTATTCGGTCTCCTAAAGAAAACATCTCCGAAGGGTGGTTGACTCTCCCCCAGGACATATCCGTAATATGTAAAAGGCCGTCAACGCCTCCCAGGTCAATAAACACTCCATAATCAGTAATATTTTTTACTGTGCCCTCAATAACACTGCCTTCTTCCAAGGTCTTGAGGGTTTCGCCTCTTAAGGTTTCTCGTTCTTTTTCCAAAATAGATCGGCGAGAAATAACAATGTTGCCTCGTTTCTTATTGAATTTTAAAATCTTGAATTTAAAACTCTGGCCGATCAATCGGTCCATGTCCTTGACCGGGTGGAGGTCAATTTGTGAGCCGGGAAGGAAAGCCCTGACCCCGATTTCCACGGAAAGACCTCCTTTGATCCGGGAAATCACTCTCCCTTCAATTGTCTCGTCATTTTCATAGACCTTGCCAATTTTGTCCCAGACCTTCGCTTGATCCGCCTTGGTTTTAGAAAGAACAATCAGTCCTTCTTCGTCTTCTCTTCGTTCCAAGAGGACATCAACTTTATCGTTTACTTGTATCGAAACCCCCCCGGTTTCATCCTGGAATTCTCGGATGGGGATTTGTCCTTCAGATTTATATCCCACATCTATCAAAACATATTCGGCACTGATTTTTACGACCCTTCCTTCAACGACCTCGCCCTCCTGGATGTCTTTCAAGGTATTTCCATAAAGTTGATCCATCATTTCATAGGAATCATCTGGATCTCCTTCCTGCTCATCAGCGGTTGCAATGACCGGCTGAGTCTGTATTTTTTCTTCGATTATCGTTTCACTTTTATCCATTCAATTTTACCCCCTAATTTTTTTTGCTTGGATGACTTCCATCATCCGGGCAATAACTTCTTCAACAGTCATTGCCGAAGAATTTATTATAACAGCATCAGGCGCCGGCTTTAAAGGAGCATGGCTTCTTGTACTGTCATGATGGTCTCGTGTTATGATATCCTGAGTTACTTGCTCCAGGCTTATTGATAAGCCCTTAAGCGTTAATTCCTTAAATCTTCTTTTTCCCCGCTCTTCGGGCGTTGCGTCTATGAAAAACTTAACCTCCGCGTCAGGGAAGACCACTGTCCCGGCATCTCTTCCTTCTAACACCAGTTTTCCTTTTTCTCCCATCTTTCTTTGGAGAGCCGTGATCTGGTTTCGAACGGCTTTTCCGGCTGATATCCGCGAGGCAAGCATACTTATCTCGGGAAAGCGGATATACTCAGAAACATCGCGATCGTGGTTCAGGATCGTTATCTTTCCCTTTATAGTGCGAAAAGTAACCTCCAAGTTTTTACAGAGGGTTACCAATGCGTCTTCATTTTCTTCCCCGATTTTTTTTAGCAACGCTTCAAGGGCGACAATACGGTATAACGCCCCGGAGTCAACATAGGTATATCCTAAAAGATTTGCGAGCCCAAGGCTTACCGTGCTTTTCCCTGCACCCGAGGGGCCATCTATGGTAATGATCGAAACCATGAGTGCGATTTTTTACTGGGATAATGAATCCAATAATTCCATAAAATTGGGAAACGAGGTGGCAATCGGTGCCGTATCCTCAACAATCGTTTCCCCGGATGCGGTTAATCCGGCAATAATAAATGCCATGGCCACTCGGTGGTCTCCACAACTTGAAACTCGGGTTCCTTTAAGCTTTTGCGGACCCGTGATTGCCATGCCGTCTTCGAATTCTTCCACCTGAACCCCAAATCGTCTTAACCCCTCAGCCATAGTCTTAATGCGGTCTGTTTCTTTTATCCGAAGTTCTTTGGCATCGCGAATAATCGTTGTTCCTTCAGCTTGAGAAGCAGCCACTGCCAGAATCGGAAACTCATCAATCGTTCGGGGGATAAGATCACCGCTTACTTCTACGCCTTTTAACAAAGAAGATTTTACAATTATATCCGCCCGTTCTTCTCCGCCCTCTTCTTTTATCTCACCGATTCTGATATCCGCCCCCATGTTTTTGAGAACGTCTAATATGCCCGTTCGCAAAGGATTAATGCCAACGTCACGAATAAGTACCTCGGAATCAGGAATGATTGCTCCACCGACAACAAAAAAAGCTGCGGATGAAATATCTCCGGGAACAAACAGAGAAAAGGCCTCTAACTCCGAGAAACCTTTTATCCGAACCATGGTGTTTTTGGTCTCAACATGAGCGCCCAGCGCTTTCAGCATCCGTTCGGTGTGGTCTCGGGAGAGGACGGGTTCAATCACTTCGGTTACACCGTCAGCATAAAGGCCACCGAGAAGAATAGCCGACTTTATCTGTGCACTCGCAACTGGGGTGTGGTAGGTAATCGGCCTTAAGTTTCCTCCGCGGATCGCTAAGGGGACACAATCACCACCCTCACGCCCATCTATTTTTGCTCCCATCGACCGCAAAGGTTCAGTGACGCGTTTCATGGGCCTTTTACGCAGAGAGGCATCACCCGTAATAACCGAAAAGAAACTTTGTCCCCCAAGAAGGCCAGTTAACAACCGGGTAGTTGTCCCCGAATTACCGGCATCAATGATATCAGAGGGTTCTTGAAGGCCTCTTAATCCTTTTCCCCAAATAGTATAGTCGGTCCTGCTTCCTTTTATCGTTATCCCCAGTGACTGGAATGCTTTCAGCGTGTTGCGGGTATCGTCACCCGGACAAAAATTAGTTACCTTGCTTTTCCCTCGGGCAAGAGATCCAAAAATGATCGCTCGATGCGAGATCGATTTATCACCGGGGGGATAAATCGCTCCCCTTAACCGTTTATTTTTATTAACTATAATAGATTTCACTGATTCCAAAATTAATCTTTTTAAAATAGTATAGCTTTAATGAAAAAGTCAAACATTTTATTTTTGCAAAGGCCTTTTTTTTTAACTAATTAACCCTCGCCGAATCCGTCTGGATTCTTCAAATTTTCTAACCAGTTCGTCTCCATCACCGCGATTGATTAATTCTTTTAACTCTTCTAAGGTTTTTTGAAAGCCTTCCATTAAATTTAACAGGTTTCCTTTATTCATCAAGGCAATATCTTTCCACATGATGGGATGGCTTGCGGCAATTCGGGTAAAGTCTTTTAAACCTCCACCGGAAAATTTAAAAATACTTTCTTTCTCATGACTTATTGCATGAAGATAATTTACCAAGGCAAAAGCAATCATATGGGGCAAGTGGCTTACTGCTCCCAAAATTTGGTCATGTGGCTCGCTATCCATGAAAAAAACCTCTGAACCTACTGAAATCCAAAGATTTTTTATTTTTTCTAAAGCTGAAGGGTCAGTCTTTTCCGAAGGGGTGAGAATGCATTTCCTTTCCAGAAAAAGGTCAGGAAATGCTGCCTCAACCCCTGAATTTTCCGTTCCCGCTATGGGATGAGAGCCAACAAAAAAGACTCCGGGGAAGGAGAGCTTATCTGTTTCGATCATGATTTCATTTTTAACACTCCCAACATCAGTAATGATGGCCCCCTTTTTGAGCGCGGGTAGTACTTTTTTAATGATGGGAATAATGTCACATACCGGGGTGGCGATTATGACTAATTCTGCATTTTTTACTCCTTCGTCAAGATTAAGGGTAAACTCATCCACCACGTTAAGGTCCTTTGCTTTTCTGAGGTTTTCGGGACTTCTGCCGATCCCCACGATGTGATTGAAGATTCCTTTTTGTCGCGCGGAAAGCGCAAGAGAGCCTCCTATCAGTCCTACCCCAACTATTGCTACGCCGTTAAATTTTACCATTCTTACGCTCATTGATGATTGAAAAGTGCTTTTTTTAAGGTGTCGATGAATCTGTTATTTTCTTCAGGAGTCCCTATACTGAGCCGAATATATTCAGGAAAACCAAAGGACGTTAATGGCCGCACAATAACGCCCATCCGTAACAAGGAATCATACACGCGGGGGCATTGTTCTCCCAGGTGGATCATGATAAAGTTGCTCTGGCTGGAAATATAGTTTACTCCGAGTTGGTCTAATTGCTGGTACAGATATTTTTTTCCGTCAGAGACGATCCAAAGAGTTTTCTCAATATGCTCGTTATCGTCTAAGGCTGCTAACGCCGCAACCTGAGCAAGAGAATTTACATTAAAGGGTTGGCGCACTTTATTCAAATAGTGCGTTAATTCCTGCGGAGCTAATCCGTATCCGATGCGTAACCCTGCAAGTCCATAAACCTTAGAGAATGTTCTCAAAGTAATAATCCAATGTTGAGCGTTCAAATAATTTTTGCCCTGGGGAAAATCAGGCTCCTCGACAAACTCCCCGTAAGCTTCGTCTAAAACAATGATTATAGTAACGGGAATATTTTTGAGGAATTCTTCAAACTCTTTCTTTTTTACTATGGTGCCGGTTGGATTGTTGGGGTTATTAATAAAAATTATTTTTGTCCTTAGACTGATTTTTTCCAACACTGCGCGCAAATCAATACTGAAATTTTTTAAAGGCACCCTTATCGGGGTAGCCATCCATTGCTTGGGTGAATTTGGCATAAAGAGAAAATGTAGGTTCAGGGATGATTACCTCATGTCCCGGTCGTAAGAAAACTTTGCTCACAAGTTCTAGGATCTCGTTTGACCCGTTTGAGGGGATAATACAGTCCTGAGGGATGCTTAGTTTTATTGATAACTGCTCCTTGAGCAAAAGGCTGTTTGCATCCGGATAACGATGGATAGTGCTTAAGCACTTTTTCATGGCTTCGATAGCTTTGGGGGAAGGTCCCAAGGGATTTTCATTGGAAGCCATTTTAATTGCTCCTCTGACACCATACTCTTTTTCTAATTCTTCGATAGGCTTTCCGGGAATATAAGGAGTAATCTGTTTTATTCCTTCACTTACTAAGCGGTCAGCAGAAATCATAAACCACTCTCTTTCCAATCCTCTTACATCTGATGGTAATTACAAAAAAGACCAAAGTAGTTCACTCTGGTCCAGGGTAACCGTCTTTTAAAAGATAAAGAACGATACGTTATGCGCTCCGGGGATAGGAGCCTAAGACCTTTAAAAATTTGACCATTTTTTCTATTTCTTTAAGAGCTTTTTTTAACTTCGTGTCAGTAACATGTCCCTCTACATCAACAAAGAAAAAATATTCCCACGGGCTGTCTTTTAAAGGGCGAGATTCGATTTTAGTCATATTAATCCCATAATGAGCAAAAGGATAAATTATTTTATGTAATGCCCCTGCCTTGTGTTTAATAGAGAACATGATGGAGGTTTTATCTTGACCGCTTTTTTCCGTGCTTTGGTGGCTTATCACCCAGAATCGCGTGAAGTTTTTGGAATAGTCCTCAATTTTGTTTTTGAGAATTTTTAGATCATAGATTTTTGCGGCAAGCTTGCTGGCAACTGCTCCCACCGAGGGATCTTCTTTGGCTTTTTTGGCGGCCTGGGCAGTGCTTGAGGCTTCCTTGACCGGGATATCCGGAAGGTAATGGGCAAGCCAACGACTACACTGAGCTAACGCTTGAGGATGGGAATAGATTTTTTTGATATTTTCGATCCGGTCACGCAAACTCAAGAGATAAAGAGAGACCTCTAAGGAAATTTCCGCACAAATTTTTAACGGGGTCTCAATAAACATATCTAGGGTTTGGTATATGGAACCTTCCGTGGAATTTTCTATTGGTACCACTCCGTAGTCACACTGTTTTTTTTCCACCTCTCTAAAAATCCCTTCGATTGTCGGTAAGGGGATGAACCGGGGGGAGTGCCCAAATTGCTGTAATGCCGCTTGATGAGAAAAAGTAGCCTCTGGCCCCAAGTAGGCAATTTTTAGCGATTTTTCTAAAGAGAGGCACGCGGAAATTATTTCTCCAAAAATAGTTCTTACATTTTCATTGCTCAGCGGGCCGTGATTCAGCTTCTCTAATCTTTGGTGAATAATTTTTTCCCGGTTGGCTGAGTACGGTTCAATCTTATATTTTTTTTTAAACCATTCCGATCTCTTTTACGAAACGTGCCCGCGCGGAGATGAGGTTGAGGATTTGCTCATCTGTCTGGTTAATCTTTTTTCTCAGATCTTGTAAATCCTTATCAAACGCCATGGTATCATTTGAGTTTTTAAGTTTTTATGAGGAATCATTGTAAAAATAATATCACAATTTCATTAAAAAGCAATGGTTTCCTTAAAGCTTTACAAGCGGTTGAAAAAATAATAAAATCTATCTAAAAAATGTTTTTTTGTTTTACAAACATTGCCATGTCTTTTCTAAAAATAACACTAACCCTCCGAGATAAGTTCATTTTGGCCTTTTTACTGGTGGTCGGCTTTACTGGTATCTCCGCCGGTTTAGCAGGCAATTATCTCATTAATAAATTGGTGATTGAGGAGACGCAAGAGCGGGTGAGTGCTGATTTGAATGCTGCCTGGGGAATTTATGAGCAAGAGCTGACAAATATTAGAACAAAAATCCAAATAACTGCGGAGAGATTTTTGTTAAGGGAAAGTTTATCGAAAGGTGATTTGCATTTAATCAAAACTGAACTGGATCAAATACTTAAAAATGAGGGATTGGATATCCTCTTCCTTACTGATCCTGAGGGGAAAATAATTTATCGAGCGCATAACCCCGAGAAAGAAGGAGATGATTTTTCTTCCCATCCGCTGGTTCACCTACCACTCAACAAAGAGATCATTCAGACCGCCTTTATAATTCCAAGGAATGAAATTAATAAGGAAGGAAAAAGGGTTGCCAGAAAGGCAGCTCTTCCTCTTACCCCAACTTCCGAGGTGGGGCAACCCTTAAAACAAAAAGAAGACATTGCCTTAATGTTGGGTGCTGGTGCTCCCATTTTAAGTAAGAAAGGGAAGCTGCTTGGAGTCCTTGCGGGCGGAGTTATTCTCAATCGCAACTATGAGTTGGTGGATAAAATTAAAAACCTTGTTTTTCAAAAGGTATCTCGTAAAACAGAGGAGGTTGAGGTTGTCACAATATCTTTGGGGGATCTCCGCATTGCCACAACGTATTTAGATAAACAGGGCAACCGCGCTATTGGGACTCGATTATCCCCGGCAGTGTCTCAAAAAGTACTTGTTGAGGGAAAAGATTTTCTTGAACGGGCATTAGTACTTGATTCCTGGTATATCATGGCATACGAACCGATCAAGAGTGTTTCCGGAAAACCGATCGGTGCCTTGGGGGTGGGAATTTTTGAGGGAAAATACTATTACGTGCGTAATGAAGTGGTAATGATTTTTGTAAGCTTAATTGTTATGGCGATGATTCTTGCCTTCACGCTTTCTTATATCTTGGCGCGTAACATCACTCGTCCGGTTAAAATTCTTGCTCGCGAAGCAGAAAAGATCGGGCGCGGAGAATTTGTTCACATCACGCCTCCTTCGCATGATGAAATCGGGCGTTTTGCCGATACCTTTAATCAGATGTCTCAGTCTTTGAAGGAGAGAGAGAAAAAGCTTACCGCTCAGACCGATGAACTTCTCCGCATCAAAGAAGACTTGGAAAAAACTAATCTGGTTTTGTCGAATCAGAGCAGGGAATTAAAACGGAGCGTCAAGGAACTCTCGGTCCTTTTCGAAGCCAGTAAGAAGATCAGCTCATCGTTAAGCCTCTCGGAAATTATGGAAGCGGTTTTAGATTTACTTATGCGAGAGTTTAAGACCGACACCTGGTCGATTCGGCTTTTGGATGATGATGGGTATCTGCGGATCAAAAGCCATCGAGGGTTGAGCGCTGAATTCATAAAAACTGCGGCGCGGAAACCGAGCATGGATAGCTATTCCGGGGAATGTTTTCTTACCAACAAGATTATTTTGGTCAAAGATGCAGAAAAAGCCGGTAAACCTATTTCTACGAATCTGGAGGTTAAAGAAGGCATAAAATCTTTTGGTTTGATGCCGATTGCGATTGGTGATGAAGTATTGGGGGTATTGGCGTGTGCCTCAAAGGAAAAGAAAGGTTTTTTTACTGAAGATTATTCAGAATTTGTGAAGACCGTCGGACAGCAGTTGGCAATCGCCATTAGAAATGTGCGGCAGTTTGAGAGGATTAAAAATTTCAGTCAGGAACTGGAAAGAGAAGTAAAAAAACGGACTGAGGAATTACAAGAAAAGAGTGAGCGTTTGGCAGAATCGGAAAAGTTAGCCGCTTTGGGCGAGATGGCTGACCGCGTTGCCCATGAGACCCGAAACCCCATTGTCACGATCGGGGGGTTTGCCCGCCGTGTCCGGCGCGCGTTGCCTCCGGATAATCCTTTAAGCACCTATGTTGATATCATCATCAAAGAGATCGAGCGGCTTGAGCTGATGATTTTCTGGATCACGGAATTAAAAAAATATATCTCGATTGATTTTGAACCCAGCAATATTAATATCGTCATTGAACGTGCTTTGGAAAAGGTGAAGGATAAACTTGAAGGAACAAATATCACGGTCGACAAAGACCTTTTTATTGATCCCCCCTTGGTGAGAGTGGATAGAGAAAATATGGAGATTGTTTTTTCCAATCTTTTTGAAAATGGGATCGAAGCAATGGGAAAAGACGGAGTTTTGCATATAACCACCCAACAAAAAAATGGGAGTCACCTGGAGGTGATTATATCCGATACGGGAAAGGGAATATCCGAAGACGACATGAAGAGCATCTATAATCCATTTTTTAGTTCAAAGCTTTCCGGGGCGGGTATGGGACTTACTATTGCCCACAAAATTGTTAAAGACCATCAGGGATCAATCAAGGTGAAAAGTAAGCTCGGAGAAGGTACGACGTTTGCGGTTGAGCTTCCTTTGTTTAAATCAGCGAGCGTGTAGGAGATCGTGACTATCTATGAGAGAAAATATCAAAGTCGCTTTGCATGAGGCGACGGCCTTCCTGGAGAAAAAAATTCCTTTTACTCCCCCAATCGGCATCATTCTCGGAACCGGACTTTCATCTTTAGGGGAAACAATTGCTGTAAAGACCAGGATTCCTTATCAGGAGATTCCTTTTTTTCCGGTTTCCACGGTGGAATCTCACACCGGAAATTTGGTTTGTGGCTTGTGGAAAGAGCACGAGGTGATGGTATTAGAGGGAAGAACCCATTACTACGAAGGATACACCCTTCAGGAGGTAACCTTTCCGATAAGAGTAATGCGGACGTTGGGAATTTCAACCCTTGTCATTACCAATGCTGCCGGAGGGCTGGATCCGGGTTTTTCAGTCGGCGAGCTTATGGTGATTACTGACCATATCAATCTCATCGGCGACAATCCGCTTCGCGGCCCCAATGTTGAAAATTTAGGAGATCGCTTTCCTTCGATGTATGAGCCGTATTGTCCGCACTTGATCCAAAAAACAGAAGATGCTGCTCGTGAACGAGGAATTGTTTTAAGGAAAGGGGTCTATGTGGCGGTGCAGGGACCAAGCCTGGAGACTCCTGCGGAGACACGATTTCTTCGGATGATTGGCGCGGATGCAGTCGGTATGTCCACGGTTCCGGAGGTGATTGTCGCGGTTCACGCCGGAATAAAAGTGTTAGGACTTTCCATTATCGCGAACGTGAACCGACCCGAAGCTCTTGCCCCAGCCCCGCTTGAAGAAGTGATTGCCACTGTTCAGAAAGCAAAGCCAAACATTATCAGTTTGATAGAAGGATTCCTGGACCACCTGTAAGGGATCAGTTAACATTTTGTCCCTATATCTCCTCTCTCTGTATACTTCTCACGCCTTACACCTCACCCTTTCCCGCCTTACGCTCTAAACCATTGCTTGTTTAATCGCTTCGCGGCATTCACACTCACTATAATCAATTTTGGGAATTACCTCGAACAAGAGTTTTTTTACATTTTCGACGTTTTTATTCATAACCTGCGCGATCATCTCCCAGGTGACCGAACTCTCACTTTGATGCCAGCAGTCGTAGTCCGTACTCATCGCGATCGTCGCGTAACAAATGCCCGCCTCACGGGCGAGGACTATTTCAGGAACAGTACTCATGTTGATCACGTCAGCTCCCCACTGCCTAAACATCAGGCTTTCCGCGCGGGTAGAAAACCGAGGGCCTTCAATAGTGACGATCGTCCCTTTGCTATGATATTCCAACCCCAATTTTTGCGCGGCGTGGGAGAGCTTGTCCCGAAGCTTATGGCAGAAAGGATCAGCCATAGCGATGTGGCACACCTCATGTCCTTCAAAAAAAGTAGATTTTCTTTTGATGGTGCGGTCAATAAACTGATCCGGAAAGACTAAATGACCAGGCTTAATGTTTTCCCGGAGGGAACCAACCGCGGTCGTGGCAAGAATATGAGTTACCCCCAAGTCTTTCATTGCCCAAATATTAGCCTGGAAGTTGACATGGGAAGGTGCGATCCGATGTCCTTCTCCGTGCCGAGCGAGGATCACCAATTCTTTTTCCTGGTACGATCCGACAATGATAAGATCCGACGTTGCCCCGTAAGGGGTATGTTTTTTGATCCTTTTTATATTGTCTATTAAACGGGGATCATCAAACCCGGAACCACCAATTATGCCGACTTTCATCATTGCGAGACTCCTTTTATTTTTGGTCAGTGTTGCGGTTACATGAAAAAAACCAATGGGTTTTTATGGAAATATAGAGGGAGCGATGAATAGGTGTCAAGAAAAATATAAAGAAGAAAAATTCTTGCACACAGTGAAAAAAATTGGTATTAAGAAAAGCATAGGGCGGTTAACTCAGCGGCTAGAGTGCCATCCTCACACGGTGGAAGTCACTGGTTCGAATCCAGTACCGCCCATCAATAAAATCAAGGGGTTACGGATTTAGGTCTGTAGCCCTTTTTGTTTTTGCTAATAATCAGAATTAGTTGCCGGTAATTTTTTGCAGGTTCTCTAAAATGTTTAAAAAAAGATTAGTTCGACGGGGACATTGTATCTTCATTGGGCAGAGGCTTGGAAACGGGGTTCCATTGAACCGGCGGCTTTTCTCCTTCGCACGATCCAAAGCGTTTTTAAAACTCATATCATTGAGTGATGTTGGTTACTTCAAGTGGTTGTTTGGGGATATTGGGGAAGGGCCTATGCTTTCCACCAGATTGATTGACGATTCGGTAAAGTAAGCCTCTTCATCGGGAGCGCACACGGGTAGATCAATCCGGTTTCATAAGCAAGTGATCCCTTTTGGTTGGTTATTTCTCCGTAATATTTATCCGGTGAAATGTATCCCGCATAGGAACCGCAAAAACTGGTTACCCATAAGTCATAATTTTTTTTCGCAGCCCATTCATGCCAGGCAACACTGATTTCACCGCTGAAATCTCCTGGTGTGCCGATAAGGAGCAAATCTCCAATCCGAACTATTTGCAGCCAGGCAGTTCCGCGAATACCGAGGATTCGGGCTAAAATGGGTGAAACACGCCAGCCATCTGGGCCGAGGCGCAGCTGGAAGGGCGGCAGTTCGATAAGGGCACCGATGGATGCAACCACCATGTGATCCTGAAAGCAAAGCCCCTTTTCTGTTTAATAGAGGACCATTCGAGCTAACGCCTCACCGAACATCTTTGCCCGGGTAAATTGCTCTGCGCCTTGTGT
>CAVSIB010000020.1:0-16448 GCA_963727835.1 uncultured delta proteobacterium
ACCGACTTCTCCGAAAAATCTGGACTTTATCGTTACCGGGAGGGATTTGACACCACTATTTTAAATTTAGCCCAGAGGTTGCACATCAGCCTTGATGCCTTAAATATCCCACCAAAAACCCAAGAAAAAAAGCTATGCTCATTACCTTAGGAAGAATCTCCGTTTTTCCTAATTCGCAAGGGGTCTCCTGCCTTTATTTCCATGAACCTCTTTTTAGGAAAGGCACCAAGCGTTGGTACTGCCCGTCCTGAAGGGTGAATTTCCGAGTTCGGCAAGAGGAGGGTTAATCTTTTAAGCGGTTTGCGAAAAGTTCGGTTTTAAAAAAAAGAACAAAGAGATCAAAAAGCTGACCTGAAAATGGTTAACCCTAATGACTCCAGATGAAGGGATATATATGCCGGAATCAGCCACAGGCATTGCATGTAGCAAAAATATATGAAGGATGGAAGAATATAGCTGAGGATCATAATGGGTAAGGCAAAAAATCTAAAAAAAGGCCTTCATTTCTTGGCAGACATCTTCAGGTTTAATGATGGAGAGAGATTCGTCATGAAACAGGCCCGTGAAGTTAACATCACTGGTATTCATCGGCGGAATAACGAAACGAGGGGTTAACCGGGCATGAGTCCAAAAATAATCTTTTTCTTTTAATCCAGAAAAAATGGTCAGATTAAAGCTCATTAGGTTATTTTTATCTAAGTAAAGAAAAATTTTTTGAAGCCCCCGGGCGAACTCGTGGAACTCTATTGGCGGAATCTCTAATAGGGAAAGTTTATTAACAAAAACACCCATGACATCAAACATCATCCCTTTGGGCGCAAAATAAAGAAGCCAACAAATATTTCCGGTTTCACCCAAAAACCTTTCTTCGAGCCTTTTTTCCTCCTTAATCAAATCTTCCCAATAATTGACCTTAAATTTTTTCCAAAATCGCTTTCCCCGTTTCAGGATCAGGCCATGATAATCCGAAGGATCCCGGTCGGCCATAAGATGAAGGTGCGGATGGATCAAGCTTGCCCCAGAAGGGGGCATATAGTTCCAGTTAATAGAAAAGTATTTGTTCTTAGCATTTTTTTTATAAACTTTTTTAAAAAAACTCTGAGCTGCCAGAAATCCATTTGCTAAGATTTCTTCAGAAAAATGTGCAAGCCCAACAAAATGGTCTTTGGAAAAAATCGCCACGGCATTATTCTGTCCATACGGCATAAAGTTGGGCAACACTACTGCCTCTTCGAATTTTATCCTTCCTTCCGGGATAAAAGGGGAAGGGAATTTGGGGGTCATATTTTCCACGTTTTCTTCACAAAAAGGGCATGGGTACCCCAGGGACATCTCAACGATTTTTTTCAAATCAGGTGACGAGGGCACCTTAAATTTTAAGTTCATAATGCGCGCCCTTCTCCGGGTGAGCGGGTCAAATCGGAACTCAAAATTCAAGCGCTTTTCATTAAAGCCCTGGGTATGATCAAGAAGTTTAATTTCTCTTACCGATTTTTTAAAACGAACCGCCATAATTTCCTCTTATATTGCATTTTTTTACAATCAAAAGGTTTTCAGTATATAGAAATCTCTCCTTTTTGCAAAGGTAATTTCGCTTCCAAAATCCTTTAAACTGCATGGGATAAACAGCAAATATTGGCGATCGGTAACCATCGTGTGCTTTTCCAATTCTCTTTGTTGACCGTAGATTTTTCCTTACAATATTTTTTCCCTTGCCTTCACAAGAAAACGTTTTGATCAAATAAGAAAGTAAAAATTTGGAGTTTCCCTGCTCAATAAAATCATGAAAATTTTTATAATGGTAACCTGTACGCATTTCCTTGAAAAAATAAAGGCGATACGTTATAACATGCCCATGAAACAGTATTTATTGAAAGACATTCCCCCGTTGGTTAAAAAATCTTTTCAGATTGACTATGAAAAGGAGCTTAACCCCGCTCAGTTGGAAGCAGCAACAATTCTGGAAGGTCCCATTTTGGTCATTGCCGGGGCTGGGAGCGGAAAGACTCGCACGTTAGTGTACCGGGTAGCCCGCTTGATTGAGTCCGGTGTCCCCCCGGAAAATATTCTTCTCCTTACCTTTACCCGCAAGGCCGCCCAAGAGATGCTCCGCCGTGCCAGTATGATGATTGATGACCGGTGCGAGCGGGTATACGGAGGAACTTTTCATGCGGTGGCCAACTCGCTACTGAGACGATACGCCCCGCTGATTGGGTATGCATCAGCCTTCACGATTTTGGACCGCTCGGATGCTGAGGATATCATAAACCTTCTGAGAACCCAGATGGGCTTGAGTGAAAAGAGCCGCCGATTCCCCCGGAAAAACACCATTGCTGAAATCTTCAGCAAGTCAGTCAATAAAATGGAGCCCATCTCGCACATCATGGAGCAAGAATATTTTCACTTTTTCGAAGAATTGAAAGAGTTATTAGGCCTTCAAGAACTTTATAAAAAATATAAAGAGCAAAACCAGCTCATGGATTACGATGACCTGCTCGTAAACTTTCGAACCCTCCTGGAAAATCATCCGGACGTTCGCGCCGAAATTTCTCGAAGATTCCGCTTTCTCATGGTAGACGAGTACCAGGATACCAACCGACTGCAGTCCGAGATTATCCAGTTTATAGCTTCGGAGCATAACAATGTCATGGTGGTGGGAGATGATTCTCAAAGTATTTATTCCTTTCGTGGCGCTAATTTTCGGAACATTATGGACTTTCCAAAACGTTTTTCAGGAACTCGTATTATCACCCTCGAAGAAAACTATCGCTCCACCCAACCCATCCTTGATCTGACCAATGAAATCATTGTAAATGCCAAGGAAAAGTACACCAAGCATCTTTTTACCAAAAAAACCAAGGGCGTGCGCCCCATACTTATCGCCGCGGAAAATGAAAACTACCAGTCCCGCTTTATTTGCCAAAAGGTGCTGGAAATAAGAGAGGAGGGTGTTCCCCTCGATGAAATCGCTATTCTGTGCCGGGCCGCCTTCCACACCTTCGATCTGGAGATTGAATTGGCCCGCCGCAACATACCCTATGTCAAATTCGGTGGATTCAAATTTATTGAAACCTCACATGTGAAAGACGTCCTGGCCCACCTTCGACTCCTCATCAACCCGCGAGATGCGATCAGCTGGCACCGAGTCCTCATGCTGGTAGGGAAAATCGGTCCGCGCACCAGCCATAATATCATTGAGTGGATCATAAAAAACCGCAAGGGACCTGAAGACCTCACGAGTTATCCTGAAAAGGCAAAATTCACCGAAGGGATCAGGCAACTCCACGAGCTTTTAACCACGTTAACGCGGCAAGGACTCACCATACCCGACCAGATCAACCTCACCTGTCGCTACTATGAACCAATTCTTAAAAATAAATACGATGACTACCCCAAGCGCCTCAAGGATTTGGAACACCTCCAGAACATCACTGCCCGTTATTCTTCCTTGGAACATTTCCTCAGTGATCTTGCGTTGGAGCCGCCGAATGAAAGCGTGGCCGGAGTTGCCGCGCCAGATTCTGATGATGAGCGTCTGGTGCTTTCCACGATCCATTCAGCCAAAGGGTTAGAGTGGCATACGGTTTTTATCATCTGGGCTTTGGAAGGAAAATTTCCCTCAAGCTACGCTTTTAACAGTGAAGAAGAAATGGAGGAGGAACGGAGGCTCATGTATGTTGCGGCCACCCGGGCAAAAGAAAACCTTTTTATCACCTACCCGGTAAACATCTATGACCGAGTAAGCGGGAAGGTCTTTTCCAAGCCCTCCCGCTTTGTTCGAGAGATTCCTATCGATTTTTTTGAAAGTTGGTCGCTCACAGAGGAAATCGATTATCCATATTAAAAGGAGGATGATGCCACTATGAAAGGGGAAAAAATTAGTTTTATTGGGGGAGGAAATATGGCGGAAGCGATGCTGCGAGGGCTCCTCAAAAAGAAAATTATTGCCCCCGAACAGCTCCTCGTTTCTGAACCGAGAGAGGAACGAACTCAGTTTCTTTCCCAAAAATATCGTATTCACGTAACCTCAGATAACAAAGCGGCAGTCCGCTTTGGGGAAATCATTATTTTGGCAGTAAAGCCTCAGATTATAAAAGAGGTCTTGCAGGAAGTTGCCGGCACGGTTACTTCAAAGCACGTGATCATTTCCATTGCTGCCGGAATCACCATTGCTTTTATTGCTTCCCAGACAGGGAAAGACAAAAGAATTGTCCGGGCGATGCCCAATACCCCGAGCCAGATTGGTGAAGGTGCAATCGCTCTTTGCGGAGGAAGCAAAGCAACCCCAAATGATATTCGGGTTGCCCGCGAGCTTTTTGCGGCTGTCGGCACTACGGTGATGATCCCTGAAGCGCATATGGACGCAGTTACTGGTTTGAGCGGAAGTGGGCCAGCTTATATATTTTTAATCATTGAAGCCTTAACTGATGGGGGAGTGAAAATGGGACTGCCCCGGGATGTGGCCCAATCTCTGGTGCTTCAGACTATTATTGGTTCAGGACGGATGGTTTTAGAAACCGGAGATCACCCCAGCAAGTTAAAGGACTTAGTCACGTCGCCGGGAGGAACAACGATCGCGGGTCTCCATGTTTTAGAGGAGAAAGGGGTAAGAGGCGCCTTAATCAACGCGGTCGTGGCGGCTTCTGAACGCTCCCGCGAACTATCCCAGGTTCTCAACCCCTGAATGTTTAACATTATTTTTCTTCATCTTGCGCCATAAGGTGGAACGGTGTACGCCCAGTTCCTCTGCTACCCGTTCTATGTTGCCTCCGTAATGTTTTAACGTTTCTTCAATCAGTTCTTTTTCAAAGTTGTCAACCAATTCCTCCAGTTTTTTGCCTTTTACCGTCGGGCGTGGGAACCGGTCAGTGAGATAGTCGGGAAGGTGCTTTGGGGCAATGTAATTTTCCCGACAGAGGATAAAGGCGTGTTCAATAATATTTTCCAGCTCCCGAACATTGCCTGGGTATCCATGATTTAACAAGAGCTTCATGGCCGGAGTGTTAATCCCATTTATTTTTCCCTCTACCGTCTGATTAAAACTATCCATAAAATGCTCAATCAAAAGAGGAATATCTTCTTTGCGCTCCCGCAGAGGTGGAATATTGAGCGTGATAACATTCAGGCGGTAGTAAAGGTCTTCGCGAAACTCTCCATTTTGCTCTAAAACACGAAGATTTCGGTTGGTGGCAGCAAGAATGCGGACATTGGCCTTCTCGGTTTGCACGCTTCCGAGCGGCTCATATTCTTTTTTCTCTAAGACCCGTAAAAGCTTTACTTGGATATTTTTGGAAATCTCGCCAATCTCATCAAGGAAGATGGTCCCTCCTTCCGCTAACTGAAAACGGCCCGGCTTGTCTTTTTTGGCATCCGTAAACGCCCCCCGTTTATAACCAAAAAGCTCTGACTCTAAGAGTGTCTCAGGCAAGGCCCCGCAATTGACCTTGATAAAAGGCTTATCCTTGCGGGGACTTAATTCATGGAGGGCATTAGCAAAAAGTTCTTTTCCCGTTCCGCTCTCACCTTGGATAAGTACGGTTGCGCCACTGGCGGCAATATCGGTGAGATCATCCAATGTTTCTAATATTTTTTTATTTCTGCTTACAATCTTTTGATACGTATATTTTTCCCGAATCTCTTTGCGAAGAGCCTTGAGAAAAGAAATATCCCGAAAGCTCTCCATTCCACCGATGACTTTTCCTTCTTTATTTTTTATGACTGAGGTAGTTATCCTGACGGGAATAGAAAGATCATTTTTTCTTTGAATCGTCATCTCCAGATTAACCGCATCCCTCCCTGTGGCCATGGTTTCTTTCAAGGGACAATGCTCTTTACAAATCTCGGAGCGAAGAATCTCATGGCATGGCTTTCCCAGCACTTCTTGTTCGCTATAGCCGGTGAGCTTTTCGAGAGGCTCATTAAAAAAAATAATTTTATTATCATTATCAACTACAAAAAAGGGAAGCGCTAATCCCTTTATGATGCTATCAATGGTTTCTTTGTCTTTTACGGGACTCATCTGTACTCTCCCGAGTAGTAAATCTGCAACTGATTTATCATTTAATTATTAAACAATTAATCTTTCATTTTAATATATTAGCAAATTTGTTTTGATAATGCAACTTTTTTTATATTCTCCCTGATCGAAATTAAGGTGGGCAATTTAATCTTAACAGGTTAAATTTTTTTAATTTGGTTTATTATCAAAAAAGTAACCCTTCAAACTAGAACACATGAAACGTTAATCGGAGTAGTTCTTTACTAAGGACTAGTAAGTGAAGCAAAAAAAGTCGAGGAGGGGATGGAAGAGAAAACTAATACCCTTGCCCAGCAACCCACCACCTGCGAAGCTTTAGAACAAAAGATCGAAATCCTGAAGAAGGAAAGCGCGGCGCTTAAAAAAGTTTGGCAACACTGCAGGAGAAGGGAAAAACCTTCGTCAATCAAAAGATGGAGATTGAGAAAACACTAATACGCTGGTTCCCGTAAACAAAGCTTTGAATCACAGAATGTCGCGCTCATCCCAAATGACTCAGGGCAGTATTATGCCTCAGGAGAATTGCTCTCCGCTTTTCTTATAAAAAATTCCCTTTAAATATATCGAAAGCTTCACAATAATCGGCTAGCAAGGTTTTTGTATTGTTTAAAAAGAATATACCCTCCCCAAACAAAAGAAATCAGCATTAGTAGGATACCTACGGTATTCGTGAGTTGGGCTAAAGCATGATCGTATCGGAGCCATCCAAGTTTGCGGAGGATAAATTCCCAATCATGATAGTCAACCACCTCACTTCCAGTAACTCCACCTAAAAGAATTAATTTTAAGTCCCTTGCATCGTTAATATATGGGGCTAAATCCATACAACTTTCCCCGATCCACCAAAAGACCACTGAGGCACCAAAGGTATCTCTCGTCTTTAAAAGAATAACCAAAAAGCAGGTTAGAGGCATTAACAATTGTCCCAGACTTCCTCCGAGCATCATTATAAATTGTCCAAAGAAACCAAAAATAATATGCCCTGCTTCGTGAAAAGGGAGGTTAACAAAATGCATAAAAGATTGTCCAGGATAGTTGGTCTCAATAGGGGAAAGAATAAACTTCCAACCCCCAAAAAAAATCCCCAAAAAAACAAGCACGCGACCGCTAAAATAGAAGGGATTAACTGGTGAGGTAACATGAAAAAAGAGTTCTTGAGCGAAGTCTATAAAGATTCCCGTTTTTTCTTTTAGTTCTTTGCGATGAACATTCAATGTAATAGGAGCACCGCTTTCGGGAAGAAGTTCCTGGCGGGCGAAATATTTTTCAAAGATAATGCCGCATTTTGCACATTCTGCATTGTTATCTAACTGCTCTAAGTTACATTTCGGGCATATCATTACCCACCTTCAATTTATGAGGATAATTACACCTCTGTTATTTTTTTACTTCTTCCCCTCAAGATATATCTTACGAAAAACTCTTGTCTACAACAAACTTGTAAAATTTCCTTGGTATCTCTCTGTTAAACCCTTGGTTCCGAAGATACCGGCGCATTACCAAGTCCAATCCAGTCGCGGTAGAGGCAGGCGGTTGCGTACACATAGATAGGGAAAGTGAAGATCACCCCTATCCCGAGTAACAAAACCCCTGCAGTGCCCACCAGTGACGCGACCACATAAAAAGGAAGTAGATCAGACCATCGTTCCTTGAAAAGCTGTAGACTTTCTTTGATCGCGTCAATAAACGAAAGGCGTTTTTCCCAGATCAGGGGAAATACAAAAATAAAAGGCGCGCCCGCCAGTAAGCTCAAAATAATACCC
The DNA here is from genome assembly GCA_963727835.1 of uncultured delta proteobacterium. Taxonomy (GTDB): domain Bacteria; phylum Desulfobacterota; class WTBG01; order JAGOGO01; family JAGOGO01. The sequence goes on from CAVSIB010000020.1 coordinate 7,801, forward strand.
AAAAAAGGAACAAGACCAACAATAAAAGTTACTGCAAAAATGATAGCCCATGCTAAAAGAGCATCCCAGAGCACATCAAAGCCCTTGAACAGATCGCCGGTGGTAGCCTGCTGGCCTTTCATTCGCTGAAAGATTATATAATAAAAACCGCAGAGCAAAGGCCCCACGATAAGAATACCAATTACCGTAAGACATACACCGAAAATGATTAACGCGGGCAAAGCATACCCAATAACATCCGATTTTACGGCCTCGAAGCCCTCCTTTAACCAATCTCCGATTTTAACCTCTTTCATAGTTTCTCCTTTCTAATGCTTATTGCCAATCAAAACCGTAAACCTGTTAGGTCCAAGTCCTTCATGTCCAAATAAAGAGGCCGTACCACCCTTTGGCAATTCGGCCTAATTTATTTCACGAAATTATGAATACCCAGTTTCCCCCAAAGTCCTTGTTTTCTGTTATTCCCGGATATCAAGGTTAATATTTTGAAAATAATAGCTATTCAAACTCTTACAGCATCAAAAGTCAAACAAAAAACAAGGCAACGGCTTAAAAAATCTTTAAAATTTTTTCTTCTTTGAGGTTATCGTAGAGATAAGGTATAGTAAATCAAAAAAGTTTATGCCTTGAAAAAATGAAATATTATACCTGAGAATTGAGTATGGTCAAGAAAGCAAAACTCCTGAAACTAAATAATCCGATTCTCATCGCTGCGTGGCCCGGAATGGGAAATGTCGCCCTCAAGGCAGCTCATTACCTCCGCGAGGAATTAAATGCCCAGGAATACCAAAAGATCGAACCCCAAGATTTCTTCCCCATCCCCACGATTTCTATACGCAACGCATTAATAGAAAGCATTAGATTGCCAGAAAGTAAACTTTATTTTTGGAAAAACAAAGACGGTAAAAATGATCTTCTCATTTTCTTAAGTGAAGCTCAGCCCATTGCCGGAAAAGAAATTCGATTTTCCCATCTTATTTTAGACGTTGCGAAGCACGCTGGGGTAAAAAAAATTTTTACCTTTGCGGCCCTGTCATCCACGATTGACCATCGGGTTAAGCCAGGAGTCTGGGGAATCGCCACTTCCCCGGGGATGCTCAAGCAGCTTCAAAAGCTCAACATTAATATTCTCCATGATGGACATATCGGAGGGCTAAACGGCGTATTTTTGGGAATCGCACAAGAAGCACATTTTGAAGGGGCGTGCCTTTTAGGAGAAATCCCCTTCTACGCTACCCAAATCGAAAACCCTAACGCTTCCTGGGCGGTGCTTGAAGTCTTCACCCAACTTTTTAAGCTTTCGCTTGATTTTTCCAAACTTTCCACGCTTACCCGCTATATGGAAAAAGAGATTGATAATTATCTTACCCAGATCAAGGAAAAATTCGCTTCTCAGGAACTTCCTGAACAAGAAAAAGATAAAGGGCCTCAATATATTCATTAAAAAGGAACGACTTATGGAAAAAGAACTATTGCGATTGATCTATGAAAAAGGGTTTAAGTTCAGCGAAGAAGCAACCTTCAAACTTGCCTCCGGAAAAATGAGCAGCTATTACATTGACTGCCGGGTGGTTACCAGCCTCGCGAAAGCCAAATACCTCATCTCCCACGTCATGTTCAAAAAAATCGTTGACCTTAATGTCGCTGCTATTGGTGGGCCTGAGGCAGGCGCCATCCCGATTGCTGATGCGGTTTCGTACGCCAGTTATCTGCACGGCAAAGAAATAAAATCCTTCTGGGTCAGGAAAGAAGCTAAAGGCCATGGTCTTAAAAAATGGATTGAGGGTGATGTAAAAGAAGGAGACAGAGTCGTCATTGTTGATGATGTTATCACCACCGGCACGTCAACCATTGACGCTGTGAGAAGAGCACGAGAAGGAGGACTTATTGTTGTAAAAGCCATGGTACTGGTAGACCGGGAGGAAGAAGAAGGCAAACAGATTATCGAAAGGGAAGGGGTTAAGATAGAAGCACTGTTTACGGTTAGCGATCTCATGCGATTCCATAAGGAAAAATGAGGCAAGCCCTATCAAAATACTTGTATGGCTTTTGTTCCACGTTATCTCGCGTTATACGAATCGGGTAAACTGGGAAACAAAATCAAACAGTTACTGTTGTTTCTCGAGTCATGCACCCTCTGCCCTCGAGCATGCAAAGTAAACCGCTTGAAAGGGGAGGTTGGGGTTTGTGGAGCAGGAAGAACCATAGTCGTCTCCAGTCTTTTTCCCCATTTTGGTGAAGAACGGCCCCTGGTCGGCCACGGTGGCTCCGGAACCATTTTTCTTACCTACTGTAACCTTAAATGTGTATTTTGCCAAAATTATGACATCAGCCATCTGGCGCAAGGCGAAGAGATTTCCAGCGAAGAACTGGCAACACACATGGTAACTCTCCAGCAAAGAGGGTGCCATAACATCAATTTTGTTACTCCCACCCACCTTATCCCCCAACTAATCGCTTCTTTGCCAAAAGCAATTGAACGCGGGCTTCGTCTCCCCTTGGTTTATAACTGTGGTGGATATGAATCTCTGGAAGTCATTAAACTATTGGAAGGAATTATTGATATCTATATGCCCGATGCAAAGTTTGCTGACCCCGAGGTAGCACGTAAATATTGCAAGGCTGCTGATTATCCTGAGGTAAACAAGCAGGTATTGAAAGAGATGCACCGCCAGACCGGTGTTCTCAAAATCAACCAGCAGGGCATTGCAGAACGCGGATTGTTAATTCGTCACTTGGTTATGCCAGGGGGGGCAGCGGGATCAAAAAAAATTCTAAAGTTTATTGCCGAAGAATTATCCGAAGAATCTTATGTAAATATTATGGCCCAGTATTACCCTCAGTTTGAAGCCGCTTACTATCCTGAGATTAACCGGAGGATAACCCCTCAAGAGTACCATGAGATAATCGTTCTGGCCCGGGGTTTTGGCCTCCATCGGGGCTTCCCGGAAATGTAAGAGAAGCTTCACGCACAATAACCCCGCACAATATCAAAGAGCACTTTTATCCCGAAGACCAGGTCTTTTTTCGCTATCCGTTCATTATGCCCATGAACCATATCCTGATGATACGCCATGTCTCCTTCAACCAAGAGAGGAGCAAATCCAAGAGCGACGGTCTTCCCGTTGCGGAAGTACCGGGAATCAGTCGCCCCTGATGAGATAAACGGGATGACCTTGGCTTTTGGGTCATGCCGAACAAGAGCTTCTCTGAAGATTTGAACAATCTCGTGGGAAAAATCCGACTCCGAAGCAGTAGCGCACTGTATCTCCTGGATCGTATACTGGGGGATGCCATCACAAAATCTTTGCGATCTCCTTTTTAATGCCTTCGATTGTTTCTCCAGGCAATATCCGGCAGTCTACCTCGCAGTAACATTCACTCGGAATAACATTGACTTTTTCCCCTCCCTTAACCACAGTGGGAACAAAAGTATTATGGATCATCGCCAGGAGGAGTTTCTTTAAACCCTGATCCGGCATTGCCTCAAGGATTTCTTCGGCCCGAAACGGTTCCTTTAAAAGACTTTGCAGAATCGGGGCTATTTCTTCATCTTCGGAAAAACCCTGGATGAACTTTTCTACGATTTGTGGCATCTGAATCTGAGCGCGATACCTTCCCAAAGCCTCTATACTCCTTCCCAAGGCAAGGAGGCAGTTATCTTCTCGAGGAAGTGAGCCGTGTCCCGGTGTTCCCTTAAAAATAATCCGAAACCAGCAGGCTCCCTTTTCTCCCGCCTGGCAGAGATAAAAATTCTTTGTCTTTCGGGCAAGTCCAACTCCCCCGCCTTCATTGATCACTACCTCAAACCGATTGAACTCCGGGCGGTTCTTGCAGAGCCAGGCAACCCCAGATTGTCCACCTTTTTCTTCATCGGCAGTGGCCGCCATAACCACATCCCGTTTGAGAGACAAATTGATTTTTTTAAGGAGAATAAGCACCAAGGTTTCCATGACCCCCAATGACTTGCAGTCCAAAGCTCCCCGCCCCCAGATTTCTTTTCCAACGATCTTGCCGGAAAACGGAGGATAAGTCCATTTTTCTTCTTCAACAGGCACTACATCGATATGGCTCAAAAGGAGAAGCGGTGGTTTGTTACCAGTACTTTTGAGACGCGCGATAAGATTTCCCCGACCCGGCCCAGATTCAATAATTTCGTTTTCTATGCCCTCATGATCAAAAATGTCCTTTAAAAACTGGGCGCCTTTAATCTCGTTTCCCGGAGGATTGGTAGTATTAATCTGCAAGATATTGACTCAAATACATGGTTGCTTTTTCTTCAACGCCTTGCCAGTTAATTGTCTGTATGTCCATAGTATTACCTTGATTTTTTTTCTCTGTTTTTTTCTTTCTTTTTAAAACCCATCACTCTTCCTTTGCTATCAAACATTGCGCCCTCCAACTGTAACAGCCTCTGCTTTAACAAAATTCCTTCAGGAGCTGAAAACCCCCCTAAAGTCCCATCACTCCGTATTACTCTATGGCAAGGCACGACGAGGGGAAAAGGATTTTTGCCCAATGCATTTCCTACCGCCCGAAAAGAACCCGGAGTTTTTATTTGAGTGCTTACCCACTGATAACTCCTCACTTCCCCCCAGGGAATAGTTTGTGTTGTTTTCCATACCGTGACTAAAAACGCTGAATAGCCTGCCCCATCGAAAGAAAAGCATGGAGTGAATTTTTTCCCTTGAAAATATTTTATCAGAATATCAGCAAGAGGTCGCAAATGCGCGTTATTTTTTTCAACCCCAGGAAATTCTTGGAAGATATCTTTTTCAACCTCAGCCCGTCCCGAATGGGGAAGAATGATCCTTTTAAGCCCTTTTCCCCCTTCCACCACCCCCATCCAACCAAATAAAGTTTTAAAAATAGAATATCTCATCATGATAAGAAAAACCACCTCACCGTAACCTTTTATCTAACCCGGAGAAATTTTAGGGAGATTTTGCTATTAAAGTCAAGTAAAAAGGAGGAGGTGATCACTATCGTGAGCCCTTGCGTTATCAACCTTGACCCAGCTCGGATAACATGGTATTAAAAAAACTTAGCCCAAATTTTCCTGAAAAAAGGAGCCCTTCATGAAAAACTCCCCCCTTAATATTGGAATCATTGGTGCAGGAAGCTGGGGTACCGCTTTGGCTACCCTGCTCGCCTATAATGACCATAAAGTCACCCTGTGGGTTTACGAAAATGAGTTACATGAACACTTGTTAACCAATCGACAAAATCATTTCTACTTGCCAGGGGTTAGTCTTCCGGAGTCTGTTTTTCCTACACAATCTTTTTCTGAAGCTACCCGAAAAAAAGACCTTCTGATCTCCGCGGTTCCCTCTCATTTAGTAAGAAAAATCTTGAGCGAATGTGTCCCTTTCCTCGATTCTCAAACCATTATGGTAAGTGTTTCCAAGGGGATTGAAAACGAGACCCTCATGCCCATATCAAGTATTTTAAAAAAAATTCTTCCTAAAAAAAATTCCCCCAATACCGCTTATCTCTCAGGTCCGAGTTTTGCCAAAGAAGTCGCCCTCCAGCACCCCACCGCAGTCGTGGTAGCCTCAGAAGACCATGAGGTTGCTCAAAAAGTACAGAAAGTTTTTGCTGCTCCTTTCTTCCGGGTCTATACCAGCAATGATGTTGTTGGCGTGGAATTAGGCGGAGCATTAAAAAATGTCATTGCCATTGCTGCAGGTTGTTCGGATGGCTTAAATTTTGGTGATAATACCCGGGCTGCCCTTATTACCCGGGGGTTAGCTGAAATATCCCGGCTGGGCGTTGCCTTAGGAGCAAATCCTTTAACTTTCGCCGGGCTTTCCGGCCTGGGTGATCTGGTCTTAACGTGTACCGGAGCGTTGAGCCGTAATCGAAAAGTAGGCATTCAATTGGGTCAGGGAATGAGTTTGGATCACATCATAAAAAGCTCAAAAATGGTTGCCGAAGGGATAAAGACAGCCAAGTCGACCTACCAGCTTGCTAAACGTCGCAAGGTAGAAATGCCTATCGTTGAGCAAGTTTATCGGATTCTGTATCAAACCAAAGACCCGCGAAAAGCAGTCACTGACCTTATGGGAAGAAACCTCAGGTACGAATTAGACACTCACCTTTTAGGATAACGTTCCGAAAAGGAAAGGTCTTTCACGAGGAGAATTATATGGTCAACCAAGGGAGAGGGATATTTTTTAGGGATTGATGTCGGCTCAATAAGCGCCAACACGGTGATCGTCAATTCCAAAAAAGAAATTTTAAAAGAGCATTACCATCGTCTCCACGGTCAGCCAATCACCACCGTCCGAAGCCTCCTCCAGGACATTTTCACCCGCATCCCGCCTTCTAATTTTGAAAATATTTCTTTTGTTGGTTCAGGCGGAAAAATCTTAGCCCAATTACTCAACGCTCAGTATGTCAATGAGATTATCGCCCAGAGCAAAGAGACCGCAAAGATCGCCGCGCAGGTGAAAGGATCTCGCTCGAAGAATGAGCCGCGGCGACCTGCCGGACCGCGGACGGGTTCTTCGGCCGATCGGACAGCGGCTGAGCCGGGCCGAAATCCGAAGCCCGAAATCCGAAGGCCGAAAACCAAGCCCAATCGTATCAATTCGGATTTCGGGGTTCGGATTTCTTTTGGATTGCGGCCTTGGCCTTCCGGGCTTCGGACTTTGGCAACGGTCCCCGTCTAATCCTGCCTGATCAAAGGGTGCTTCAGATCGGACGACCCGCTCTTAGCTCGTCGATCAGCCATTGGCAGGCGGCGAAGGCCTCGCCGCGATGCGGCGCGACGACTTCGACCCACAACGCGGCCTCGTTGACCTGGACGACTCCGACGCGGTGGACCAGCCGGACGGAATGGAGCGGCCACCGCCCTTCGAGTTCCTGGAAGAGCAGAGCCACCTGGTGCTCGACCATCGGCTCGAAGGCCTCGTATTCCAGCGCCCCAATCGCCGTGCCCGCCTCGGTTTCCCGGACGACGCCCAGGAAGCAGACGGCCGCGCCCATGTTCGCGGGCATCGCCCTTTCCGCCAGGAGCACGCCCTCGTCAATGGGCGCGTGCGTCAAGGTGAATTGTTGTTTCATGCCTTATCCCCCCTGGACCGCCGGGAACATAGCCACCTCGTCACCGGGCTGCAACACGTAGGCCGGCTCACGGTAATCCACGCCCACCGCGACGAGGGCCGAGCCGCGGAGCGCGCCCAATCTCCGGGAACCGCGCCCCCACGCGCCCGACCAGTTCCGCCAGCGTGGTGCCGGAGGGAAATCCTCCGTCACGCACTCCAGCAGCCCGCGAGGTCTTTGAGGTACCAGTAAAAGCGAACCGTCAACTTCACATAGTGTCCCTGGTTCACGCGCGCCGCGCAAGCTTCCCCGCTCTCGCCCGCTCGACCGGCGCCGGAGCCTGGTAACTTGAGGATGCAACACCCCCACGAAGGGCAGGTTCCGGTATCGTTCGGCAAAGTCCAGCCCGTAGCCGACGACGAACACGTCCGGAATTTCGAAGCCGGTGTAGTCGGAGCGGACCTTCTCGATCCGCCGCGCGGGCTTGTCGAGCAGGACGCAGATACGGATGCGGCGGGGCTGAAGCGCGGCCAGCTTGGCGCGGACCCGCACAGCGTCCTGCCGTATCCAGGATATCGTCCACCAACAACACGTCGCGACCCTTGACGCTGAGCCGCAGTTCTTTGGTGTAAACGAGTTCGCCGGATTGGGTGCCCGTCCGCCGTAGCTGGAGACACCGATGAAATCGAGCCGCAACGGCAGGGAAAGATGGCGAATCAGGTCGGCCAGGAACATCACGGTCCCATTGAGAAGCGAAACCACGACGGTTTCCCGCCGGCGAAATCGCGCTCGAGTTCGCCCGCGAGGCTGCGAACACGGCGGGCGATTTGTTGCTCAGTGATCAAGACCCGGGCCACGTCGTTGCGCCAGCGGGCGGCACCGGGGCACGGGAACCGCTGATCAAGACCGCGTTCGATGTGCTCATATCCCCAAGATAGTAGGGCCGCCCCCGGCCGGCTGCAACTAAGCCGCCGAGGAAAGGGATGACAGAAACATTTGATGACCAAAAAATGAGGAGGAGAAGAGGGGTGACAAGAGGCTCGAGTTCATTTCGTCAATGAATCTTCTCGCGGTCCCTAAAGTGTTCGGCGCGGCCGCCGATAAGAACAGTGTTGAAACCGGCGGCCGGCAGCCACAAAGGGCCGGCAGGACAACGGCGGATGCCTTAAGTTCCGCCTCGCGGCAAGGATGCCGTCAGAAAACAAAATTCCCCGCAAGGGGTGACTCATGGAAGGAGTCCATATGGTAATCAATACAAACATCGCGGCTGAGAGCAGCGCTTCACTGCTGGCCACTTCGTCTGCCAACCTGGCAAAATCACTGCAACGCCTGTCGTCCGGGTCAAATCTCGCGCCCGTCCGATGACGCCGCAGGACTGGCCATGTCGATGCACTTCGACGCCGAATCCAGCCGGAACACGGCGGCGGCGAACAACGTCAGCAACGCCATTTCGTACACCCAGACCCAGGACGGATTCCTGCAGCAGGTTTCCTCGGCCCTGAACCGGATGAGCGAACTGGCGGTTTCGGCGCAGGACGCCACCAAGACGGACACGGATCGGAAGGACTATGATGCGGAGTTCCAACAACCGCACGTACATC
>CAVSIB010000021.1:0-10508 GCA_963727835.1 uncultured delta proteobacterium
CTCAGGCAGTTATCTCCTCTCTGCGATTTAAAAGCGCACGAGAAATTACCGAGAGGCTGAAAAATATGGCAGGGGAATTAGGAGGTTGATTCGTCCCTTAATGGGAAAAGCCCTATTAATCCCTTGACCACCCAGTACTCATCTTCCCAATTTTAGCACCAAATTCAGAGGCATGACACATTTCTATTACTTTTTCAGAGCTCTCAGTGCGCAAATTTCGAAAGAGGTCTCTCCCCCCGAGTAAAAATTCCATTTGAAATTAAATATATTCTAAGATAAGGTTATCATAGCTTTTTTCAATGAGGGGAAGGCAGGCCTGCTTTCGCGGGAACGGCGGCTGGATTCCGGATCAGGGGTCCGGAATGACAGGAATAAAAACTGCCTCTTATGGGTGGTGGTGATTTAGGGAGCGTTTACTTTTGATAAATAATTTTATAGAAGGCTAACGTGGCACAAGTGCTTTTGGGACTTGAAGTAATTAAGAGAGAAAATTTTTCCCGGGTCAAAGGCTGCACAATCGGTCTGGTGGTAAACCCCGCGTCTTTAGATTCGCGGTTCAGCTCAACGGTTGAGATTTTTTTGAATGCTAAAGGGGTAAAGGTGGGGGCTTTATTCGGGCCCCAGCACGGTATTCGGGGAGAAGCCCAGGACAACATGATTGAGTGGGAAGGGTTTCAGGACAAAAAAACCGGGCTTCCGGTTTACAGCCTCTACGGCAAAACGCGCGAACCTTTGCGGGAAATGATGGAGGGGATTGATTGTCTGGTGATTGACCTTCCGGATGTGGGAGCGCGGTACTACACCTTTGTCTGGACTCTCGCGTTATGCTTGCGAGCCTGTAAAAAATATGGGAAAGCCTGCGTGGTGCTTGATCGGCCCAACCCGATCAACGGCGTTGCGATGGAAGGGCCAATGTTAGATCCCCGTTTTTTTTCTTTTGTCGGCCTCTATCCGCTTCCCCTCCGCCACGGCATGACCATGGGGGAAATAGCGCTCTACCTTAACCGCGAGTTTAAAATAGAGTGCGACCTGACCGTGGTTCCCCTGGAAGGCTGGCAAAGAGAGATGTGGTTTGAGGGGACATTGCTTCCCTGGGTCATGCCTTCGCCCAACATGCCGACGCTCGATACCGCGATTGTTTATCCGGGCATGTGCCTTTTAGAAGGCACGACTATTTCCGAGGGGAGAGGCACGACCCGGCCTTTTGAAATTTTCGGGAAACCGGGTGTTGACCCCGATGGGTTAGTAAAAAGATTAACCGGAGAAGACCTCCCCGGAGTACGGTTTCGGCCTCTTTATTTTCAGCCGACGTTTCAAAAATATCAGGGGGAACTCTGCGGAGGAGCGCAGATTCACGTGACTGACCGCAACAGGTTTCTTCCCGTGCTCACGGGAGTGGCCGTGATCCGCACGATGCATCACATGTACCCGGAAAGTTTTTTCTGGAAGCAACCGCCCTACGAGTATGAGGAAGAAAAGCTTCCGATTGATATCCTTGCCGGCACCGATGAGCTTCGCTCGCAAATAGAGCGGGGATGTTCTTTAGAGAAAATTTCTCGATCCTGGCAAGAGAAATTAGACCTCTTTCGTGAGGTTCGTAAGCAGTATCTTCTCTATTAAAAGGATAGATATTTTCGGCATGCTGAGACTGAAAATCCGGAGCAACACATGAAAGCAATTATTCTGGCCGCGGGATTCGGGGTTCGGATGAAACCGCTCACGGATCGCTGTCCTAAGCCCCTGCTTCCGGTTTTAGGCCGGCCGATCATTGATTACACCATCAGCCGGGTGAAAACGTTCGGGATCAAAGAGATCGGGGTGAATATCTGTCACCTGGCCGATAAAATGGAAAAATTCCTGGGTGATGGTTCTCGCTGGGGTGTTGCGCTGACGCTTTCCCGCGAACCGGAGATTCTCGGAACCGGAGGAGGCATGGGAGGTTTGCGCTCGTTTCTTAAAGGAGAAGGAACGTTTTTAGTATACAACGGAGATATCGCGTCAAAGATTGATCTCACTGGTATGGCACACTACCATAAGGAACAAAAGCCTCTGGTTACGCTGGCGCTCTGCGATTACGCCCCGAAGAATAATGTGAGCCTTTCACCTGATAATACGATCGTTGACTTTTTGGGAAAGCGTAAAAAATTTAACCCCAGCAGAGACCGCAACCTCACCTTTACGGGAGTCAGTATTGTTGATGAGGAGATTCTTAACTTAATACCTGTGAGCGGCCCCAGTCATATCATTGATATTTACCTTAAACTGATTAAGCGCCAGCCCGGAAGCATCCGGGGATGGGTGGTATCTGGCGATGAGTGGAGAGATATCGGCACGCTGGATGCGTATCTTGACGCGCATAAGACTATTCTCCTTGACCACCGGATGGGGGTGTTTGGGGACACGGTGCCTGCGGGAAATGTTTATCAAGGTCAGGGAACGTGGATTGAACCAGGAGCTGTGTTAGAAGGTTTTGTCTCGTTGGGGGAAAAGTGTCTGGTGGAGAAAGGGGCGTTTTTGAAAAACTGTGTGGTGTGGGATAACACGAAGGTGAAAGCGGGAACACGTTGTGAGAACGGAGTGATTGATGGTAACTGGCAATATTCTCTCTCAATCTGAGCAGGAAAACATTATATCAATGGTTTTTGATGAAGGGGTAAAAGGGCTTGTGCGGCACTATGCCCAACCCCCGATCACCATAAAACTTATTTCCGGCGGCGGTTCGGACCGGAGTTTTTTTCGGATTGAGAAGCAAGGGGAAAGCATCATCCTTATGGTCTCTCCTGCTCATGATGGAGATTTTCGATACTACCGTGAGATCGGCAGGTTTTTGCGGGAGCGCGGCATCGGAGTTCCGGAATTTTACGAGGCACATCAGGAGAAAAAAATTCTTTTTATGGAAGATGTCGGAGAGGAAAGCCTTTATCTGAAATTTCACCGCGGGATGCCGGATGATGCCGTGACGCACTGGTATCACAAGGTGCTTGAGACATTAGCCCATATGCAGGTAGAGGGAGAAAAAAAATGGACGGATTGCCCGGCAGTCGCGGAGCGAACATTTGATTATAAGACCCTGCGCTGGGAGACAGAATATTTTCAGGAAAATTTTCTCGAAAAATTTTGTGGAGCCTCGATCCGGGATCAAGCAGAGCTCTCCCGTGAATTTAAAGCGCTGGCAGAGAAAGTCGCGTCCGAACCTCTCTATTTCATGCACCGTGACTTTCAGTCTCAAAACATCATGATTCATCACGATGAGGTTAGAATCATCGATTTTCAAGGGGCCCGGAGAGGACTGCTTCAGTATGATGTCGCGGCAGTCTTAAAAGACGCGTATGTGGTTTTACCGGAGGGGACTCGAAAAAAACTTTTGGTATTTTATCTGGACAAACTTGAAGACCACGGTTTGACGATCGTTGACCGCGATCATTTTTATGAAATTTTTATTTTGACGAGTCTTCAGCGGAACATGCAGGCCTTAGGAGCTTTCTCCTTTCTTTCTCTGGTCAAGGGTAAGGAGTGGTTTAAGCAGTATATTCCCGCGGGCGTTGCTTACCTTGACCAGGCGTTACAGGAAAGAAAGGATTTCCCCGTTTTGCGGGCAACAGTAAAAAATATCGCGTCAGGGTTACTGGGATGGAAAAAATAAAAATCGCTTTTCTCATTAATCCGGTTTCTGGCGGAGGACAGGGGTTAAAAATCCACGCCCAGCTGGTGCACGCGCTCAAAAAATTTTCTTTATCCCCCGACCAGTTTCGGATTGTCTTCACCGAAAAAGGCAAAGCCGTTTCTCAGGCACAGCGGTTAGCACGAGAGACCGAAATACTGGTCGCGGTGGGCGGAGACGGGACAGCGATTGAAACAATTACCGGGGTCTATCGGAGCGGATGTTTGCCGCGCATCGGCCTTATTCCCATCGGAACCGGCAATGACCTGGCTCGGTCTGTGCACCTGTATGAATTATTTAAAAAGGAAGGTGCCGAAGGATGCGTGAGGCAATTTTTACACGGAACGTACGCTCCCCTCGACATCTGGCAGGTTAATAAAAAAGAGCTTATGACCAACTACTTAAGCATCGGATTAGACGCGGCGATTGTCCATTCCTTTCATTGGCAGCGCAAGAACCTCCCTTTTCATTCTGTGTCAGGCAACAGAGTAGCCCTTGCGTGTATCGGTCTTTCACGTCTCGCGCATAGACTTCAGGGGAAGGTTGACGTAACCTGCTGGTCTGATGCTGAAAAGAAAGCGCTCTCCTTGCACGGGCATCGTCTGGTGATAATTTCTAACCTTCCTTTTTATGCCGGCGGAACAATGCTGGCGCCCGCGGCGAGTTTTTGCGATGGAGTTTTGGAGGTCACGTCTTTTGTGAATGTTATTTCCGCGCTCGGGCTTTTTGTTTTCCAGCCGAGCCTTCGTTTGAGAACATGGTATGGGAATAAGCTTGAGCATCTTAAGGCAAAGCGGGTCGAAATTGAGGTGCCGGAAGGAAATTTTCTTCAAATTGACGGCGAGGATAAGACCCATTTATTGCAAGAAAAAAAAGTTGAGATTGAGTATTGCGGTCAGATCTCTCTTCTCAAAGAAAACTAAATTTTTTTTAGGTTAGAATATCTGGTTTTTCTTATTTTCGTGGGAGGATTTTTATGTTATAAAGAGCAAACTAGTCCGTTGGAGCGTGAAAAAATTCATTTTTCATGGATTTGGACTCAACCAAAAGAAGGAGCGCTTTTTTCAGCGGATGGAAAGAAACTTTATATTAAATATTAAAGTGTTAAGGAGAAAAATGCAGAGAATACCCATTTTTGTAATTGTGGCGATCATACTGGTTGTTTTTTATTACTATCCGCCTTTACGAAACCTGGTTTTTCCTGGTCAGAAACAAACTCCCGAGCTTACTCACAACCAGAACTCCAAAGAAAAAGATGATGGTTTTGATAAATTAGGTCTTGAACTTTACTCGGCAGGAATTAAGTTAGATAATTTAAGGGGAAAAATCGCCCTGTTGACGATGGCCCAACAAAACCAGGACTGGTTTAAGCCCGAGGAGTACGCTCAACTGCCGAGTTTGCTCGCAAAGGCCGAAGAAGAGTTTAAACAAGCTGAAGCAGAGTACGAAAAGACGAAAACCCAGTATGCTCAGGAAAATGTGCGCAAGTTGATCAAAGAAGCTATGGCCAAAAAGGATGGTGGACAATCTAAAAAATAGGGTTGTGGGGCAAGCCCCGGTATAAGCCTTTCTCCTAACGGGCAAGAAAAAAAGGAGAATATTTTTAAAATGACTGGTGGGGAAAAAGGTGCTGGTTTATAAAAAACCGAGAGAAATTAAAAGCAGGTATCCCAAGTAACTACTTGTAATAGCTGATGTTAAACCTCTTCCCTCTGGTTAAGGTGTGCTAAAAAAAATTAATGGAGATGATGGGATTCGAACCCACGGCCCCCGCGTTGCGAACGCGATGCTCTCCCACTGAGCTACATCCCCAGATTTTCGTTTTCAAATAAACGCAGATAGTTTATAAATGGTTGCACCCTTTGAAGTAATTTTCAAGTTTTTTTTATTGGTAAAAGTAGTTTTGCCGCTATTTTGATAAAAACCAAGTTCAAAAAAAGATAACATTGAAAATATGTTAGAATAAAATTATTAGGAGACATTGATGGGAAAAAAGGTAATACCCTTTGATAAGTCTAAACGATCAGTAAAAGAGCTTGTAAAAGACCTTCAGAATGATCTGGAAGAAATAGAAGAGCTTTTGGTAATCGGAAAGTATAAAGATGGAGATTGGCTCTTTGAATATTCTGATTTAGAAAATGAGCTGGAATGGATTGGAATCCTTAACGTTTTTATCCAGGAAAATTTACTGGCAGGGCCAGGAGAGGATGAATAAAAATCGGGGAGTAGCGCAGCTTGGTTAGCGCGCATGGTTCGGGACCATGAGGCCGGGGGTTCAAATCCCCCTTCCCCGACTATCTTTATCTTTTAAATTCAACAGGTTATCTCCTTGAGAGTGGCAAAAATCCTTTGCCAAATCTTTGCCAGACCTTGCGTGGGCATATAAAACTCTCAGGCTCTCTGGGGCACCCAAAATATACCTCCCAAAAGCCTTATCGGTTGTGTGTCCCGTTGCCTCTTTCGCCTGTTGGTATCCCAAAGTATTTTTTAAATCGGTTGCCGTGGAATGCTTTGTTCCTGGGTAAAGGGATACACCCTCAACTCTGAGATTTTGGCAAGCCCTTCTCCAATATTTCCAAAGCAGTTTTATTCCAAACCTATTTCCATCAGAATGACGGAAAAAATATAACTCTGGAAACCCTCTTGGAAGTGATTTGAGGGTTTCAATATCTTCGGTGAGCAAGTAAATTTTCTTGGGTTTATTCTCCTTGTTAAAATTAACTTCCAGCGTACCGTTCAGAAGGTCAAAATCTTTTTCTTTAACGCTGATAAGCTCACTCGGTCTTACATTCGGGTAAGTGACAAGCCATAGACAGGCAAGATATATTTTGTAGTTAGAAGCTATCCGCTCTCTCTCCCCCTGCTTCTTGGGGGGCTTCCTGAGCTGGGAAATCAAGGATGTTTCGGGGCTGATGGTTTCTCATTTCGCCTGTCCTTTCTGCTTAAACAAAGTTTTTCGATTGAGTTTTCGGGTGGATTGGGACGGTAAACATAGGGTTTTTTGGCAATGAAAAGCTAAAAACTCAATAGAAAATCGCTATTATGTTCTGGAGTTTTGTCATTTGGACCATATATATTACCTGTATAATATTTATAATCTTAAAAGTGAAGAAAAGGGTTGGAAAAAATAACCGTGGATTATTTAGAGAAAGCGGGGATTAAGTGGGAAGAGGAGGAGAAGAAAAAGAAGGGAAAAAAAATTAGTTGATTTTTGGCTTTTAACGGTATTTAATTACTGCACTTTGTCCAATTAAAAATTAATTCCTGGATTGAATACCCGAATCCAGCACCTGAATACCTACTACGCCAACTCATTGATATAATTTACAAATAGCGAGTTTATAGTCTCGTAGACAAAAAGCCCAGATTGCCTGATTAAAGGGAAAAGTCCTTTCCCATTTTGCGAAGGGCATAAAAATTGAGGGTGTATTATATGGCTCACTATGGACACTGTTAGATACAAGTCCAAATAGGGAGAGAAACACCTTGGAAGATACGGTAAATGAACTCGTTTAATTTGTAAAAAGGGAAAAAATTATTAAGTTAATATGTGCCGAACTTAATAATTTTGTAGATCTCCCCGATTCCCTGATTACCATCATAAAGCACGTTCGGGAATTATCATCTTGCGAAGCATTAGGCATACGGCTACAGGATAATGGAGACTATCCATACTATGTCTATGAAGGCTTTCCTGAATCCTTCATGAAAAACTAACCCTGGATACCCCCGTGCGGAGGCAGGCGGGGAGGGAAAGGGTTTAAATAAATTGGTATTTTTAGTATAAATTGGCTGCATGAGCATAAAAAGAATGAGCCATGCAGTTTACGATACGCGGTATCATCTTGTATGGGCGCCGAAATATCGCAAATGGATACTGGATGGTGAGGTACGGGATACGGCAAAGGAGTTGTTTAAAGAGATATTGGCAGCACGGGACTGTAAAGTGATTGAAATGGAGATAGCGGGCGATCACGTGCACATATTTGCGAGCATACCGCCGAGATATTCTGTAGGGGAAACGGTGAGGGTGCTGAAGAGCATAAGTGGGAAGGAAATTTTCTGGAGGCATCCAAGGGTAAAGAAGGAACTGTGGGGAGGAGAATTCATGGAAGATGGATATTTTGTCAGGACGGTAGGGGACAAAGTAACCAGTGAGACAATAAAGAAATATATAGAATATCATCGACATGAGGAGAAAATACCTAAACAATTAGAATTTGATTTTTAATGCCCCGTGCGGAAGCACGGGGTTCTTTACTCAAAAAGAGAATAGCCTGTGCGAAAGGGATGATCAGGGAACTAGAATCCCATCCCCAGACGGAAAGGGTTACCTCTTGGAGTGCATGTGTGGGAATGTCATTCGTGGCAAATTTGATCCTTCCTTGCCTTTCTTTACGGAACAAGGCAGTTTTTGGACTAACAGCACTTCTAAGTTATTGGCCTCCACAACCGAGAAAGAACGTCAGGGTAAAACGAGAAACTATTGCAACTACGTTGGATATGAATCTGTTGCCTTAATCCCTATAAAGGACAGGGGCGAGAGAATCGGGCTGGTTCAGTTGAACGACATACGAATCGGAATGTTTGATGAAAAGCTTATTAAATATTTGGAAATGATCGCAGAACATACTGGATTAGCCGTTTCGCATAGCATACTCACTACAAAATCACAGGAGCGTTCAGAAAAGATTACAAATATGTGTGCAAATTGCAAAAAAATACGCGATGATAAAGGAAATTGGCATCAGGTTGATTCTTACTTTCGAGACCATTGGGGTGCCCAATTTTCTCATTGCCTTTGTCCTGAATGTATGAAGAAGCTTTATCCAGGTTTTAAAATGGAATAGTTTTTCTATAGCAGACAGACCAAAACAGGACAAAACAGAAAAAAGTATCATTATGAATATTTATGTCATTTTCTTAAAAACCGAGCCCAACTATCAGCTCTTGACAAGGCTTCTTTCTGATTACCCAGAATTAAAAAAAGGATTCAAGTGCAGGGAGATCCTAAAACTCTCATCCCTCTCCTTTAATGATAAAAAAGTTCTAAAAGAAATGTTCGGGGGCAACTACTCCAGCGTCCATACGCCAACTATAAATTTTGAATGTCGGAACGGTAGATGGAAACTCAAGGAGATAGATGTCCAGCGGTTGCTTCATCAGCGAACCACCCAAGTGTTAAATAATGCATTAAAGGGGGGGAAATATCCGCTTGGCTCCCCAGTTTCAACAAAAGACAGCGAGCTTTTCGAATTCCTTACCAAAGAGAATAACTGCTGGTTCCAGCGAGAGTTCAGCTTATCGGAAGAAGAATATGGCATTCCCGTGACTAAAGAGTCACTGGAATTCATTTCAAATAAATTGCAAGAAAGATTGGGCGATGCAAGTTGCTTCAATTATGGGTTTGTCAGAGCATTTCTGGAAGTACTCGGGGATTACGATGAGGAAATATTAATTCCGAGATTCCTTGAGGAAAAATAGGGTGCAGGACTACACCAAGTCCTGACTTTGACGGTAATAGGGTAAAAATCCCAAGACCTGTTCCCATCCCTTCCCACACACTACTGGCAGATGTTCCCCTTGTTCAAAAGGATAAGTGTTCACAATCCGCAAGTATTTCTGGGTGGTCAGTTTTTATTTTTTCCCAAAGTGAGTATGGCTGATTTGTTTTGCACAACACCTTAATAATATCAATAACGCAAACTTTGCCGTTCGGTGTGAACCTGATCGGGTAGGTCTCAAAATGCACAGTTGAAAATTTCATCCATCCTTTTTCTCCAGTTAAAAATGGCTCATTTTTAAAAAAATATTATAAAACTTAAATCAATACCCGACTTAGACGGGCATATGATAATAAGTCTAAGATCTGTTCCCATCCCTTTGCGTCTGTTACTGGGAGGGATTCTCCATTTTGAAAAGGATAATCTTCACAGTAGGTATGTACTTCTTGATGCTCGGTAATTATTTTTTCCCATAAAGAAAAGGGACGATTTGAGTCGCTGAATGCTTTGATAACATCAATAACGAAAACCTTTCCCTCAGGCGTGAACCTGACAGGGTGGTTGCCAATCTTAAGGGATAATAATTCGCCCATCTTTATCTCCCAATTTAGAAAGAATAATTCCATTTTTAAAAAAATATCTTATAAAAATCAAGCGGGGGGAATAGGGTTTTTCCTTTATTTTGCTGCCAGAAATAATGTATTTAGAGGGGCTAAAATATAGGATCACTTCCATTGGGTTTAGAGACCAAGCTACCTTTTTTTGGAGACTTAAAGACCTTCCCCTTTTCTCAAGGAAATGGACGGACAAAAACTTGTCCGTCCATAAATCTAGGAGGAGAAAGGATTTGAGGATTACCTTCCTCCTCTTAAGTTAATCAAATATAAAGAGTCTGTTATTTTTTGGTTAATTTTTACAGTTACCTATTGGTCGATTATTTGGTTGGTTTTGTCTTTAATTTGGTGCTAAAAACTAAGGCAATTGTACTTTGGGGGAATAGACTGCTTTCCTGAAATTCTTGAGAGTTCGTGAGAGATCTCTGGAGCAATGATCACTCGGTCACTCCTTCGCCTTCTACTTAAACACTCTCTACTCTATAAACAACCTGAGTACGATGATTTTCTCGCAAAGTCCCTGATTACGGGATTTCAGGGTTCAGATCTGGGTCGTTCAGGGTCAAAATTACGGATCTTGGTCTCAGTTCTGGATCAAAATTACCATACATCGGGTCGTTCTGGATCAAAATCATCATCACTGGATCACATTCTATTAAAGGGGTTCCAGATCCAGATTATCTCCTGAATCCTTCGCCCCTTTCTTGTCCTCGTCTGTATATCCTCTTT
>CAVSIB010000022.1:0-15256 GCA_963727835.1 uncultured delta proteobacterium
TTAAACTAATGGAAAAATATCTTTTCAAAATTGAGCATCTCACTCATGTATATGAGGACCGTACTATTCTCAATATTTCCTCCCTTTCCTTTGAAGAGAACAAAATCCATGCCATAACCGGGCCCAATGGTTCAGGGAAAACGACCCTCTGTAATATCCTGGGTCTGCTTTTAAAACCCACCACCGGTAAGATTTGGTATCAGGGGGAGATGGTTTATGAAAATGGAGGCCTTTCCGAGAGACTCCGCAAAAAAAATTACCATGGTCCATCAAAACCCTTTTCTTTTCCACACCACGGTTGAAAAAAATTTGGCTTATGGTCTCAAACTGCGGAACTATCCCCGTTCTCAGCGAAAACAAAAAATTGAGGAATTCCTTAAAATCATGGGCATAGAATATCTTCGGCACCAACAAGGGACACGCCTTTCGGGTGGAGAGGTTCAGCGGGTTGCAGTGGCGAGGGCTTTGGCAATTGACCCGGAAGTATTAATTTTGGATGAATTCACTGCCAATGTGGACCGAAACTATGTCAAAATCACAGAAGGGGTAATCCAGGATGTTTTCCGGAAAAAAAATATCACTATTTTCTTAGTCACTCACGACGAAAACCAAGCCTTCCGGGTCGCTCATACAGTTACTCATCTCATTGACGGTGAGATGGTAGAACATAAGTTCCTTCCGGCATCAAAATGAGGTTGCTTCGCTTCCTTTATTTCTAAAAGGTGATTATAAAAGATCTGGCACAAGATTTGTGAGAAAATTAACCAATAAATTGAACAATGACTTACCCCGGTTGTTGTATCTGAATTCCATTTCTTTCAGATATAACGGAAATCTTTCTTTGGAAACGCCATGATGTTTTATCAGTCTTTCTTTCGCGTAACTCCAGAAACCTTCAACACCGTTGATATAAACTTTGCCAGATGCAAACTTTTTCTTATGATCGATTTTAAGATGTCTGTATCCACAGAACATGAGTGAATCATAGCTTTTAAATTTGTCCGTGTAAACAATCGATCCTCTCCTCACTGTTTGGACAGTCAGGTTGAGTAAAGTTTCTGCTTTGACATTTTTGACGACTTCAACTTTAACTACTCCGTTTCGTTCAA
Organism: uncultured delta proteobacterium; assembly: GCA_963727835.1. Classification (GTDB taxonomy): domain Bacteria; phylum Desulfobacterota; class WTBG01; order JAGOGO01; family JAGOGO01. Next base: position 1,110 of record CAVSIB010000022.1, read on the forward strand.
GAATGCCGAAAACAGGGACTTTGTTGAAGGCGCCTCTGCCTCTGTTTCCTTTGCGCCTTCCACCAAAGTAACTCTCATCAAGCTCAACCTCTCCTTTGAGGAGATCGTCACTATTAGTACTGTTGGCGACTATTGCCAACCTGATCATATGTGCGGCCTTAAGGACCGTTGGATAACTTAACGTGATCTGTTCAGAAATCTTTTTGGCCGACAGTTCAAGTTCGAATAATTTAATAACCCAAAGCCATTGTTTGGGAGTAATATGGAGCTCGTTAATCCATCTGCCGCTGAAGTCATGGAAGGTATAACCACAACGCTTACATCGGCATCTTTTTCCGATGATTCTGTAGATCTTATACCCTCTACATTTGATGCAGAAACGACGGTAGTTTTTCCAACATGACTTTACGAGAAACAAACGAGCTGAATTCTCTTGTCTGATAAGGCTTTCAAAGCTTTTTAGATCCATGACACCATCTTATTTTAGTGTCAGATCTTTTACAATCCCCTTCTAAAAAGTAATCACCGTCTGGAAATAAAACCAGTCAGCATCATCAGCACTATCGGTTTCCTTAACATAATCTCCGCAAAAAAAGTGGGCATAGCCACCCTCAAGATCCAAAAAGCTAAAAAGTTTATACAACATGATCACGTCCACTTCGTCAGCCACATAATTCGATACATCCGCCGAGGTGCCTTTCCGTATCGTCTTACCCGCAGAATTATACCAGGCGTCTTCCGTTTCAGCCAGATAAAATCTATGATATTGAACAGAGCCTTTTATGCGATCTTTTAGGGGAGTAAAATCCAAGAAAAAATCAATTCTTTTTTTCAACCGCTTCAGGGATAGCGGTGGGGATAAAAAGTGGTTGACCGAACCTATCTTTCCCAAACTCCCCAATTATCTTCTGACCTTCCGGCGAGGTCAGCCAGCCAATATAAGCGATAGCATAAACATAATTAACATGGGGGAATTTGGCGGGATTAACAGCAATGACCCCGTAAGGGTTATTTAAAACCGGGTCGCCCTCACACAGAATTTTTAACCCGATTTTTTCTGCATAGGCCAAATATGTTCCCCGGTCTGATAAAGCATACGCCAGCTTCTCCTTCGCCATGTTCAAAACCGGTCCCATCCCTTGGCCGGTCTCAATATACCATTTCCCTTGTGGCTTGATTCCAGCCTTTTCCCAGATCTTTAATTCTTTTTTATAAGTACCCGAATCGTCTCCTCGGGATATAAAGGGCGTCTGGGCAAGTGCGATCTTTTTCAAAGCTTCCTTAGCATCAGTCATGCCTTTGATTTTGGCTGGATCTTTTTCCGGCCCAATGATAATAAAATCATTGTACATAACATCCCGCCGATTAATACCCGAACCTTCCGCAACAAACTTATCTTCTGCCTCGCGAGCATGTACCAGAACAACATCCACATCTCCCCGTGCGCCCAGTTCCAAGGCTTTTCCGGTTCCCACGGAAATCACGTCTACCTTAATATTCATCATCTTTTCAAAGGGAGGATTAAGGGCCTGCAGGATCCCGGTATCCTCAGTACTGGTAGTAGTGGCTAAACGCAGACGCAGTTCCTCAGCCCGAACAATCTCTGAAGTACTGATTATGAAAAGCACTAAAAATATAAAAACTAACCCCCATCTTTTTTTCATAGTTCCTCCTTTATTTTCTCATACTCATCCACTTTTTTACGATACCATAAAAAATAATTGAACCTTACAAACTTTCATTACCTACTTTTCCGGTTTCTGTAGGGCTGAAAAGTACAAGGGCTCACCGAACTCTTCCCTTCCAAAGGTAGCAATGATTTTTTGCCCTTGTGCACCATTCAAAAATTCAACAAATTTTTTTGCCAGCTCATAGTTCGCGTGAGGATACATTGTCGGGTTAGCCGTGAGCGCATGGTATTGATTGATAAGCATCGGGTCACCTTCGAAAAGAACCACAAGGCTTAAGGCGGGGTTTTTCTTGCGCGCCACAATATAGGTTGACCGATCCACCATGAAGTAGCCCTTTTCACTCGCTGCCTTCTGAAGCGAAGCCATCATAAAATCTTTTGAGGTTCGATACCAGCCACCCTCTGGTTTTATTCCTGTCTTTTCCCAGATACCCAGTTCCTTTTTGTGGGTGCCGGAGTTATCCCCGCGGGTAATGAAGACAGCTTTTTTCTCAGCGATTTTCTTATATGCGCAGAGAACATCCTTACATTCCTTGATTGCCGCTGGATCTTCCGCAGGCCCGAGAATAACAAAGGCATTGCCGCCAATATAAGTCCGGTTAAGCGCCCAGCCTTCTTTCACGGCTTGCTGTTCTGCTTCGGGAGCGTGAACCATAATGATATCTACCTGTCCGCTCTTAAGGAGCTGCAAGGAATCACCCGAACCAGACTTGGTCACGTTCAGTTCACAAGGAACCTCTTTTTTAAACTCGGCAAAAAGCGCATCAACTAACCCTGACTCATAGGGCGAGCCAGTGGCCAAGCGTAAGGTGGTTGCAAAAAGAGAAGAAGGTACTATAAAAAGCATCAGCTAAAAGGAAAAAGTGGATGTTCGAACCCATCTCATCGGACTTATCTCAACCAGAATTGAACTCATCGTCATAAATTTTTATTTGAGGTATTTGTCTTTATACTCTTTCCAGGAAAAGTCGCTGAGCGGTGTCACTTCGAATATTTCTTTTTCCGGCGCAGTAAGGATCCGGATGGTAACACACTGGGACATTGCCTCATACTGAGCATTGGCTTCAGGGTCAGTATTTTTTTTGGCTTTTAACGCTTCCATTTCCTTGGGAAATTGAAATGTGGTGGTAAGCTTTATCGCTTTGCCCGTCGTCATGCTGGCAAAAATATAGGATGAAGCCCCAATGGTTTTATCAAACGCCAGATTGCCGTTAAATGCCCCTTCTGACCCCTTGCCGTAACGGGCACCGGTAAGGTAACTGATGGCATCAGCAGGACATGCCCGTGGAGTTCCACTTACCACAAATTGATCTCCCCGCAAAGGAATCGCTCCTGGATAAAGCTGTGTTAAGGCAACCTCCGTAGCGCGGTAACCCAGAGCTATTCCCGGGCAGACGTGGCCGTGAAATTTTTCCAGATCGCCAAAGGTAAGGGTGATATTTTCGATAGAAACACAGTGATGATATCCTTCCTTCATGCACCGGTGTTGTCCCTCTTTACCCTTTTCATCTTTGGCGCATGGATGCTGCCCACCTTCTTTTCCCTGCTCACCTTTGCAATAAGGCTTTCTCTTGCCCTGACAATTTAAAGGTAATAGTGGGAATACCCTCCCACTTGCCACAGCCACCCGCAAGTGCCTTTGTCACCCATGGCAGAAAGCAGAAGGATAGTAAGGCGATAAAAGTAATGGTAATGCCAAGAAACTTTTCGGTAGTGTTTCATACTGTGTCCTCCTTGTCATAAAAATGTTTTTTATATCCGTCAAAACGATGTGCCCTTATGGGCAAGGAAAAGCTTTTGCTAAGCTCATTCAAGTCGGTAGATTATCGGCACGCGCAGTTCGGCTTTAACCGGCGGCTTGGGGAAGGGTGCAACTGCCTCCACCGTTTTAATCACATTATCATCCAGCACCTCAAACCCTGAACTCTTGGCTATTTTTATATTGGAAGCACTTCCATTCTCCAGGATGATGAAATCGATGATCACTTTCCCTTGCCAACCCATTCGCTGCGCCCTCGCTGGGTAGGTAATATTTTCCTGGATGATGTTTTTGATATAAGCAAAGTGTTCGCTCAAATACTTTTTTCTGAGTGCATCTGCCGAAATCCCTCCCGTACCATTACCCGAACCCCCCACCCCCCCCCCTTCTCCAATGCCCGTGCCGCGAGCAGACTGGTCGCCGGTACCGGGAAGTGTTTCCGTCAGCGGTTGAGTCTTCGGAACCTCGGCTGAAGCTATCGGTACTGGACCTTGCTGTTCAACCGGGGTCACAATTTTAGGCTCCGAAGGTTCCTCTGCATCTTCTTTTCCAGTTGTCTAATCCTCTGCACTATTTTTGGTTTCTCTACTGGTTTTGGTTTTTCCGGTTCCGACGCTTTGGGGGCAGCCAAGGCTTCAGGACCGGGCGAATTATTTACCGATTCCAGGATGCTTAAATCAATGACCACCGGTTTAGTATTCATCAAGGCGCTGGTCGTTCCGATAACCACGGCCAAAACAATAACCACGGTATGGATAATTAAAGAAATTAAAAACCCGCATGCCTGGCGGTTCATCGCTTAATCTCGGTTTGAAGGCTTACCTTGGTAAATCCCAAATTTTTTACTAAATCAAGCACATCCACAAACACCTGGAGCGAAATGTCCCGATCCGCCTTGATAAGAACAGGGATGTTTTTATCCAAATTCTGCATTAAGTCTTGGAGGCTTTGTATGGTCATGGGGCGGGAATTGAAATAGATCAATCCGTTTTTATCTATCTCAACGGTCTGAATTTTCAGGGTCATTTCCTGCTTCTGGGACGCCCGGGGAAGGTCAACCGGAATAACTCCGGTGGCAATAAAGGTGGAGGTGGTAAGCACAATCGTTAAAAGCACCAGCATCACATCAACCAAAGGGATAACGTTGATATAATCAAATTCCTTTTCTTCCATGCCGTATCTCCCATTTCATCATGATCACCTTTACCCGTCTCAATAACACGTTATAAAGAACCACCGACGGTATGGCCACCAGTAACCCCACTGCCGTCGCTTTTAAGGCCAGAGCCAGTCCAATCATGATTTTACCGGTATCCATAAAGCCTTCTTTGCCCATGGTGTAAAAGGTCAACATGATGCCCAGGACGGTTCCCAACAACCCGATATACGGAGCATTACTGCCCACGGTGGCGATAACATGAAGTTTCGCGGTGAGTTTAAGTTCCAGGGTCTTTGGATCAGAAAAATCCCTTACCTTGATGTGCCGGTACACCAGAAATCGCTCAATGGCAATACCCACCGATATCACACTCATAAAAACTAAAACTCCAATTATTCCGTAATCAACTATTGCTTTAAGCCAGTCCATTGATTTTTTTTGTGCTCCTTTCAGTGTGTTCTTGTGCGTTACCAGGAGGAGTTCTTTTCTTATCTATCGTGACTCCTCTGCTTTGATTTTGCCAGGCGACTTATAACAATGTATATAAGCCCACCCAAGGCAATGGTTCCTAAACCCCAACCGGATGTTAATGGTTTATCTTTTAGAGAATAAAAGATGATCCAAAGGTTACCCACAATAAATATGATCGGCGTCAACGGGTATCCCCACGTCTTGTACGCCGAGTGCCGGCGATGGTTTCGCCTCCTAAGGATAATCAGGCCGCAGACCGTGAGCACGGCAAAAAGGGATAACGTGAAGCCGATATAAATAAGAAGTTTATCAAAGGAAAAAGTTATCGCCATCAGAATGGCGAGGGACCCCTGCAAAACAATAGCATAAACAGGAGTCTGATGTTTTTCTCTGAGCTTTGCTAACGTCTTAATAAAAACTCCATCCCGCGCCATGGCGTAATATACTCGGGGCCCTGCCAGAATCATGGCGCTGATTACCGAGAGCAGACCGATCGCGATTGCTCCAGCAACAAAGTAGCTCACCTTTTCACCGAAGAGGGTTACCGCGGCCTTTGCTCCCACTTCTAATACCCCGCTCATCTCCGGCACGGTGAGCGCGTAGAGGTAGGTCAGGTTTAAGAGGAAATAAAGAATCATTACCAAAAAAGTCCCGGTTAAAAGCGAAAACGGGATGTTGCGGGCCGGGTTTTTAATTTCGCTTCCCAAATAAGCAGCCGCATTCCAGCCACTGTAGGCAAAAGAGATAAAGATCAGCGAGACCGCAAACGAGCCCGAAAAAACCGAAGCGGTTTGCGAAGTATCGAACAGGCGCGGCATCGAGCCTTTTCCCAGGAAAAACCCTCCGGCCACAAAGCTCACAATCAACAGGAGCTTGAAGGTAGTCAACACATTTTGCACCCGGCTTCCGAACCAAAGACTGTGGGAATGGACCAGGGAAAAAATAATAACCATGACTGAAGCAAGCATCGTGACTGGAGTGATAATCAGGATTGAGCTGCTCAAAAGGGGCGCGTTCATGCCCATAGGCAAGAGGTTGGGGAACGCGCGAAAAAAATAGGTGGCAAAGGCGATTGTGGCGGCGGCTATGGGCGCTGAAAATCCTACTATCAGTGATATCCAACCGGAAAGGAAGGCCATCAATTTTCCGAAGCTTTCCCGTAGATAGACGTATTCTCCCCCGGCGAGGGGAAACATTGCTCCCAGCTCTCCATAGCAGAGAGCGCCGGAAAGAGCGAAAATGCCGCCGATGATCCAGCACAGGAGCAGGGAGCCGGGGCTTCTGAGTTCTTGAATAATAAATCCCGAAGTCGTAAAAATCCCGGTGCCGATCATGTTGGCCACCACCAGAATCGTGGCCGAGAAAAAACCGATCTCGCGCTTTAACCCATTGCTGACATCGTTATGGTTCATTTTTTCTGATACTTTTTAATTGAAATGATACCCCTTAACATCGTTTTCCAGACACCCTCCAATATAGATCACACCCATAAATTTTTCACTCTCTTGTGCCGCCACTTTCGTAAGCTCGCCCAAGGTGGTTCGTACAAGCTTTTCTTTTTCTTTACGGCCTGAATTATAGGCAATCGCCACCGGCGTGGCGTCCGGATAATACTTCTGCAATGTGGGCATCAGGTTTGGTATCTCCTTCAGCCCCATGAAAAGCGCCATTGTTTCACCCTTATCGGCAATTGCCTTAATTAACGCTTCATTGTTTTTAAAGCCATCCGGCGCGATAATCACCACCGTACCCTTGCAGGATACATCCCTTCCCGTAAGGGCATTGGAAGCATTGAAAGCGCTTAAGCCGGGCACAATCTTCGCGTCCTCTTCGGGCAACGAGGCCTTCAACCATCGCCAGCAGGTGCCATAGATAGTTGGATCGCCATAGTCCAAAAACGCCACGTTCTTCCCTTGCGCCAGGGCGTCCTTGACCACCGTGAGCGCCTTTTCCCGCTCGGCCTTCAGCGATTTGTGGAGCTCGTCTTGAGAAAGCTCAGGATGGTTCTTTTTAAAGACCCACTCCATGTAGTCCTTTTGGTTAAACAGGATCGGCTTTTCTCCGATATAACGAGAAAACCGAGTTTTCATCTCATCCGGACAGATAAAAGCATCTGCCCGGGCAAGGTAAAACAAGGTATCCATGGTGAGGAGGCTTGTGTCACCACAGCCCATGCCCATGATGTAGAGTTTTGCATGAGGCTTAATGGTTATGGCCTCTATTTTCGACACGGCTTTTACCCAGCGGCCAGCAGAAAGGCCATCAGGGGCGACAAATGCAAATTTGCCAAGTTTTTCTAAAGGATGGTTATCAGCGGTATCGGCAATAATCAGGCGCTCTCCCAGCAGATTGAAGAAAAGCTCTCCATATGATATAAGGGAACGATATCCGTCCGGAGCTGAGACCAAGAATACCGTGTTTGTATCCGAAGCGACTCCTGCTTTTTCAATGAGTTTCTTGACAGACACCCCGCTAAACTTTTTTAGTTTGGGTGTTCCCTTTCCCTCGCCCCATTGTTTCACGTCCACGTCAATCCGGGGAAAATCAGATAATTTTTTGAGGGTAAAGGTATCCTTTACTGCTCCCGTAACCGTCACCTCCGAAGATGAGAGCGTTTCTGCCTTTTTGAAAACAATCCCGGAAGCCACGCTAAGGACCTCAATCTGGCTTACTTCAGTTAAGGAGCGATCAGGAAAAACATCATTAGCAATGACCAGCTTGGGAAACCCCACCAAGGTTTGGCGCCTTCAGCGCCGGTATCCACTTTGGGGTTCTTAGTGTGAATAGTTGATAGCGCAATCACCACGTCACCGGGATTACGATCCAGCACCTCTCCCCACGAAAGGACCGTCTGGCTCCCTTTTTTATTCTTAACCACAACCGCTAAATCTATGGGTTTGAAAAAATTTGCGTCTTCGTCTTTCTGCACGCAGGCCAGTTCAAGTAAGTTCTTCAAAGGCACGCCCCGGAAATACACGTCACCTTCCGGAATGCCCTTCGCTGTTGGCGACTTCATTATACCGCACGGTAAGTGACTGCATGTTTTCAAGGTCCTGTAATGTTACAAACAGAGGCTGTTGCACCGTGCCGGTAATAGACAAAACCGGCAGTCCGCCTGCCCATCCCAAAGGAATGACAAAAAAGAGTAAAAGCCATGTGGAGAGGATCGCGATCTTTTTATTCATGTTACTGGCTCCTTTTTATTTTGATTAATGTGCAGGAAATACCAGGCCATCAAAAGGGACGAACACTTCGCCCGAACAAAATCAGCTTTGATCCTCGGATATTCTTTTCATAAGGAGTCTAAAACAAGGGGGCTCACCAGGCTTAGTTTTTTGGTCCACATCTAAGATAAAACTCCATCCCCTGAACCAAAAGGGGTGGAGAAAACTGATCTCTTTCGATAAGGTCCGGGAAGGGGTTTTGAGATCTAAGGCAACCATACACTGTTTAAGCGGATTTTGCAAGAGAGGGTTCTCAAAGAATACCGGACGCACCTCTTTTATTTCCAGAGTAAAAGCAGGCAAGGTGATGATCTCTCCGGTTTTAATGGGGAATTCCTTGTGCGTCCCGTAAAAAAACACTCAGCGCGTGTCCGCTTAAAGCCACTAAAAAGCAAATATGCATCAGCGAGGGGGAAATGATTAGAGAAAAAGCGGTTAAAAGAATACTCTTGTCTTCTGGACCAAAGAGCAGTGAGTCTCTCCAGAGTGCAGGCAAACGTGTTAACACCCAGCAGGGCAAGTAAGGAAAAGAGGGAAAAAGTCCACCAGGCCTTGCCGGTCGGGTAAGCTTTAAGCCATTCTTGAAAAAGCAACTGGTTTAAAGGACGAAATGTATCAGGATAAAATTTGATATAGAGAGCGCCAATAGCCAGATTGAGCGCAACCAAAAAAAGAAGATAGAGGGTCAACTTCACATTCGCCAGGAATTGCCATAGTGCTTTAAACACTTTTTCCTCCTATCATTTGTGCCAGTTCTGCAAGCTGGTAGTCAAAGCTAAACGCAAGAATCAAAAAAACTCCTAAGAGGGCGATCCCTGCCCTTCTTCGTAAATCCCATTGAGCGACAAAACTCAAGTGAATATAAGCAGCATAGTAGCACCAGATAGCCGCTGATCCCAAATGCCGATCAGCCCAATGAAAGGGACTTCCCCAGCCTAAATAAGCCCAGATAGCCCCAAAAACCTGAGAGAGAGCTGTAAAACACAAACCCCCAGATCACCACATCATGAAAAATCGGGGTCTCGATTTTTTTTCGGATGTAAAAAAAAGCAAGCCAGGCTCCCATAATAAAACAGGCATGTGCCAGCACTTCACAAGCAAAAAACAGGGGGGAAAAGAAAGTCTGATTTTTGGCGAACGGTGGCAGAAATCCCCTTTGGATAAACCAGGGTGATGAGAGAAAAAAACAAAACCGGTATAATGATATCGGGAAATAATTTTATGTCCTTTTTAAAGAACCGCACTATCAAGCCAACGCAACCAAGGCACCAGGGAAGAAAGGAGATTTCATTGAACATGGGGTTGGGGAAAAAAAACCCGAGATACCAGCGCGCGGGTTATTTGACTCACCGTATGGGAGAAAAACCCAACAACAAAAAATACTTCGGCTACGCGTTCCTTTTTCAGAAGACAAGAAAAAACACTAACGAGAGTACCCGCCAAAAGCAAGATAAAAGCTGATTAAAGAAAGATCAGCAATTGACATGAATCCTCCCTTGTCCCGATCAGGATTTTAGATGAGATCATCCTTCATTAAGGCAACTACACGTGAGCAACATCTGTTTGGAAGGAGCCTATCCTCCGCAGTATTCTTTTAGGAGATCCCCCTGGTGCTCTGAATGCGATAGGGTGGCTCTGTCCACGTGGAATCCGTGCTGGACGAGAGCATCATTCAGAGCACCAGGGGGCCTAAGGTAATGGAGCAGGAAACAGACTTAGTATCAATTTTTTAACAGTGGGGGTACAGCCACCATTTTTCGATTTAATTAAGGCAGGGGCCAACATAAATCAGTCCCAACCATTTTTCACTTTCTTTTTCAGTCGCTTTCAATACATCTTGGAGCGTGGACCTAACTACCTTTTCCTTTTCCGTGTAACCAGCATTATAAACCAAACTTATCGGCGTGGTGCCGGCATAGTATTTCTGCAAAAAGGGCACCAGGGTGGGCAATTCCTTCAGCCCATAAAGATAACGAGGGTTTCACCATTTTCGGCAATCGCCTTGACCAAGGGCTCGTTGCTCTTTAGTCCTCGGGGCGCTGAAATCACCAGGGACCCCTTGCAGGTCGGATCTCTTTTAAGGAGCGCATTGGAAACATTAAAAGCGCTTATGCCGGGAACAATCTCAATTTTATCTTCGCTCACATAGTCTTTCAAAAAGCGGCCGCTTCCAAAAACTCCGGGATCGCCATACTCCAGATAGGCTACGGTTTTCCCTTCCTTCAAAGCAGCAATAACTTTTTGAACTTCCTTGGCACGCTGCTCTTTGAGAAGTTTTTCCTTTTCCTCTTGCGTAAGGTCAGGGTTGGGCTTGTGAATAATCTGTTCCAATGAATGGATCGGATTAAAAAGCACCGGCTTGTCGCCGATATAACTGGCAAGGCTGTTTTTTAGCTCATCGGAACACACAAAAGCATCAGCCTTGGATAGATAAGAGAGCGCTTCGAGAGTAATCAGTTTTGTTTCCGAGCACCCAATACTGATGATGTAAACCTTAGGTTCTTTTTTCAGGGTGATTACCTCTATCCTATCGACTGACTTAACCCACCGGTCTGCCGAAAGGTCATCGGGCAAAACAAGCATGAACGTGCCATTTTTTTTCAAAGGCTGATTATCCGCAGTATCCGCAATCATAACTTCCTCGCCTGAATGCGCGAGGAAAAGCTCTCCGTATGACAGAAGCGACCGATATCCATCAGGAGCGAGGCGATAATAACGGAATTTAAATCCGGCTTGATCCCTGCCTTTTCGAGCAGTACGTCAGCGAAACCCCTTTATACTTATTAAACCCATGAAAGCCTTTCCCTCCCCAACCTGCTTTGCTAATACTCGATCTGGGGATAGGAAGAAAGTTTTTTAACCTCCTAAGGCTTAGCTTTATCAGCAATAATCGTAAATTGCGGCGAAAAAAGGCGTTCTCCTTTTTTCCCCTGAATGGCAGATGGAGATTCACCACCTCAATATTGGTAACCTCCTCAATACACCGGTCAGTGTAAAAATCATTGGCCACCACCAGCGTGGGAAGGCCAACGTTTCGTTTAACTGATCCACCATACTCGGAGCGATTTCCTGAGCAAAAGCGGGATCCCCTAATTTTTTGGGCATGATCGGCGTAGCTTCAATGCCGAGAATGATATCCGCCGGGTTCCGGTAAAATATCTCTCCCCAGGAAAGCACAACCTGCTCGCCTTTCTTGTTTCGCACCACAATCGCCAGGTCAACGAGCTTGGGAAAAGCAGAGGCCTCTTTTCTGACTCCCGCAAGATCAAGCAGGGTTTGGAGGGAAGGCCCGTGAAAATAAAACACCCCGTGAAAACTCTTGTCTTTGGAGACCTCGTTGAGCCGCACACAATCGCTGTCAAACTTTTTGAGGTCATCCATGCTCATGTAGAGAGGCTGTTTCACCTCACCCGTGATGCTAATCACTGATTGGGCATCCGCCCAGACTTGTCCATTAAAAAAGCAGTTTACGGCAATCAAACCAATGAAAAGTATTATTTTTTTAAGCATCAAACCCTTTCCTTTTCTTTTATATCGTCACCATAAATAAACCGGCCATGTTGTCACTTGCAATCAATAACACTAAGACTGACATAACAACAAACCTTAGTATTTCGCCGTTAACCCGAACCAAACAAGTTCTCCCTTCGGCCGGAAAGCCGTACTCCGGCATATAGTTCTTGTCTAACATGTTGTTCATCGCCATGTAGGCTTCAAAATGATCCATAAACTTTTGGGAAATCCGGCAATCAAATGTCATCTGGGTGCCGTTCGAAATTAGATGGGCTTGTGGTCTCGATATCGTAGGGACCTGGTAGTAGGATTTTCCTATGTAAATAGCGTCAAAGTTCAGCTTGGTGCCGATCCTTGGCACAATATATTTAAGTCCGGTATCGACTTTATGGAGCGGAATCTCAGGAACTCTATTCGTTACCCGTCCTTCGCTATCGTCACGGGCATCGTCATACATGTAATCAAAGGTGAGCACTAAATCTTTAACCGGAAGGTAGAATTCGGAATTGAGTTCAAAACCTTCCATTGTTACCCCCCCGAAATTCACATACTTATTGCCCACCGCCGGGCTGATTGCGGGAAATCCAATTTGTTACGTCATGATAAAAATAGGCAACCTCCACCCAGGCAACCTTGCCAAAATAATGGTCAATGCCCGCGGTGGTGTTCACACTGTGTTCCGACTGTAAACTCTGGATTTCCTCCCTGGCCGGAATAAAGCTCATTCAAGGGTGGGATAACGGCTCTTCCGACCCACTGAGGTGAATATCCGGGTATCCTGATCAAGCTGGTAGTTAAGCCCGCCCATGGGGTTCCAGTCATATTTGGTATGCCCTGGTCATATCGTAAGGCCGTGGAAGTAATATTCCCACTTGAGTCATAGGTATAAATAGCTTTTTGTGCCCTTTCAACTTTGAACCAGTCGCGGCTTACCCCGGCAACCACCGAAAGGTTTTTGATAAGGTTAAACTCGTTTTCCAGTCCCATTGAATTCGTATAGGCCCAGCTTTCGGCAAAAGGCAGATTTTCGTCATCCCGCTGCTTGTGGTCATCCCTCTGAGCATGGTAGGAAAACCTGAGAATATCCCAGGAAATTGGTTGATATTCTCCAAAAAATTTTCCTCCCACGACATTATCTTGATACCGGCTCCTTGATTTAACATTGTTCCAGTCGGGTTCATAAATACCAGTGCCGTCAATTTGCTTATCAAAATAGGAATAATAGTCATCGATATGATCATGATAAAAAAGCTTGCCCTGCACGGTCAACTGGTCACATATTTTTTGTTTACCGCTTAAGTCAATATCCCAATCATCATAGCGGGGAATCGTGGCCAACTGGGAAAATGCCGGGGCGCCTTGGGTCGGAACCATCATTACTATAAATGCTCACGGGTTCGCCTTTTTCCCGGGTAATATAAAAGAAATTCGCAAAGTATTCGGAATCCGGGCTGGGTTCAATACCGAATTTGCCAAAAATTGAATTGCTTTTTTCATACGAATTATCGCGATACCCGCAATTTTCAAAAAGCTCCTTGTGGGTTTGGGAGGTAGTAATATTACCATAAGTACCCTTCTATAAGTAAGGGTACCTATGGTCGGCGAAAAATCATCCGAAAGCCGCCAGGAAGGTAATTCATCACGGGTGTAACTCACCCAGTAGCTGAAGATTCCTTTCTTCCACCCGCTCGAAAAAACTTCACGGTTGTAACCTCCGTCACCCACTTCAGTGGTGGCTGAAACTAAAGGTTTGGGGGTAGCAACCGCTTTTTTGGTAATAATGTTGACTACCCCGCCCTCGGCATTTGCTCCATAGAGAACCGAGGCCGCGCCTTTAGTAACAACAATCTTATCAACAGCATCCGTAGGAATCTGATTCAAGTCAAGATATGATATTTCGACTCATAGTAAGGCACGCCATCAATGAGCACCAATATCCGGGTTTGATCAAACCCGTGCAGGGAAATGTTCGGCTGGTTTTTATAACCCGTGGTAACCCTAACCCCAGGGGCATGGGACAGAGCCTCCGCCACGGTCGTGGCTGTTGGTGGCTTGGATTTGCTCGGCCGTTATTTCAGTAGTGATGGCAGTTTTTCCATAGAGGTCGGGACTTTCCCCCCCGTGACAAGCACTTCACCCAAGTCATAGGCAGTAGAATCAGCTTCCTTGTCTTTATCTTCCGACCATGCCGGGAGGGAAAAAGAAAACAACAAACTAAAACAAATTAATAATAATAAAACTCTTATCCTTCATGATACTCCTCCTTTTTTTTATCTTTCTTTCAGACCAAATCTTTCCTCTTTTTAAGAAGATGATTTTTATCAGTTAAAA
>CAVSIB010000023.1:0-60463 GCA_963727835.1 uncultured delta proteobacterium
CGGGATGTTCACCGGGACATTCCTGATTGAGGCACTTCCAGTTCGGCATGTCGTCTTGCCGCCGGATCCCGCGCATCGTGATGACCGCTCGCTCGATCTGATAGGCTGGCTCACCGATTTCCAGCGTGAATTGTTCCTTTCGTAAAGCTGGTTCCGGTCGCATAGAGGAGCGCCTTAGTGAGATAGTCCCACATTTTTTCTATGTCCTCTGGTCGGTCATGCCAGAATCCCAAGTGACCGAAGTTAAATTTCCTGATTCCCAGTGAGTCAGGCAGTTCAAAAAGATTTTCATAGAACTGTACTAACCTGGCTATACCCTCCAGGGTGATATAGCCTGATGCCCCCGGCTTCAGCGAATCCCGTAAGGTGTACCGCGATTGCCGGAATATTAACCCATTCTGCCGTGGGTAAGCCGGACAGATGGTGGGAACCACAAGAAGGGCAAACTGCAGCATTGAGCCGATGGTAGATCGGGTTTCCACGCCGGTCGCGCACATGCCCTTCTGATCGTAGACGTACTTCATCGCTTCCTCGCCCATCTCCTTGGCCAGCCAGTAAGGTCCTTCGCTGAGTTTCTTGCCGCAGCCTTCAATTTTACCGATCTTTTCGGCTAAGGCGATCATGCCATCTCCGTTTCCCCAACTCATATGCACGCCATCAGTAAATTTGTCGTCAATGAGGCCTTTTTCGGTCCATTCCATCAGGGTCGAAAACAGATTTCCGGTCTCGACGGTGTCCATTCCCAGGTCATTGCAGAGGGCATTGATTTTCAGAACGACAGGTGACCGGGGTTCAAGACATTTGTGACCTAACGCGCAGGTAGTTTAGTACTCCGGCCCACGCTTGAAGCAGCCGTAAACGGGATCTTCCACCCGGTAGGCACCATGGCAGTGCACCGGACAGGTGTAGCAGGCATCGTTTCGTTGCCATACTTTATCCCCGATGTATTCCACTAATTCCCCATCCTGCGGCCACAAACCACATTCATTCCAGTTCTTGATCGGCACCATGCCGGTTTGCCCGATCAGCCGGGTAAGGCCTGGCGTTCCGTACTTGGACATTACCTGGTAGGTGAGGCTGTGGACCATGCCGAAATTTGGTACCATCAGATCTCTTTGACACTGCAGAGAAAGCTCGAAAAATTTATTAGGGTCAGCAAGTTTCACGCCCTTCATACCTTTAATCACGATCCCTTTGAGGTTCTTGGAGCCCATCACCGCACCGGCCACCTGTCGTCCCATACTGCTGGGTCCGATGGGTACGAAGCATGGCGAACCTCACCAGGTTTTCACCCGCAGGCCCGATCCAGGAAGAACTCAGAACCCAAGTGCCGCGTGTGCAGTGTGTGCATACATTCATCAATGCCTTTTCCCCACAAGTCTTTGGCGGAGCGGAATTCGATCTTGTCATCTTCAATGTAAAGGTAGGTAGGCTCAGCAGCCTTTCCCTTTGACTACCAAGTTGTCCCAGCCCGCGAACTTAAGCTGAGGTCCTACGGCTCCTCCCACATTACTATCTCCCCATCCACTGTAAGGCAGCGGAGCGATAAAAGTGGATTGAAACCGACCCGAATTGGGCGGAGTTGGTACCACCCAAGGGGCCAGCGCCAAAGACGATCACATTCTCAGGGTCAAAAGGTTTGACTTTTGCCGTATCAGTCTCCCGAAAAAGAAGGATGTGGTTGAGGGCTCTGCCTCCCAAATACTTCTAAGGTCTGAGGTCGGTATCTTCAACCGTGAAGGTGCCTTTATTAAGATCAATTTTCGCCATTTTTCCACTATTGCCGTACATATCACGCACCTCCTTTCGCGATCGTGCTCAACATCTTGGAGATTTCCTTGATCGCCTCACGCTGTCTGGTCAAGCTGTACGCATCAGCAGGGACGTACTCAATCGCTCCGGTCGGGCAGAATTTCGCGCACGCCGGATCGCCAAGACACAGATCGCATTTGACTATTTTGTGGGTGAGTGGATCCACAGAGATCGCCCCAAAAGGACAGGCAATCATGCACATCCTACAGCCAATACACTTATCGGGATTTTTTATTTTTGCATTGGTTTCAGGGTCTACGTAAATGGCTTGTGTCGGGCAAATGTTCATGCAGGCGGCGTTGCCGCATTGCATACACTGCATCGGCACATCAAGAATAGCATCATCAAAGGAGATAAGTCTTCTCCGGGAACTGGCTGGGTTACAAACCCCTGTCTGGCTGAGGGAACATGCCATTTCGCAGGTTTTACATCCGGTACATTTACTTGGATTAAATAGTAGTAGCTTCTCCATTCCTAGGGACCTCCTTGTAATAAAAAAAATCTTGAAATAAACATTCGCTAACTATTATTGCTCAGACGATTATCACCCCCTTTTAATTTTTCGAAATTTTACTTAATATTTTCCCAATTGCTCCATACTTATAAGAAAACTCAGCTTTGCCTCCTGTATTAAGGGGGGCAAAGATAGGAAAGAAGCATTTTAGTAGGTTAGCGTCTATGTCGATTGAGAATTCGGAAACGTTTAATTGCCTGAGGAATACAATCAAAAAATCAATAAAGAAATAATTGCTGCCGAGCATAAAAAAGGAAAATTTCTCTAAAATTGTTTCATCAAGGCCCAGGGAAAGATTAATAATCATTTAAACAATTGATAAAAATTTTTAATACAAATAAAGTATTTTTTATAGAGTTATTTTTTTTACGATTTATCCCACTATGGTTTGATGTGGACGATATTAAATGATTTTTTTCAGCTATGGTTTGCTCATGCAGGGTAAGAAGCATTAAAAACCCCTACATATAGTTTACATCAGAGACCGTGGTTTTAACAAATACAAATTATATGCCAAAAAAAATAAATTATCCGGAAGCTTAAAAACCTCACCATTTGGGTGAGGTTTTTAAGCCGAGGCTTTTATTTTTCTATCCTCCCCACCTTAATTGTCAATCGGGAAAATTCTGATTTTTTAAGAAAAATTTCTGAAAAACTGTTTCACAAAATTATTGGATGCAGAGCGATCGTCAAGCGCTTTGTAGAGAGCGCCATTAATAAATGAGGAAACTGAAAGATGATTTAAAAAAGCACGAGCCTAACCTTTCTGAAGGCAAAAACGTCGTATACGGAGCCATTCTTCCTGAATGACTTTTGGCTTTTCAGGGGAAAATTCTTTGTCTTCAATTCGTTTTACCGGGCAAATTTCGAGGATAGCTGAGGTAATGAAAGCATCCTTCAACTTTTTTTAGTTCTTTCTGGGTCAAAGAGTCTTCGAGAAAGCTATAATTTTTGATAGACCCAAGAGCAAGGAGATTTTGTCTCATAATTCCATTTAAAAGCGGAAGTTCTTTTGGAGGGGTAATAATTTTGTCCTTAATGATAAAAAAGAGGTTAGCGGTTGACGTTTCCAGGACTTGCTTTTCCAATTAAGAATGATGACATCATCAAAACCATTTTTTTGGGCAATGGTTTTATGAGTAAGATTGGGGAGGTAGCTGATGGTCTTGTGCTGATAGATAGACTCATTCCCGCGTAGCTCTGGCGAGATACATAAACTTACTGGCTAAGGGGCTGAGGAACCAAAGGAAAAGCTAAAACCAGCATGGTGGGAAGCTCTCGCCTTCATAATTATAGATCCGGTTTTTAAAGTCACATCCCCGGCTCACTATGATTTTTACCCGTGCGTTTTTTAGCTGGTTTTTTTTAAGAAGCCGGGTGATGATTGCGGGCAAACCCGGGTCAGAAAATTTAATCCCAAAAAATTGACAGGAGATCGGAGGCGAGCAATATGATGATCCAGAAACAGGGGAACCGAATTTTCTACTTTGAGCGTGGTAAAGATACCATCTCCGAAAAGTAAACCTCGATCAAAGACTTTTACTAAGGATTTATTTTCCGCGTAATAATTACCATTGAAAAATATTTTCATAATAATACCTTCATTATGCTCTGGGCTTTTTCAAGCGTCTCTTCATATTCTCTTTTCGGGATCGAGTCATAAACAACAGCTCCACCAACATTGAAATAAAGGTGGTCGGTTTTAGCAATGATCGTGCGGATCACAATGCTCGAATCTAAACGATGATCATTGCCGATAAAAATCATACCCGTATAAAGATTGCGAGCATACTTTTCCAATTCATCAATAATCTCCATGCTCCTTATCTTTGGGCAACCAGTGATTGATCCTCCAGGAAAACAGGCCCGGATAAGCGAAGCATAGCTCTCCTCTTTTCTTAGCCTGCCTTCCACAATGGAAATGAGGTGCCAAACATTAGAAAATCCCTCGATCCTTTTATGTTCCCGAACCCGCACACTCCCGTAGTCACAGACCTTGCCGAGGTCATTCCTTAATAAATCTACAATCATTGATAGCTCGGCATCTTCTTTTTCTGAACTGGCAAGCAGGAGACGGTTTTTTTGGTCCTCTTCTTTTGTTTTTCCTCGGCACATAGTACCTTTGATGGGGCGGGTTTCTACCTGATCTCCGTCTGCTTTGAGAAATCTCTCCGGTGAATTAGAGAGGATAATAGTATCGCCAAAGTTCAGGAAAGCGGAAAAAGGAGCAGGGTTGATTTGAAAAAGATTGAAAAAAATGCCGTACGGATCACCGTGGTATTGTGCCTCGAACCGATGGGAGAGGTTAACCTCATATACATCCCCCTTCTTGATATAATCAATTATTTTTTTAATTAAACTTACATATTCTTCCTCACGGCAACAGGATTTTGGTGATTCAACGGCATAATTACCGAATGCCCCTCTTCTTTTTTTGAACACTGCTTGAATATCCTTAGGATCATTAAATCCGTCTCCGATATCCACTTGAACCAGGAAGATGGTTTTTTGTTGATAGTCAAAGATGAGCATGTCTTGATAATAAGCCATTTCCATCATAGGCATATTCAAATCATCAATGGTGGTTTTGGGTAGGTTTTCAATGAAGTGGGCAGCATCATAGGAAAGGTAACCAATCGCCCCCCATAATGAGAGGGGAAAGGGGTAAGTTTTCAAGGGGTAAAAATTGAGAGCTTCCCCAAGGAGGTGAAAAGGATCAACAGCAAGGCTTCCGTCCCTGTTATGAAAGTTCACGGTAGCCTTAGTTCCATTGTGTTTGACTTTAAGAAAAGGGTTGATGCCGATATAGGCATATTGAGCATTATCACGGTTTCCCTTCCCACAAAGGAGGGCAGAGTAGGTCTTTCGCCTCCACCTGGGGAAATATCAATTCTGGATCAATAAAGTGATCGAGCGTTTTTTGGCGAAAAGATTTTATGGAGGGGAAGATTTTAGAAAGGTTCATGCTGTTAAAAAAGTTAAAAAATTTTTAATTATTGTTCTCCCTCCCTCGGTCAAAAAAGACTCAGGATGGAACTGCACCCCGAAAACCGGATATTTTTTATGGTGAATGGCCATGGGGATATTCCCCTGCTCGGTAAAGGCGTCAATCTCTAAACACGAGGGGATCTTATCAATTATGAGGGAGTGGTACCGGGCTACTTTTAAGGGGTTGTGAAGATGAAGAAAGAGATTTTTATTATTATGGTAAATAAGACTGGTTTTCCCATGGACCGGTAGATCTGCTTCCCGAGTTTCTCCGCCAAAAACTTCATTTATACATTGCATCCCGAGACACACCCCCAAAATGGGCACTTTGTCGCTGAACATTCTTATTATATGTTTAGAAAGCCCGGCATCTTGAGGCGCTTTTGGACCAGGTGAGATTACAATGCCATCGGGAGCAAAATCGTTGATAGAGTTTAAGTTCAATTGGTCATTCCGATTAACCTTCATTTCTACCGAGGCATTGCTCATGATGAGTTGCACCAAATTATACGTGAAAGAATCGTAGTTATCTACCATTAATATCCGGATCATGAGCTACCTGAAAACAAATTATTTTATACTTTTGATTATTGGTTGGCTACTCGGGCACATCTAACTAAGAAAATATATAAGATTTTTTCAGAGATTAAAATGTTTTTTTGAGTAATTTCTTGACAGTGGTTTATGAGTTATATATATAATCCGAACCAATTATCTTATCGATGCGAAGAATCGAAAAATATAAAAGATCACAATTGGTTAAAATTTATGAAGATTAAATAGGGGGCTGCAAGAAATGAGTGAAGTAATTGCCAGCTTTGAAAAAAATTCGTTTGAAGAAGTTAGAATTTCTCTAACAAACTTTAAAGGGAAAGACCTTATTGATCTGAGAGTTTATTACCGTCCTGATGATGGAGAGGAAATGCGCCCCACAAAGAAGGGAATAACTATTTCCCTTGAGAAATTTTCTGAATTAAAGAATGCAATCCTTGCCCTTGAAAAAGCTCTTCCCAAAAAAGAAAAGTGATTAAAATCAAAACCTCGATGTTTTTCAAACACCTCAGCCACAAAGGACATTATGGGCAAGTAACAATCGTTTATTCATATTCTTTTTCAATCTTTTTTGACTTTTCCTCTAATTCCGCCAGCAGTCTTTTTCGATAATCTTCAATTTCTTTTTTTATTTCTGAGTACTTGTTTGCCAAAATCTGAGCGGCAAAAAGAGCGGCGTTTTTTGCCCCTGATTTACCGATCGCCATAGTGGCCACGGGAACCCCCGGTGGCATCTGAACCGTGGAAAGTAAAGCGTCAAGGCCGTTTAAGGATGAAGAATCTATCGGAACACCAATAATGGGCAGACAGGTATTGCTTGCGATTACTCCCGCAAGATGGGCAGCATGACCAGCTCCAGCGATGATCACCTCTATCCCCTGATCCGAAGCATTGCGGGCGTATCGAGATGTTCGTTCAGGGGAACGATGGGCGGAGGTTACCATGACCTCAAAACCAATTTTTAATTCCTTGAGCATCTTAATCGCTTCTTCCATGACCGGCATATCAGAAGCGCTTCCCATTACGATACTGACTAATTTTTTTTCCATGGCACCTCAACTATTGTGATAATTGTTAAAAGAAAAACTTATCTATTCTTCGGGCTCCAGTTTTTTCTGGATTAGTTCATGCTCTTTTTTAATTTCTTTATTTTGGGGGCTTAGGCTTAACGCTTTCGTGAACGCCCCTAAGGCCTCGTGATACCAACCCCCTTCTCGATAATTTTTCCCCACCTTAAGGTAAGCATCAATTAAGCCTCGGTCATAGATGCTTTCAAAAAAAGATTTAAGTGATCCTTCACCATAAACACGATCAAACTGGT
The DNA here is from genome assembly GCA_963727835.1 of uncultured delta proteobacterium. Classification (GTDB taxonomy): domain Bacteria; phylum Desulfobacterota; class WTBG01; order JAGOGO01; family JAGOGO01. Next base: position 7,188 of record CAVSIB010000023.1, read on the forward strand.
CTTCCGCTTCTACTAAAAAACGGATGAGCAACCCATCATTTTTGTTTTGAATGATGATTGTTTGGAGTTGATCCATCGCTTTAGTAAAAAGGTACCGGAGACTATCTATTTCTTGAGCGATACTCTCTTGTGCTCTTTTTATTATCGTTTTATATTCCTCGCACAACTCCGCCAGATTTACAGCGGCAGGAATCTTTTTGCTTTCGGTAAAGACATTTCCCCACTTTCGATAAACTTCCATAATATAAACGTCTTCTTTTAACTTCATCCCTTCATGGAAAATTGAACCGAGGGTCCAGTCGAATATATTTTCGTAGAAACGTTGTTTGGAAATATTTTTGCGAAAAAGAACATGGGAGCTGTCTTTCAAATTCCACAGAGACCCTTTATTGTTTTCGGTTCCAATCCAGAGTTCTAAAGCTTTGAAAGCGAAGTGGCCAGACTTTTTGTAACGATCATAAAGGTCATTAAAAAATAGTCTGGCCAAAAGCATCTGCTGGATGAGATCCTTGAGTAAAACCGATTTTCGCTCTTCAATCCACTTTTTTTCTTTCATGGTTATAACCGTTTTTTAGTTTACCAGCGTCTCAAATGAAAAAATATTTTACATACATGAGGATCATTTCCTTTTAAGCGCCTTGTCACCAATGTCTTTCCGATGATAGGCACCTTCCCAAGCGATCGTTGATACTGCTTTATATGCTTGGTTAATAGCTTCTTGGATGGTGTCTCCAAGAGCAGTGACTCCCAGTACCCTCCCTCCGTTTGTTACTATGTTTCCGTTTTCCCAGGCAGTGCCTGCATGAAAAACAAAAGCCTCTTTTACCTGTTCGGCTGCCTCCAGCCCGGAAATTGTTTTTCCCTTTTCGTATGTTCCGGGGTAACCGGATGATGCCATGACAACGCAGACGGCTGGTCTCGCATCCCATTCGATTTTAATTTCCTGCAGGGTACCCGCAATCGTGGCTTCCAAAACAGGAAGGAGATCGCTTTTCATTCTTACCAGCAGGGGTTGTGTCTCAGGATCCCCAAACCGGGTATTAAATTCAAGCACCCATGGTTCCCCTTTATCAATCATCAGACCTGCATAAAGAATTCCCCTGTATTTCCTGCCTTCCGCAGCCATCCCCTTAATAGTTGGGATCATTATTTTTTTCATAACTTTTTCGCTTATCTCTGGTGTTACCACGGGAGCAGGAGAGTAGGCCCCCATCCCTCCCGTATTGGGGCCTTGATCGCCATCATAGATTGCTTTGTGGTCCTGGGAGGAGGGCATGGGAACAACGGTTTCCCCATCCGTAAAAACCAGAAAAGAAGCTTCTTCACCGCGGAGCAATTTTTCAATAACCACTTTATTGCCCGCAGCTCCAAAATCCTTTTTGATCATTATTGAATCGATTGCATCGAGCGCTTCTTTTTCAGTCATCGCCAGGATTACTCCCTTACCTGCCGCCAGACCATCAGCTTTAACCACTAAAGGAGTGCCTCGCTCCTTGACATGCTTCTTTGCTTGTTCCGGGGACAAGAAGGTCGCATGGTCAGCAGTAGGAATATTATATTTTTTCATAAATTCCTTGGCAAAGGCTTTACTGCCCTCTAATTCCGCTGCTTGAGCGCTGGGACCACAAATAGTGAGGCCACGTTTTTGGAAGAAGTCAACGATTCCCATAGTAAGTGGCCCTTCCGGCCCAACGACCGTAAGATCAATCGACTCTTTTTCAGCAAAATTAGCCAAACCGGGCATGTCCTCCGCATGTATAGAAATACACTGGGCCTGATGGGAAATTCCGGCATTTCCCGGAGCACAGAAAATCTTACTTATTTCGGGACTGGAAGAGAGTTTCCAGACGATCGTATGTTCTCGTCCCCCGCTTCCAATAACAAGTACTTTTTTCATTTTTCCCCCAAAGCTCTTCACCTGTTTTTAAATATCACCCCAGTTACTTACTTTAGCAATGAGGTAGCCGTTTAAACTTTTTCTAAATATTCGGTGATCGCTTTATCATAGTGAGAAGTTAATTTAAAAACTTTCTTGGCTAAACGAAAACGGGTTTCCAAGGAAAGCGCGCCTCCGGATTTTTTCATCTCTTCGATAATTTTTTCATAATCCTGAGGGTCAGTTACCACGGCCACATCATGATAGTTTTTTGCTGATGAGCGTAGCATAGTAGGGCCACCAATATCAATATTTTCAATCGCCTCGTCCAGGGTGCAGTCTGGTTTGGCAACAGTTTTTTCAAAGGGATAAAGATTTACCACCACCAAATCAATTGGCTCGATGCCGTGGGTTTTCATTTGCTTCATATGTTCTGCATTATCCCGTTTTCCTAACAAGGCACCATGAATTTTGGGATGGAGGGTTTTTATCCGCCCATCCATCATCTCGGGAAATCCGGTATAACGTGATACCTCCATAACCGGGATTCCTGCTTCCTGAAGAGATCGAGCCGTCCCCCGGTTGAAAGAATCTGGATTCCCATCGCATGCAACGTTTGACCCAATTGTATAGCTCCGGTTTTGTCAGAAACACTGACTAGTGCGCGTTTAATTTTTACCTCTTTCACAGCAATTCCTCCTTAACTTATGTGAAATGATTTGTTGCTTTGCTATGCTCAATTTTTAACCTCGAACATAGTGCCGCCTTTTTTGTATATTCGTGGAACACGAGTGCTTATTCCACAAAGAATTTCATACGGTATGGTATCAGCCCATTGGGCAACTTCTTCGACAGAAATAGTAGCTTCTCCCTGACGCCCAAAAAGCACAACTTCCTCCTCTGGCTTTACTCCCGGAAGTTCGGTAACGTCAGCCATAATTAAATCCATACAAACTGAACCTACGAGAGGCAACTTTTTACCTTGAATTAAAATTTTTCCCTGGTTAGAAAGCCGATAATGGTATCCATCGCCATATCCAATAGCAATGGTGGCAATAAGGCTTTCGGTTTTCGTGTAAAAAGTACGGCTATAGCTTATGGGCGTTTCTGGGGGAACGGTTTTTATTTGGATGACGTGAGTTTTGAGGCTCATAACAGGTTTTAATGAGAGATGAGTATCCTTGAGATCATCCGAAGGATAGGCCCCATAGAGCATAAGCCCTGCCCTGACCATATTGAAATCAGGGATAAATTTTTCAATGATAGCTGAACTGTTGGCCATATGGATCAGGGGAGGATCAAAATGGAGCTTTCTTACAAGGGATAATGATTTTTTAAATTTTTTCGTTTGATCAGCCGTATAATTTCTGCTCTCTTTATCCCGAAGATGGGCAGAAGAAAAATGGGAAAGAACACCTTCCACTTTTAAGAAGTTAACTGATTGAAGACTGGTGAAAAAATTTTCTGTTTGGTCAAACGGGACCCCCAACCGGTTCATACCCGTGTCTATTTTAATGTGAACCGGAAGCACGTGATTTTGTCTTTTCCCTTCAGCGTCAAGGGCACGGGCTAAAGCAAGGTCAAAGACCACGGGAGTGAGTCTAAAGGTAAAAATTTTTTTAACGTGAAAGGGAAAAATCCCCCCTAAAATCAAAATGGGTTTTTGGATGCCGGCTTTACGAAGCTTAATTCCTTCTTCAATAAAGGCAACACCCAAAAAATCTACCCCCAGCGCCTCCAGTTCACGGGCAATACCAATTGCGCCATGACCGTAGGCATTGGCTTTTACGACAGCAAGAATTTTTTTCCCTTTTCCCCCTAACCTTCGGACTTGGGCTACGTTAAACGCCAAGGCGTCTAAATCAATTTCCGCTTGGGTAGGAGAGTGAGGTAATGTTTTCACCATGAAACTCTCACGGTAATAGAAAAACTAGTTAAGGGGGGGACTATGTCAACAGGGCAAAGAGCTTGAAAAATTTGACCAAAAATCCCCTGCAAACAGGCTGTTGGGAAAAGTCATGCCAAATAGAATGTGCATCCTAAAAGGGGCGAACCCCCTGCAATTCACCTTGGTTAGACGCACCTTTTAGGTGCGAAAACAGTTTTTCAACAGCCTGATAGATAGTTGAAAGGGAGTATATATTTTTGTAATAGGTAAATCAATTATTCTGTGATAAAATCTAATTTTAATTTTTCAATACTAATTACTAATTTTCGGGCAGATTGCGGGTAAAAAAAGTAGGAAATTATTCTGTCTTAATGATGACGCCATAAAAAACAGTTCTTGCGCAGAAAAAAAGTGCAACTACTTTTATCAAACGCAGCAGCTTTTTAAGTGGTAATCTGAGCCGCGGGATTGGAGAAAATAAAAATTAGATGGTCAGAGGGAAATTATGGAAAATGAGTTTCGCAGAAAACATGGTGAATTTGACTCTTCACCCAAAAAAAATGAGTTTCGCAGAAAACATGGTGAATTTGACTCTTCACCCAAAAAAAGATTTTCAATCACAACCATTATTTTCTTTTTTTTGGGCGCAATTACGCTCGCGGGATTTTTGCTTTTATTTTTTTTTCCGGACTTTGTTGATCAGGTTATACAAGGAGGGAGTTCTTTTTTTAAGACAAAGCCGACGTTGCACCATGTGACAATAGATTTAAACGGAAAAGAAAAGGAGCTTCCCGACCAAGGTATTGTAGAAGTACAGTCAGGGGATAAACTAAACTTAGTGGATGTTGACACCAGTGTGTTTTTTAACCGCGGCATAAATGCAGAGATCGAAAACATCCAGTCTGATATAGGGTTGAATGCATCAGTTGAGATTAATAAAATGGTTGAGGCAACTTTGAAATCTTCCCGCGATGGGCAGGGAAAAGAATTCCGTCTTAGTTTTCATAAAAATGGGGAAGCCTTTGGCTCTATCGGTATAAAAGTAGCTTTAACTGCGGCAGATTGGTTGACTTGGGGAGATGCCCAGAAAGAGGGTAAGGTAAAAATTAAATGCTACCAATTTGCAAAAAAAATATCTCCTGAAAATTCAGAAATAAATCTCCGTCTGGCGGAAACGTATAAAGCGGCAAAGGACCTGCAAGATTCTATCAGAGCTTATGAGGAAGCAGTAAAAGCAGATCCAAAAAATATGGATAATCTTCTGAGTCTGGAAGACCTTTATTCGAAAACCAAAAATAACGACGGTCTTATAATGACCTATGAGAGAATTGTAAAACTTGACCAAAAAAATGCTACTGTTTATAACAACTTAGGCTATGCATATTTTAAAAAAGGGGATTTTAAGATGGCTGAAGGGGCCTATAATAAAGCTCTGGATATTAATCCCAGGGATGCTGATTTTAGGACCAATCTTGCCAAGGTATATGAACAGAATAAAAATTACCCCCAAGCTATCAAAGAATATGAAAAGGTTTTCTCTCAAAATCCCCAGAACAAAAATGTCCTTTATACCTTGATCGACCTTTATGGCGCAAAAAAAGATACTGATAACCTGATTAACACGTATGAGCGTCTTCTGAAGCTTGAACCCAAAAATGCCACGCTTTACAACAACCTTGGATTTATTTACCAGGAGAAAAAAGAATGGAATAAGGCGATAGAATCTTTGCAAAAGGCGGTGAAGCTTAGTTCCAAAGACCCGACTTTCCGAAAGGCTTTAGCCAGCTGTTATTATGAAGCAGGCAAGAAGAATGAGGCGGTTAATGAGTATGAAAATTTTCTCTCACTTAAGCCCAATGATCGGGATACGCTTTATGCATTAGCTGATCTTCTTAAAAAAGAAAATGACAAAAGAAAACTGGTTAATGTTTATGAGCGGATTCTTAGTGTTGAGTCTAAAAACCACTTGGTAGAAAATAATCTGGCGGTGCTTTATGATGCACTGGGTAAGCGAGAACAGGCGCTAACCCATTACCGAAAGGCTCTTGTATTAGCTCCAGAAAATAATGAATACCGAAAGAACTTAGCCCAATCTTTAGAAAAAATGGGAAAACTGAATGAGGCGATCGAGGTGTATGAAAAAGCACTCCAGATTAATCCTCGTGACGTCGACTCCCTTAATTCTTTGGCCGATCTCTATGTAAGGACGAATAATGAGAAAAAACTGCTAGAAGCGTATCAGAAAATTTTAAAGGTAGAACCTAATAAAGCAGACCTCCATGACAAGTTGGCCTCTCTTCTGGCTAAAAATAAGGAATTTGATGAAGCCATTCACCACTACCAGAAAGCAATTCAGCTTGCTCCTCAAAACTTCGCCTACCGGATTAACTTAGCTCGGGTTTACGAAAAGATGGGGGATTTAGAAAACGCGCTCGCGGAATATAAAACAGTTTACAAAATCAATCCCGAATCCCAGGGAGCAAAAGACAAGGTCCATGACCTTAATATAGAGATTTTAAGACGCAAACATACTGCTATTCCTTAATATCCCCATGCCCGCAAACCTCACTCCGCAGTATTATGATGCTGAAAAAAATTATCGGCAGGCAAAAAATCCTTCCGAGAAAATTCTTGCCCTGGAAACCATGCTCGCGATAATGCCCAAGCATAAGGGAACTGACAAACTTCGGGCTGATTTAAGGCGCAAAATATCCCAGCTGAAAGAAGATACCCTAAAAAAATCAGGAGGGAAACGCGGCCAACTTTTTGACGTGATAAGAAGTGGGGCAGGGCAGGTTGTATTAATAGGGTTCCCTAATGCGGGGAAGTCCCAGCTGGTTGGTAGCTTAACCCAAGCAAGACCTGAAGTTGGTGAGTATCCCTATACTACTCATTCCCCCGTCTCTGGAATGATGGAGTATAAAGATATAAAGATTCAGTTGGTGGATATCCCCTCTGTTTTCGATGAATCGGCTCGGGGTTGGCTCATAAATGTTGTTCGGAATGCCGATGCTTTGCTTCTGATAGTTGATCTTATTGATGGACCGGGAATTCAGGTAGAACTGTTACTGGAAGAACTGGAAAAATATAAAGTTAGACCTGAATGGACGGTTAATGCGGAAGATGTTATCTTTTTGGGAAAAAAAATGATGATCGTTGGAAATAAGCTCGATGCAGCAGAAGCAGCAAAAAACTTTCTTCTGGTTCAAGAAAAATTTTCCGCTTTTCACCCCGTTGCTGTCTCAACAGCGCAGGGGCAAAAGCTGGAGAACTTGAAGAACGAGATTTTCACGTTTCTTAAGATTATCAGGGCGTATACAAAAACCCCGGGAAAAGAGCCGGATTTAAAACATCCGGTCATTTTAAAGAAGGGCAGCACAGTTTTGGACTTTGCTGCCGCGATTCATAAAGATTTTGTTGAGAAGCTTCTGTATGCTCGTATTTGGGGTTCAGAAAAATATAAAGGCCAACGAGTTCAAAGAGATCATTTTTTGGAGGATGGAGATATTATAGAACTTCACATTTAAACAGGCGTTGACGACTATGGTTGCGAGCGCGAAGCATGTGCTTTCCATTCTTTGTTTTGATGTGACGTATCTTTTTGTGCCATAAGGTTCATAAACTGATCAGTAGCCGCTAAAATCGCTTGTCCCATCTGGTTCTGGAACTCGGTCTGTTTTAAGGCTTTCTCCTCAACTGGGTTGCTAATAAAACCAATCTCGATGAGCACCGAAGGCATTTCTGCAGTTTTTAAGACCCTGAAAGCAGCCTGCTTTGGTTTTTCAAATTTTATGGCGTGAACCTTTTCTATCTCTCTCAGAATCAAAGCTCCATAACGGAGACTGGAATTGATGTTGTTGGTTAAAGCTAAGTCGAGTAGAGTAAGGTTGAGGTCATCATTTTCTGAAAAAGGGATGCCAACAATTAAATCTGAGGAATTTTCTTTTTCCGCTAAACAACGGGTCGCTTCATCACTTGCTCCCTTTAGAGATAGGCAATATACTGAAGTCCCTTGAGTTTGCTTTATATGGTTGCTGTCAGCATGGATACTGATAAAGAGATCAGCATGGTAATTTTCGGCTATTTTTGTCCGTTCTTTTAAGGGGAGAAAATAATCTCCATTTCGGGTTAGCAAGGTTTGATATCCTGTTTTTTCATCAAACATCTTTTTTAACGTCCGGGCGAAGTTCAAAACAATATCCTTTTCCTTGGTTGTTCTTGGCCCAATCGCTCCCGGATCCTCTCCACCATGACCTGGGTCAATCACAATTAATTTCTTATTTTTTGCTTCGGAAAGCATTGTTGCCCGATTTTTATCAGCACCATTGTTCAGATCCGGTCGGAAGAGATTGATTGATAATCGTTGCGGTTTCTCCTCTGGGGAATTTTCAATAAAACAGATATGTTGCTCAACAGGCTGAACAACATCAAAGACAACTCTTAAAATATTCTTTTCCAAATTTCCAAATCGGATTTGATTAACAATTCCATCTTTTATCGTGATATCCTGATTGGGGAAAGAAAGAGTTGTGTTATCAAAATCAACGATAAATCGGTTGGGATTATCTAATGAGAAAGGTTTGTAAGGAACCTTGCCGCTTACATCCAGAAGAATGCTGGTGTGGTCTGGGGCTGACCAATATTGGATGCTAGTGATGTGATAATTTTCCTGGCCGAGTCCGAAAAAGGGACCCCCAAAAAACAATAAGATCATAATAGAATAAATAAAAATTCTTGTCATGGTTTAAAATATTTTTATAACAATTGGATTTTATTATTTAATAATATAGAAAATTTTTCATTTGTCAAGTGAAAGCCTCTGTTATTAAGTGATTCACTTTTTTGGTCGCCTTCCCTGATAAAACTGTCAAAAGGGGAAGCGGGAAGTGGAATAACGTGGGTAAACAGATTGTTAACCCTTGTGACTCTTAAAAGGATTTCAAGATTTAGCAGGCTTTTAATTGAAGGGGCTAAGGAAATTTTTTGTAATAGCGCTTCGCATTCATCACTCCTAACACGTTGGAAACTCCCGACATATTTTCATTGACATACATTAGAATTTTAACTAAGTTAAAGCTATAAAATAGGATTTACGATAAAAAATGGGTTTATTTTCTTTTGGTCTATTATCGCAAAACATGTGTTCGGGTGATTAGTTCCCAATGAAGAATACCACACTCATTTCTTTTGACTTAGATGGCACCCTGGTTGAACCTACGTATATCAACTTAGTATGGGAAAGGGGAATCCCGGAGCTTTATGCCCAAAAAAATCACATCACCCTTGAACAAGCAACAGCAAAGGTAATGGGCGAATATGAACGAGTTGGGGATGGCGCTCTTATTTGGTATGATATTAAGCACTGGTTTGATTTTTTTGATCTTCCGGGTGATTGGAAAGGCTTGCTGGAAGAACACCGCAAGGAAATTAGACTTTTCCCTGAAGTAAAAGAAGTGCTGGAGGAATTGAAAGAAGACTTTGAACTTATTGTTACCTCCAACGCAGCGCGGGAGTTTGTGGAAATGGAAATAAAGGAAACGGGAATCAGTCCTTATTTCAGGCGGATATTTTCAGCTACTTCAGATTTTGGACAGGTTAAAAAGATCCCACAATTCTATAAAAAGATTTGCGACATAATGGGGGTTTCCCCTTCTCAGATAATTCATGTTGGAGACCATTATGAATTTGACTTTTTAGTTCCTCAAAAGTTGGGCATGAAGGCCTATTATTTGGATCGAAATGGAACGAAGCCTAAAGATGGTTTTACGCTAAAAAACCTCAAAGGGTTTGTTCAACTGCTTAAGTAATACAGGGGGGAGGACAATGTGATTCAATAAGCCTAAAAAAGAAATGAGGTGACGCGATGGAAGAGAAGGATTTGGAAAAGTTAACTGCAACTAAACTGAGGGAAATTGCTAAACAGTACGAAGGAATTACCGGCGTCCACGCGATGAAAAAAGAGGAGCTTATTCATGCTATCCGTGAGGCCCGGGGAGAACCTCAGAAACCAGGGAAAAAAACGAAAGTTCATACCATAGGCAGCCTAAAAAAAAGAATCAAGAACTTAAAAGAGGAGAAAAACGCTGCCCTCAAAAAAGATAAAAAGACGATTACGGCTTTAAGGAGAAAGATTAAAAGGTATCGACGGCTAACGAGAAAGTTGGCTAAGGGGAAGTCATAAAAACGTTTTTGCGTTTTGGTGTTTTTAAAGGAAATGTAAGGAAGGTGTTATGAAAGAAAAACTTCGTTCTGAACTCCATAAGGCCATGAAAAATAAAGACTCCCTTCGCACGGGAACTATTCGGATGATGATGGCCGAACTCACCAACAAGGAGAAAGAGGGGAAACCGGTTGAGGAGCAGGATGTGCATAAGGTTTTTTTTGGGATGCTTCGTAAACGGGAAGAAGCAATTGAAGAGTTTACGAAAGCGAAACGGGATGATTTGGCTGAAAAAGAAAAAGCCGAGATGGAAATTATAAAAGAGTTTCTCCCCAAACAGATGAGCGAAGGGGAGATTAGAAAAGAAACCCGGATGGTTATTGCGGAGGTGGGCGCAAAAGACATGAAATCAATGGGGCAGGTGATGGGGATTCTCACCAAAAAATTAACCGGGAGAGCATCAGGGAGCGTTCTGAGTAAAATTGTAAAAGAAGAGCTTTCACAATAGCCCGCCCTTGGTTTGTGCACTTATAGGGGTTGGAAGGAAGACGATAGTGGCTCCAAACTTTCTTGACTTTGTTTTTCTTATCTTTCTCATTGCCTGCTATTTTTTAAGCTCTCTTCGGGGGGGGAGCAAACAAATTTTTTCTTTAGCAGCCATTATCCTCTCCTTTGTGATTGCCGGCCGAAACTATTGGGATGTCGGTAAGGTTTTTCCCGAAAAAGTTTTTCCGGAAAGTTTTGCGGGAGCGGTAGGATTTGTGGTTGTTTTTCTTTTGGCCTTTGGTATTGTCTCTTTGATTGGACGATTTCTGGATGGCATTTTTAAACAAATACATTTTGGTGTGATTGATCGCTTTGTAAGTATATCCATAGGAATACTTAAAGGGCTTACTTTGGGTTGTATGACAGTTGTCATTTTGATGCTAAACTACCCTGCAGATACTTTGATAGTAACCGATTCAATTATCAGCCCTTATATTCTTCCTGCTGCCCACAAATTCGTAACACTCCTTCCCCAAAAAGAACAAGAGGAGTTTTTTGGCAAAGAAGCTGACCTCCAGAAATTCTGGGGAAAAAATAAGGGAAAAAGAAAGTAGTATGTAAATGACGAGGACTTATGGATTTAATTGATCAGATTAAATATGACGAGCAGGGGTTAGTGCCCGCAATAATCCAGGACTATGTAAATAACGAAGTGCTTATGGTAGCCTACATGAATAAAGAGGCTTTCAAGAGAACTTTGGAGTCAGGACGGACGTGGTTTTGGAGCAGGTCAAGAAAAAAATACTGGCAAAAAGGGGAACACTCGGGACATATGCAAAGCATAAAAGAGATTTTGATTGATTGTGATAATGATGCCATATTAATAAAAGTTGATCAAAAAAAGCGGCCTGCCATACGGGATATCGAAGCTGTTTTTACCGAAAGTTGGAACGTCAAGAATTTAAAGTATTTCAGGAAAAAATTTTCGACGAAAAAGAAGTTTATACTTAGTTCATTAACTCGTCTAAGGTAAGCGTATTGTTAGTAGTCCTTTCACAAAAATCTGGTCCCATCTTACTCCAGGGCTTAGCGTACTTGATCGGAATCAATAATTTTTCAGTATTGTCTAGCTTGGACCAGAGCGTTTCAAGTTTTTCCTTTACCTCCTCAATATGAGGACGGCTTTGAGGACGTAGTTCTAACATCGATTCAACAATCCTCGCCATTTCAATGAGTTCGGGTGAGGCGCGCAAATCAGGATTGGCCTCGACAATTGGTATCCTACTTCCCCCGTAGACCAGTCTAAGTTTTTCTTTGAGATTGGAAGCCCCTTCCAAGGAAAGGGGAACCCTTCCGGTTACAAGGGAATAGATTATCGCTCCTAAGGAATAAAGGTCTGACTGATAAGATTCTTTGCCTACCAATTGTTCCGGGGCCATAAAATTTAGGGTCCCAACGGTTTTTCCTTCAAACAAGTCAGTTGAATATGCTGGATCAAAAGAGATTGCAACGCCAAAGTCTATAATTTTGATGAGTTTCAACACGCCATTTTGATCAGCAAGGAAAAGAACATTGGTGGGTTTCAAATCCCGATGAACGACCTGTTTGCTCTTTAGGTACATCAGGGCATCAATCATTTGGATAAAAAGTCGGCAGATGATCTCGAGGGTTATTCCTTCCCACGACTTCAATTTAATGTTAGAGCTCAATCGCGCATTTTTTTCAATAAGGGTTTCTAAATTATCAGTTGGATAGTAACCGAGGGCTAACATCGTGTCACCTTGATCACTTTGTGCCAGACCATAACACTCAACAATATTTTGGTGGGCAGAAGAACCTTGCTGAATAAGCTCGCTATGAATCCGGCCCTCATGCTTTAAAAACCTTAATAGAAGAGGAAAATCTTTAGCTCCAGGATCAGACGTTGGCTTTTTCAGGGCAACAATATTGCCTTGGTAGATTCCAATGCTCACTTTGCCCATTGCCCCGGATTGGATATCTCCCAAAACAGCTAATTTTTTATTCCGAAATTGTTGGGGATTCATTAAGGAATTGAGCAGAAGTTTAAGCAGGGCTAACATCTCCTCTTTGCCCTTGGAACTGTATCCCGCGATTTCTTCTTGGGCTTTTTTTTGGACGTGCGCCATGTTGAAGTAGGTTGGAAAAATAAATGTACGGGTGAATTCGCCACCAAAAGGAATGGATCGAGTAGTCTGGTAATCATAATAAGCACGGCTGAAAATAAAATTAAGAAAGTGTTTCAAGACCACCGCATGAGGGTTTTTCTCATAGGCATGATAGAGATTGACGATACGGCGATAGATACGGTATCCCTTTTCCACTTTTTCTATTTTAACGGCAAAGGATAGAGCCTCACTGCGGTTGGTGATTCTGCAAAAATCCCGAAGAGGAATAATATTTCTTAAGTTAAGGAGTGAGAGGCGGAAGATATGGTGGGATATTTCTTTAATAGTGTTTAGCCGCGAAGCAGTTTTTTCTAATGCGGAGAGAATATGGTCATTGAGGGTATCTTCAACATATTTTGTATCCTCAACAATTTGGCGACCAACAGCAATTTTTTCTACGGTAAATCCAAATTCGAATAATACTTCCGCAATGCTTATGATATCTTCAGTGAGTGCTCGACGGAACCGAAAATGATAGAAACGGAAAAAATGAGGATTACTGTTTAAATAGTGACTCAGGTGGAGAATTACATTTCGGAAGCCGCTTAACTGGACTGGATTGGGGCAATAATAGGTGCCTTCAAGGGTTGTTGCCTCGGATTGATCGAATTTGATCCGCCAAGGAATGATATCTATTCCCTCACGGTAACCAAATTTGACTTGATACTTTTTATTCATAGAGCCTAAATACCGGTGACATTCCTTGAGCATTTCCCCTCGTTCTTTGGTTCCTTTGGCATCAACCAAGTCTTGAAGGGCATAGAGAAAATAAGGTTTATCTTTTTCGACCGGCTTCAGCTCCTTGACTGCAGCAATAATTTCATCTCGGAGCCTTGTTTGGCGGGCAAAGAGAGCGATCCTTTCCAAGGATTCGATATAGGTGCGGTGTTGGGATTCAATCTGTCGCCGAATGTCGTTCAGAAAGAGCGAGAGGGGATTTATATATTTTCTGACCACCAAGTCTAAGGAGCTAAAGGGGTTAATAATTTTTGTCCCCACCCCTTGCATGGCTTGAAAGCGGACTTGATAACCAGAGACAATTTCCAGAAGACGCTCTCTGATTTTTTGATCGCTTTTTAGGCGAAGAAAAGTTGTGTCTTGCTCCATCACCTCTCTTAAAATGAACGTTTGGTCCGGGTTGGATAGCCTAATGCTAAAGGAAGTCTAAGGAAGAATAAAAAACAAAATCCCATTTTTGCTTTAAGAAATTAGCATAATAAAAATTTTAAAACAAGAGAAACTTGTTTTATAGGTTTCTTTATTTTTTTGAGAGTACAGTATAACATAACAAAATTAAATGAATAATTGTTGTTTGACGAAAAGCACGTATGCTCCCTTTAAGGGAACGAAAAAAGCCTAGAAGAAAGAAGAATGGGTATAGATTAAAGAAAATTTATTGACTTATAGATTTTGAAGGTTTATAATATATCTTTAAAAATTAACCACTTATAATAAGAAAAAAAGGTGTTTTATGTATTGTCCACGATGCAATCTTCACTCAGAAGAGTATGTCGACAAATGTCCGCTATGCACTGGCTCTATGGAGGTCGACGAGTTAGGAAGCAACCTCATAAAGACGCCTCACTATGCCGGAAAAAGAAAGGACCGAAGCTTTCCCAAAAGAAGAAAGTTTGGAACTTAATGAGGATGATTTTGGTGAAGGGACCGACGTGAATTCAATCTCCGGACTGGAATTGGAGCAGGAAAAAATAATGGAGGAAGCAAAAAAAGAACTGCCTGATGAAGAACCAGGGGATGAGAAAACCGTATCTCCCTTTCGAGAAGAGGAATATCTTTTTGAGCAGAAAGAGCAAGTGTATCAGCAGGAAATTCAAAAACAGTCAGATGGCAAAAAATCATTTCCTCTTTTTATCAGTATTGGTATTTTAGTTATTCTTGTTTTGATAGGGGGAGGATATTTTTATTTTGTTCAATCGGGAGAGCCTTCCTTACTAAAGATGGTGAGGGTGGCCTTGAGCAAAAAGGAAACAACTTCTCCTCAACCCGTTGTTTCACCCCAGGCTCCGCTTGTTGAAAAACAAAACGAACCCCCTGAAACTATTTCCACACAACCTGAGGAAGTAAAACCGCCGCTTGTTTCCGAAAAAACCGAAGAGGTTTTACCGGAAAAAACATTCGCAGAAAAACCGGAAATAACAAAGCCTGCAACCCCCAAACAAGAGTCAAAAGAACCGGTTGCTTCTCCAAAATCTCCGGATGCTCTTGTAACTAACCCAGAGCCTCAAAAAGAAGAAGCGCCCCCGGTTTTTCCTGCTCCGGCAAAACCTCAGGAAAAACCCAAAATGACAAAGGCTTCAAAAGGGACTTTATCCAAAACAAAAGAGATCACCTTTTCTGCCCCTACCCCTGCGGGTCAGTATTCCATTATGGTGGGTGCGTTTAAAGTTGAACAAAATGCCCGTGATTTAAAAGACAGGCTTCAAAGAAAAGGATATCCGGTAACTTCGTATTTGATTGACCTGCCTGGAAAAGGGAGTTTGTATCGAGTGATTGTTGGTAAGTACGCAGACTTGAAAGAAACCCGCAAGGTAGCTTCCAAATTAAAAAGCGAAGAAAAAATTCCTGCCTTGCTTATGAAGGACGATGAATATCTTTAAGGGTAGAAACGAGTAAAATTTCTTACCCATGTCCGGTTGATCTTTTATAGAAAATTTTTTCCGCTTCTTATCATTATTTATTGATGGAAGATGCGGCTCAAGCTCCCTCCCAAAATCATTCCCTGTTATTTAGGTATGAATTTACTTCAATCCATGTTAAGGTAACCAATATAATCTCATCGATTTTATTGGGAGTTTTTTCATGCCACCAACACCTTGTCTTTACCTGATTGACGGGAGTTCCACCATCTACCGGGCTTACTTTGCCCTTAAGAATTTGTCGAGTTCCAAGGGATTTCCTACCAATGGAATCTACGGATTTACCGCCATGTTGGTAAAGCTCCTGGAGGATTATCACCCGGAATATTTAGGAATCGTTTTTGATTCTAAGGGACCTACCTTTCGCCATAAAATGTATGATAATTACAAAGCGACCCGACCAGGTATGCCGAATGACCTCAGTATACAGATCCCGTATATCAAACAGATTGTTCACGGTTTTAGGATTAATGCTTTAGAGCTTGAAGGGTGCGAGGCGGATGACGTGATTGGAACAATAGCCAAACAAGCAAGCGCGGCTAACGTTCCTACCATTATTGTTTCGAGCGATAAAGACTTTTGCCAACTCATAGACGAAAATATCAGTACCTTTGACCCCCGCACCAATAAGGTTTCTGGTGTCAAAGAAGTTCAGGAGCGGTTTGGAGTTACTCCGGATAAGGTGGTTGAGGTTTTAGGTTTATCAGGGGATGCTTCGGATAACATTCCTGGAGTAGCGGGGATCGGAGAAAAGACAGCGATTAAATTGATCCAACAATACCAGGCAATAGAAAATCTTTATGCTCATCTCGAAGAAATCAGTGAACAAAACGTGAGGAATAAACTGAGGCAAGGGTATGAAAGTGCCTGTCTGAGTAAAGACTTGGTTACGATTGATACCAAACTTCCTTTACCCTTTGACCTGCAACTTTTCCGGACAGTTAAGCCTGATCCAGATATTTTGGAGCCAATTTTTAAAGAATTAGAATTCAGCCGATTTCTCAAGGAGATAATTCCTCAAAAGCCCCGTGAACAGAAAACCTACCACCCAGTCTTAACGGAAGAGGAATTTCAAAAATTGCTTCTCACCCTAAAAAATGCTGATGTCTTCTCTTTGGCATTAGGGAAAACGTCTTCTGATCCGCTCAAGGCAGACGTGACGGGCATTGCCTTTTCTTGTGCGCCTCAGCAGAACTTTTATATTTTGATAGGTACTGTTGAGGGAAAAGGAGATTGCACCCTGAGGAGGTCTTCACTGGGTTAAAGCCTGTATTAGAGGATAGCCGAATAAAAAAATATGGACACAATATCAAACAAGACTATAGTGTCCTTTTTCGCAAGGGCATCACGCTCAAGGGTATCGGAGGAGATACCCTGGTCGCTTCGTATCTTCTCAACCCTTCCCGAAAGAAACCATGAGCTTAAGGATATTGCTTTTGAGAATTTAGATTACCAAATGCTTACGTACGCTGATGGTGCTCGGCCAGGGAAAACCCGCCTTCCTTTAAACAGAAAACGTGAAGAGAACAGTGGTGAGCATTTGGTCGAAGAGGCAGAGGTTGTTTTCTTGCTCGCAGGAGCCCTTTTCCCAAAGCTCAGAGAAAACGGTTTGGATAAACTGTTTTTCGGAATTGAAATGCCTCTGGGAGAGGTCCTGGCCCGGATGGAGCTTGCGGGAATAAAAATAAATCCGGAAATATTATTTTCCATGTCCCAGGAATTTGGCGAAAAGACTCAAAGATCTGGAGGAAAAAATTTGCGCTTTAGCAGGCATGCGTTTTAACATTAATTCACCGCAACAGCTCAGCGACGTGCTGTTCGAAAAACTTAACCTTCCGGTTATCGCGCGTACCAAGACGGGATTTTCCACCAACGTTGATGTGCTCACCAAGCTGGCGCGGGTACATGAAATGCCTGCTCTGGTGTTACGGTATCGAAGCCTGTCCAAATTAAAATCCACCTATATTGATGTATTGCCTAAGCTTATCCACCCGGAGACCGGACGGATCCATACCACGTTTAGTCAAACAGCAACGGCCACAGGAAGATTAAGCAGCAGTGACCCTAACCTCCAAAATATCCCGATCAGGGGAGAGTGGGGAGAAAGAATTCGCCAGGCATTTGTGGCGGAAGAAGGGTTTGTTTTAGTCTCCGCGGATTATTCCCAGATTGAGCTGAGGATTATGGCCCATCTTTCCGGCGATAAAAATTTGAAGGAAGCGTTCTCCCACGGTCATGATATTCACACCCGAACAGCGTCGGAAATATTCCAGGTGCCTTTGGAAGAGGTTACTCCGGCAATGCGGCGGCAGGCTAAGGTCATTAATTTTGGGGTCATGTACGGAATGAGCTATGTTGGTCTTTCGGAAGAGCTGGGGATAACCCGAGGGGAAGCTAAAAAATATATCGAAAGCTATTTTCAAAAATACCATGGAGTAAAGGAATATATTGACAAAACACTTGCCATCGCTAGGGAACAAGGCTATGTAAAAACCCTTTCCAAACGGATTCGGTATATTCCCGAAATAAACAGCAGCAACCGGCTAGCGCGTGAGTTTGCCGAACGGGTTGCTGTGAATACCCCTATCCAAGGAACAGCAGCGGATATAATAAAAATAGCCATGATCCGGATCGATGAGCAGATTAAACAGGAAAAGGTTAATGCCCGGATGATCCTCCAGATTCATGATGAGCTTTTGTTTGAGACGGCAAAGAGTGATCTCCATGACCTTATGACGCTGGTCAGGCAAGAGATGGAAAGGGCAATGGAGCTTGACGTGCCTATTGAGGTTAGCGTGGGATACGGAAAAAACTGGCACGAGGCTCATTAAAGAGTACTTGTCTGGGTGAACGAGACGTGCTCTATTTCCTTTTTTGCTTTCCGAGAATAAAAAGATTTGCAAAGAGCTTATAAAAAAAGCCTTTCGATACCGCTGATTAGGCTCCACTTCTTTGCTGCCTTCTTATAGAGAAGCGGTCCCACGTCAACGGTATCAAAGGCTTTTTGACTCTAAAAATTTGGCTATATTAGTCAGCTATTCGACAATAATTTCCCCTGCGGCCATGACCTTATCTTTGGCGGTTGACGAAGACTCTGCCGGAGGGATTACTATTTCATATCTAAACTTTCCTGGGACGTTAAACCGCACGCTCGAAGTTCCTGCATTGGGTACCATGTTAGATACAAAGCAGTTGTCCACAAACTTAAATCCACTCTGTCCGTCGGTTGCCACGCTGCATTTTTGTGCAGCTTCTTTAAAGACCACTTTAATCAATTGACCTGACCAATTAATCCAAACCACACAGGTGCCTTTTGTGACTATCAGTTTTTCCGTGTCAAGACGGATTGCTTTTTCAGGGCTTCCTTTTACTTCGTCGATTCTAATAATTTTACACTCTTGTGCATTGCCGATTTGTTGGTTCGTTACCATGGCAACCATGGCAAAAACAAAAACTAACCCGATGGTAATCACTACTTTCTTTTTGTTCATTCTTTACCTCCTTTGAGTACTAAGAATTTTGTTTTTAGAAAAATTTTTTCCTTGCCCAATGGTTTTTATTTTTCAGTGAAGTTTTTGTACGGCCATCCCTCATACTGCCCGAATGCCACCCGGACAAGAGGAGGATGATAACTGTTGAATAGTAAGCGTTCCGAAAACTTTTCTTCAACCTTCCGTAAGTAGGACTAATAATCAACAATGAGCTTTTTGTCAAGCTTTTTTAAAAAAACCTCTTCTTTTTTGAGTTTTTACTCAACCTTATGCTTACTCAATGCCTGCTTTTTCACCTTCACCATGGTTTAGTTTTCCAACCTATCAAAATTTTTGAAAAAAACGGGAAAAACTATTGACACTTTGTGTTTTATGCCTTAATTTCACCTTGCGGAAAATTAAAAAGGAACAATGCAATGACACCTGATCCATCTTTTTTATTGGCTGAAAAATCCTCGGGAGAACTCAGGCGCGAGCTCGGTCTTTTTTCTTCCACCATGATTGTAGTGGGTTCCATGGTAGGGTCAGGAATCTTTATCGTCAGCGCGGACATTGCCCGGACCGTGGGTTCGGCTGGCTACCTTTTGCTCGTGTGGGTTCTGACGGGTGTTCTTACCTTGATTGCCGCGTTTAACTATGGAACGCTTGCCCGCCTGCTTCCCCATGCCGGAGGACAGTACGTATATCTGCGCGAAGCGTATGGACCTTTGATAGGGTTTCTTTACGGCTGGACCTTATTCCTGATTATTCAGACCGGGACTATCGCAGCAGTGGCGGTTGCTTTTGCGAAATTTACCTCCCTCTTCCTTCCCGTACTGGGAGAGCAGAATATCTTGTTTGCAATGGACACGTTCAAAATTTCCGCAGGCCAGGTGGTAGCGATCGGGAGTATCGGTTTGCTCACCTATGTGAATGCGCAGGGGTTGCGGCAAGGAAAGTTCCTGCAGAACACTCTCACGCTCACCAAACTAGCGTCACTTCTGGTTATCATCATGCTGGGAATTGTGGTGGGGAAAAACAGTATTGCTCTCTCCGCCAATGTTGCTCACTTCTGGGATGCCTTTCGAACGACGGTATCTTACCCGAGCACGGTTTCCATAGAGTCTTTAACCGGGATCATGCTCCTCAGCGCGCTTGGCGTTGCCATGGTCGGGTCATTGTTTTCGGCGGATGCGTGGAATAATATCACCTTTACTGCCGGTGAAGTTATTAATCCCAAACGCACCATTCCGATTAGTCTGGTGCTTGGCACGGGTTTGGTCACGCTCCTGTATCTGCTTTGTAATGTGGCTTATATCTTTGTACTGCCGGTCGCTGGCCAACCGGATGCTTCTGATATTATCAGTCGGGGGATACAGTTTGCCGCCTCTGACCGGGTGGGCACCGCCGCGGCTTGCGTTATTTTTGGTGCTCCGGCAGAATACATTATGGCAGGTTTAATCATGGTATCAACCTTTGGATGTAATAATGGGCTGATTCTTTCCGGAGCTCGCGTTTACTATGCTATGTCTCGTGACCGGCTTTTCTTTCAGGCAGCGGGCAGATTAAACAAAAAGTCAGTTCCCGGCATTGCGCTTGCTTTTCAAGCAGTCTGGGCAGGCATCCTGTGTTTGTCCGGCACGTATAGCGATCTCCTCGACTATGTCATTTTTGCGGTATTGATTTTTTATTCTCTTACCATTGGCGGGATACTCATCTTGAGAAAGAAAAAACCCACTGCTGAGCACAATTCACGCGGAGTAAGTTCTTTGATTTTACCCTGCGCCTATATTTTCGTTGCAACTGCTATTTGTGTTGATCTTTTGATTTTTAAACCTGCTTATACCTGGCCCGGGGTCATCATCGTCATGTTGGGAATTCCGGTCTATTTTTTCCGAAAAAAAAGTTTTAAACGGACAAAAAAGTTGAGCAGTTGCCGAGCGTTCTTACCGCGCCCTGAATAAGAGAAAGTTTCCTTGCCGTAGGATTTGCACCTTCCTCATTGGATTGCGTTGAGTCTAAATGGTGCTTGCCGCGGCATAACTTCATCTTTTCAAACCACCTTAGCCAATTCTCAGGTGATAATATTGGTCAATGTCACCTTTGGTCCCACATGTTTTATGTCTCAGCGCCTAGACTGTCAAGGCATCTTCTCCGTAACCAATTACTTTTCTATATTTTTCCTTTATCTCACGATTTATTCTACGAAAGCTTGCTTTTTTAGAAACTTTACGAACGTGGCAAACTTTGTAACGTGTTATTTTTTAACACCTCTCACTTTTTGACCGACCTTCGCGGCGCTTCTTTAACATACGTTTCCAGTAACCGGCCAGAGTGGGCAAAGGATCCGTTAGTACAGCCCACAACTCGGTATTTCTGAAACGGAACCCCGCCATGAAAGGACGGACAGCAGCCATGTAAAGGGCTTGTTTGAGTGCCAAAGATTTCCCGGTATATGTGATCAGCTGGTAATCGGTTGCCGGAAAGGGCCGATCAAGAGCGGCCAGACATGATAGATAATGGAAGTTCACCCCTGCGTATACCGAGCTCATCAGGGTAGCCCAATAACGGGGATTCATTTCCAGCAGCACCGTTTCCGCCGGTTGTGGGACACCGCAGCATGTTTATGTTAGCCACACTGTTCCACCGCAGGGTCGACAAAAGCTTGCGCCCAGCCTCCAGAACGTGAGCGTCCTGAACAAAGTGGATTCCCGTGGCCGGGCCGAAGGGAAGAGAAGCGCTGAGAATATTTTCCTGCACGGTAAAGACTAAAATCTCGCCGTTGTGACACAACACGTTGAGCCCAAGGTCAGTGCCTGGTAGGTAGCTTTGCAACAAGTGGCGGGTGTCTGTCGGTATGGTTTTCGTCTCCAGGAATTTGGCTAGGGTCTGCGGCTTATGAAAGAGCCGTAACCCTCGCCCTCCGTTTAAGGAAGGGGGTTAGTAGGGCAGTCCAATTGACAAAAAGCTTTTTAAAGGTATAATAGCCAAAATGGCATAACTGGCAAGAGAGCGTGGTTAGTATGGAGGATTTCTCTCAATGATTGGTTTCTTTGATTCCGGCTTCGGTGGATTGACGATTTTGCGCAGCGTGGTCGAACTGCTTCCTGAGTATGATTATTGCTACCTTGGAGACAATGCCCGGGTGCCCTATGGCAACCGTTCGCAGCGAATTGTGTTTGAGTTTACCAAAGAGGCGGTGGACTTTCTTTTTCGGAAGGGGTGCCCTCTCATCATCATCGCCTGCAATACTTCTTCGGCCAAGGCATTGCGGCGGATCCAGCAGGAGTACCTTCCGGTTGTCTACCCGGACCGAAGAGTGCTCGGGGTCATTCGCCCCTCAGTTGAAGAAGTGGTGGAGCAGGGCTGCCGAAAGCTTGGAATCTTGGCCACCGAAGGGGTCGTGGCCTCGGAAGCCTATATCACCGAAATCAAAAAGCTCAGCCCCACGGTGGAGATTTATCAGGAGGCTTGCCCCCTGCTGGTTCCGATCGTGGAAACAGGCGAACAGGACGGGGAAGCAACTGACCTGATTATTTCGAAATACGTACGCCGGCTCTTCAGCCAGGACAAGGATATTGATACCCTGCTGCTCGCCTGCACCCATTATCCGATCCTTCGCAGGCACTTCGAGCGACTCGTTCCTCATCAGGTCATTATCCTTGAACAAGGTCCCATCGTGGCGAGAAAACTGAAGGACTATTTGATACGCCATCCGGAAATAGAACAAAGGCTCTCCCGGAGACGGATCCGCACCTTTTTGACCACTGATGCTTCTGCGCGGTTCAGCCGCTTAGCCTTGACGTTTTTTGGAGAGCCTGTTACCTCGCATCTCGTATTGCTGGCATAGTCTCCTGCACCTTTTATCCCCGCACGGCGCATACAAACACCACTGACAACGCCGGAATACTGCCCGATTTTGGCCATGTTATCAACTGGTATCTCTTTTTCTTAACAGGATAATTTGATCATTGTAAAGGATAGTTTGCGCTTAACTAAACTCTTGCTTATTTGAAAGCGACTGTTGGCTAAGGAGGCTGTTAGGCGCTTAAACTTAAGCCAAGTCTCGCCGGGCAATTTTTCCGGTAGAGGTTTTGGGTAACGAGTCACGTGACTCTACTATCTTGGGAACCTTAAAATTGGCGAGATGCTCCCGGCAGAAGGCAATAAGCGCTTTTTTATCGAGCGGCTTTTCTGGTTTTAGCACTACGACTGCCTTGATTGCCTGGCCCCGGTCTTCATCCGGAATCCCAACGGCTCCTGCCTCGAGGATGTCGGGATGTTTCAAAAGAACATTTTCTACTTCCGCGGGGAAGACATTCAGACCACCGGTGATGATCATATCGTCTTTTCTTCCCAGGTGGTAGACAAATCCGTCTTGATCCATCTTTCCCAGATCCCCGGTATGGAGCCATCCATCCTTGATCATCGCCTGCGTGGCTTCCGGGTTATTGTGATATCCCTTCATAACCATAGGCCCTTTAACAACGATCTCCCCGACGTCGCCTTGAGGAACTTCTTTGTCGTTGCCGTCTAAGAGCTTTAATGCTATTTCAGGCACTGTAAGGCCGATGCTCCCCATCTTGGCATCAGCATGCTCGAGCGGCATAAGTGTTATATAGGGAGAGGTCTCGGTAAGACCATACCCCTGAATTACTTTGACCGTGGGGAAAGCTTGACGGAATTCCTGCATCAGCGGAAGGGGAATATTTGTTCCCATCATGGAGACATATACCAAGCTTTTCAACTGATACCGTTCGCGATGGGGGACGCGGAGAATGGCTTGAAAAATCGGCGGCACGCCAAAAAAATAAGTTATGCCATAATGGTCGACATCGTTGAGGATGCGGTCGGGTCGGAGATTTTCGAACAAGACAATGGTTGAACCATTGAGGGCGATCATGTTGGAAACAATGGGCCCGGAGATGTGGGAGAGAGGAATGATAAAGCCAATCACATCACTTTCTCCTGCCCCGACCACGCGGTTCATGGTGAGCGGATAATAATCCAGGTTCCGAAACGAGAGCACGACCCCTTTAGGCTTTCCGGTGGTTCCGGAGGTATAAAGGTAAAGCGCTTCCTCCTCTTCATCAATTTTGACTTCATCCAATTTTGTTGCTGCGCCCTCTTTTAAGAGAGCCTCTAAACTAAAAGTTTCCGGGTGTTCGCCTTCAAAAAGTACCACCGTATGGAGAAAGCACCGCGCCGCGCCTAAATCAGATTCAACTTCCGCAAATTTATTCTGCAAGGTAAAAAGTACGCTAACTCCGGCATCAATGAGGACTGATGCTAGCTCATTCCCTTTAAAGCGAAAGTCGAGCGGTACTCCGATTGCCCCCAGACGGATTATTCCGAAGTAGATGATGAGGAACTCCGGGATATTGGGAAAGACAATCGCTACCCGGTCGCTCTTTTTAATGCCGCGGCGGTAAAGGAAGTTCGCTATTTGTTCAGCGCCCTTGTCAAGCTCGCTGAACGTAAAAGACTTATCTCCGAAGATAACGGCCTTCTTATCCGGCAGACGAGCAGCAGTTGCCTGTAGTATTTTGCTGACATCCATTATTCGCTCACCTTTCGCCAAAAAAACTTAAAAACTAAAAGCCAACAATAAAATAAAGTGATTGGGACTTAGGAATATATACACAATGCAAAAACCTTCAATCCTCGCTTAAAACAATTCTCAATCAGCACCGAAGAATATTTTTCGCACCATCCTTCTTGCAGCTCACAAAAAAATGTAAGGTCATATTCTCGGTAGTGAAAAACTTCATTGGATTTTTACTTCTTTAAAAAGCGCAAAAAGCCGGGTAAAAGGCAAATACCAGCGGGTGAGTTTTGTTAACTCACCTCGTAATTCCATTTTCTTTTGCGTAGTAGCCACAAAGGGGTCGAGTTTTCCTAAAAAAACCTGCTGCCAGATTTCCCGGGGAGCAGAAATTACAAAAGGAGCCTGGTCAGTGTTTTCGATCCTTTGTATCTTCCCTTTTACAAAGTGAAACGTATACGCTTTTTTCGTCTCCCCATGAAGCTTAATCGCTAGGTCCACCGTAAGATCAAGCTCATCTCCCCAACGGGCAAATGATTCGTCATCGTTTACTAAACCAACAATCGCCTTGATATGAGACAGGGAAAACATCTCATAGACAGGAGCGGAGGAAGGGGAAAGGTCTTTTTTCAACTCTTCTTCAAAAGGATTTAGAGCTTCTTTTTTAAAAACTCTGGCTACGCCGGCCATTCTCACCGCTTCTTCCAGACTTTCAATCAGATATAAAGCCTCAATAAAATTTTCTCCCATGGATACCACGCCGTGATTTTTCATCGCAACTAAATTATTCATTTTAAGGGCGCTAATCACTTCTTCGGGGCTGGTTACACTGGGGGTGAACTGTTTTACCAGCGGAATATGGCCTAAAAAAAGTTTTGTTTCAAAGGTTAAGATTTCCAGGTCATCATAAACGGAAAAATAGGCATTGGTAAGGGGAGGGTGGCAGTGGATCACCCGCTTAATTCCGCTGAAATTTTTATAAATCAGACTATGCAAGGGGAATTCGGTAGAAAGTCTTTTATTCGCGCAGTCAGCGGGGTTGGTTAAATCTACTGTGATAATATCTTCTTCTTTTAGCTCGCCAAGACTTGTTGAGGTGGCAGTGATAAGGATGGTATCCTGCTCAA
This sequence comes from uncultured delta proteobacterium, assembly GCA_963727835.1. Classification (GTDB taxonomy): domain Bacteria; phylum Desulfobacterota; class WTBG01; order JAGOGO01; family JAGOGO01. The sequence goes on from CAVSIB010000023.1 coordinate 32,583, forward strand.
GCCGGGAACTAAGATTCCCTCCTCGGGCGACCGCCAGGCGGAGGTAATAAAGTTTTTCCCCTAATTCGATAATTTCTTCTTTGAGCGTTTTTTCTTCCATCACGGTATTCGCAAATAAATATGTTTTGTAATTAAATCCGCCTGGGTAATATCAAAGGCTGGGTAATAGCCTTTTACTTCCTTTGGAGCAATTCTTTGGCCTGCAATGGTTAGCAGCTCTTTATCGGGACGGATTTCAATAGTAATATCTTTGCCGGTTTTGGCATTTGACGGCGGGGGCGCCAAAACATAGAAAGGGATTTTAAAATTTCTGGCTAAAAGGGCGATCTGATACGTTCCGATCTTGTTGGCAATGTCTCCGTTGCGGGCAAGCTGGTCAGCGCCGGTGATTACTTTATTGACCAATCCTTCCGCAAGTATCTGGGCGACCGCACTATCGGGAATAATGGTCACGTTAAAGCCCGCTCTCTGGAGTTCCCACGCTGTTAACCGTGAACCCTGAAAATAGGGTCTTGTTTCAGTAGTAAAAAAGCTTATGCGCTTTTTCTGTTTTCGGCAAAACGCTCCTATCAAGGGTAAAAGCCCGCTGACATTACAGTGGGTAAGGATGACATCTCCGTTTTCAAAAAGCTCGCTGGCTTTCTGTGCCTGTTCAATCCTTTTAGCTTTAAGGAGTTCTAAGAACCTCTTAATATTCTTTTCTACTGCAGAAGGTTTCTCCCCCCATCCTAAGACCATATCCGTTAAAAATTTAAACGGCAATGTGGGCCGGGTGGCATTAAGATTTTTGGCTATGAGGTTGAGGGTTGGTAAAAGTTCCCCCCCCTCCTTAATGTGCCTGACATGGAGCAGGAACGTGTAAAAAATCAGAAGCACTTGGCCGATAGCGCGGGTCTTCATGCTCTTTATCGCCTGACACGCCTCCTGGTAATTTTTTATTTTAAGGTACACGAGGCGTGTGGGGAGCCTAGTCTCATCAAGCACCGAGATCGTGTTGCTTTTAAGATCAACCGGCCAGAAAAGCGGAGAGAATTCCATTTATTTTCCTTCCAGTTTTTTAATCGTTTGAAGAGCAATCTCAATGAGCTTGGTTTCAGCCATATAGTAGAAAGGGTTCATAAAACCCATTTCTCCGGTTATCACATTATCGCTTACCGCTAGGATAGAAGCTGCCTTGACGTTATAAAGCTGGCTGATGGTAAGGAGACACGATGAGACCATATCCACGGCGATCGCTCCTTCTTTCCGCTTTGCTTCGACTACTTCGCGGGTTTCCCGGAGGAGAGCATCTGTGGTCCAGACTTTGCCGGTGTATACCTGCGATCCCATTCCTTTGGCTATTTCGATGAGGGTATCAGTAAGTTTTTTATCCGGGGTTGTTATAAAATTTTCATCAACATAATAAGGCGTTACTCCATCACCCCTGATGACACTATCCACCACAAGCAAGTCCCCGATTTGCATTTTTTCATCTAACGCCCCACAGGTTCCAATCCGGATGATATTTTTTATCTTCGCATTACAGACAACCTCAGTGGTAATGGCAGTGTCGGCGCTAAACCTTCCGCCATTGATGGTAGTAATTTTCATCCCTTCATATTCTCCAGTATACATGGCGTATTCCATAAAGGAAAAATTTCGTACCGCATCTTTCAACTTTTTGGTCAGCACGTCCATCCGGTCCTTTGGTCCGGGAACGATGGCCCATTTTCCTACATCCTGGGGCCTTAATTGCACCATGTCCGTGAGATCTTTGCCGGTTAAATGGATCGGTTTCTGCATCTCCATGTCATGCTCCTTTCAGGATATTATTAATAGTTTCACCAAGAATATTTTTTATTTCGTTTTGGCTGAGGTTTAAGTTTGCAACTGCGTCTATCGAACCTTTGATATCTTTCTTTGCTGGCCAGTCACTTCCCCACAAGATGTGCTGAGCGCCTAACAGTTCTAAGGCGGAAAGGAAGTTTGCTTGAGTTTTATCCCCGCCGGTATCAACATAGATGGTTTTAAGGAATTGGGTTGGATTCCTTCCCAAATCTTTTACGAAATTAATTCCGCGTAACATTTTATAGGTCTCGTCAAACCGGTTGGCCACATGGGTAATAATTCCGCCGAAATTTGAAAAAATAAGCGTGATCTCAGGAAAGAGCGTGAAGATGTCTCCCATCAAAAGTTTTCCAATGGAAATAGTGGTATCAAACACATATTCGATAACCGGCGTAAGGAGGGGATCATTCACCCGCTCTGACCCAATGGGGTTGATGATCTGAGGATGAACAAAAATAGGAATATGATTTTTCTGGGCAATTTCAAAAACCGGAAAAAACAGATTATCATCGAGATAGGTGCCGTCATAGCTGCTTGCCAGTGAGAGGGCTCGAAAACCTGACTGTTCAGTTGCGCGCCTAAGTTCGAAAACCATCTCCTCGGAATTGCCGAAAGGAAGTATGGCAGCGCCAATAAACCGATCAGGAAAACGCATGATAATCCGGGCGACAGCATCATTATAAATCCTAGTTACCTCTTTTAGACTTCCCACCTTTCACGTGAGCATCCGAGGTGGGATAGCTTAAAACCGCTTTATCTATACCCGCTTCTTCCATCATCGCAACCTGAGCCTCAATATCACCCCAGGCCGGGGAGAAAAAATGGGCGTTGTGGATTATTTCCTTGGGCAGCCAGTGGCTATGGGCATCAATAATCATTTATGTTCAGTGCTCCGTAAAATCCGATCAACCATTTCCTGGTGGTAAAGGTTTTTTATTTCTTCCAGACTTTCCGCCCCCAGTTCATTGACGATTGACTTTTCGATGGCTTGCAGCTTTAAAGAGAGAAACTGGTGTTCGGAGTTGAAATACTTACCTCCCGGATTTTATTTTTTGGCAGTCTTGTCTCCTTGTTGTTTACATAGGTAATAAATTCATCCAAAAAATTTTTATCAGCAATTGTTCTCTTTTGCAACTCTTCCAGGATGAATTTGTCTATGTCAATCTGGGTGAACTTCCGGTCAACTCGGTCGAGGGTTTCTTTGGTTTCTTTATAAAGCCAGAGGAGATATCTTTTTTTTAAATTAAGAATATCGTTTTCTTTCATCATTTATCAGGGTGCTCCTGTTTATAGGGAATCACGGGTTCAGTCCAAGGTGTCTGCTGGTTGATCACGGAAATCTCCAAAGGACAAACATTTGCCGGCACGGTTAACGCAAACTTGATGGCATTTTCAATTGCCTCAGTCGTCATCAGTCGTGATCGATCCACGGTTATTTTATCGAGCTTTCCGGTCAACTCGGTATCGGTTACTCCGGGAAGGATGGAGGTTATCTTTATTCCGTGGTCCCGCATCTCCCAGAAAAGGCCTTTGGAAAAAGCCCGAAGCCCGACTTTTAAAGAACTATAAACCAGGAAAGTTCGAGGCAACGGATCACAGAGGGTGGAACCGGAGACCATATTAATAATGGTGCCTGACTTTCTTTTTATCATATCGTTTATAACTAAACGGATCATTCTCACGTAACCCAAGTAATTGGTATGAACGAGCCGTTCAAAATCCTCAAACGGTTGCTTTTCGAATGGGTACTGGCTGGAGACTCCGGCATTGTTGATCAAAATATCAATCGCTCCAAATTTTTTTTGAGTTTTTGTAACCAAGTTCTCAAGATCTTCGAATCGAGTCACATCAGTTGAAACCGGGAGGACTTCGACGCCATATTTTCTTATGATCTCGACGGCTGTTTCTTCTAAAGGACCTTCTCCCCGAGCCGCCAGGCTCAGGTTGATCCCAAAACTTGCTGTTGCTTCCGCAATCGCCTTGCCAATGCCCCGGCTTGCACCCGTAATAATAGCAGTCTTACCTTTTAATGGTCCCATATTATACCTCCTGATGTAGGACAATGAGCTTTCTGGTCATCATGAATAAAATGAGCAAACATGTTCCAAAAAGAATAAAACCAAAATTAAAACTTTTTTGCATCACCATTTCCCCTAAAACGCTCCCCAGGCCGGCAGAGAGAAAACGTACGGAGCTATTTAAACTGGCGAATTCAAACACTTGGGTTAACGGGAGGTCCGTGAGGAAGGTAGAGACCCCGACATGATTAAAGGTCCACCCTAAGCCCCAGACAAACATTAAGGTAAAAAGGATAAATAAGCTTCCTTTTACTAACAACGAAAAGGCATAAAATATAAAAAGTTTGTTTTTTTATGACCCCGCCTCTTTCTCAATGACCGCTTTAAAAATCTTCAGGTTTTCTTTGGAGTGCTGATTAATGAACCCTTCTACCTGTTCATCGGTAAATGCTGCTTTGCTGTCCATCTTGAAATGCTGGATCCAGGTGAGTTCAATCCCTTCAGGTTTTGGGGTATAGAGCCAGATGATTTTCATGAATTCAAAAGGAAATTTTGGTTCTTCCCTTTCTGCATACGCCAGGTAGTTTTCTTTAAAGAGAAGTCGAAAGGATTGCCAGGTTCTTCCTTCCTTATCAGTAAGCTTGAAGGTAATTTTATTTTTTTCTTTTTGAACGACGCTTGCTTCCTTATACTCACTGCCGAAAAGTTCGGTCCAGCGGGGAATCGTATTCGAGATGTCAAAAATTAATTCGTAGGGAGCATTGATAATAATGGAATTACAGGTATGTCCCATGGGTATCCTCCTTTGTATTGTTTTATACCATCGCCACTACCCGCGCCCAGGCTGCGCCAGCATCCTTGATTTTTACTGGAAAGCAGGAAATTTTAAAGCCAAAGGGAGGTAGTTTCTTCAAGTTCGCCAGTCTTTCAATATGGGCGTATTCCTTTTTACGACCAAAAAAATGAGCGGGCCAAAGATACGAGGCATCTTTAGTGCGCAAAAAATCAGCCATCATAAATCGGTAGGGCCGGTCAAAGCCGAGTGCATCAATACCAATAACCTTTACTCCATGATCCAAAATATACGCCAGCGCTTCCGGGGAAACGCCCGGATAGTTGGCTAAATATTCAGGAGTCCCGAAATACTGATCAGCATCTGTGCGAAGAAGCACAAGATCCAGTGGCTTGATCCCATAGTTTATCTTGTGTAATGCACTGACCACATCTTCCTTGGAGATCACCTCGCCCGGTTTTTTATGTGATACGTCTAAAACCACCCCGTTAGAGAAACACCATTCAAGGGGAAGCTCGTTAATGGTCTTAGATTTTCTTCCTTCGGAACGAGTCCCGTAGTGGAAAGTATAATCCACATGAGTGCCGATATGAACCGGACAGTGCACTGTTTCGAGCGATAAAAATTCTCCGTCCGGAAGATCCTCAGGTTTGATGATTCTCTTGCCCAGAAAAAAGGAAATTTTTCCCCAGAGCGTCCTTTTGAGCATTACCCAGTTTAAATGTTTCACTCCTTCCTTATGACTGATCCGGTCAATGCCAAAGGGATGGACTTCGAAAGAATGTTCATCAATGGAGAGGCTTAAATCTATGAGCTGCATATGAGTAATTTTCCTTGAATAACGTGATCAATGTCCTTGCAACAGGAAAACTTGGTGATTTCTTTTTCCATAATTTTGATGTTAAATAATTTTTCGATTGCGAGGATAAGCTCTACGGTTTCCGTAGAATCAAGACCAAGACCACTATAAAGTTCCACCTCATCCCTTATCTCATCTGCATCGATCTCAAAAAGCTCGATCAAAAGGTTTTTAACTTTGTCTTTAACATCCATTGATTTGCTTCCTCCTTTTAAATCTGGACCTCTCCCTTTGTTGCTCCAGCTTCCCATTTTCCGACTCCGGCCATGACATCTTGGAAGCAGAGTTTAGCGAGGATATCGAAATCACTTTCCATAATGCGGTTTATTCTTCCCGGCTTGGAGAAAAATTCACGCATACACCAGGAGCCCAGCCGCCCCAAGTCTTCAACCGTAAGGTGATTGGTGGGCATGACGGGGTGGAGAAAATCCCACCGGCTAAAGTCCACTTTGTGGGGGTCAATCCAGTTATTCTTAAGCGCTTTTTTCCAAACCGGTGAATTGGGCGCCGGGGTCACATAACCAACCCAGAGGATGTCCGGGTCAACCTCGTCGGTAAATTCGTATCGCTGCTTGATAATCCGTTCGTCATCATAGTCAAAGCCCATCATAATGTCCGCTACTACGGCAATATTATTTCTCCGGAGAATTTCGATGGTCTTTTTGATCTGGTCAATGGTGATCCCTTTGGCGATCTTTTTCAGTTCCTCGGGTGTGGTAACTTCAATGCCAAAGACCCCGGTAAATAGTCCAGACTCTTTCATTAAAGGAAGGATTTCCTCGCAGTTAATCCAGTCCACTGCTCGTCCTAAGGAAACCCACTTGATCGGAATATTTTTCTTAAGTTTAAGCTCGCAAAACCGCTTAACCCGCGCGGGATCAACATTGAAGTTATCATCCTGGATAACTACAACCTTAACCCCATATTGTCGGTGAAGGATTTCCAGCTCGTCAATGACCCGTTCGGGAGATTTAGCGCGCCACTTAAGGAAGTCTTTGGGAGAACGTGGATCATACTGGTCCCATTCATAACAAAAAGTACAGGCGGAAGGGCATCCCCGCGAGGTAACCATTTCTACAAACGGCTTCCAGTGCGTGTGCCCTACATAGCGATCCATGGGATAGAGATCGTAGGCCGGAAAGGGGAGTTTATCCAAATCTTCTGACAAGACCTTGTGAGGTCCCATCACGATTTTTCCATTGATCCGGGACGTAACCCCGGCGATCGCGGTGAGGTCTTTACCATTATGGAGTGCGTCAACCAGGTCATAAAACGATTCTTCTTCGCCCATGACCACACAATCAACGGCGGGATTATCTTCTAAGGTCTCGACAGGCATGGCTGAATACCAGAGCCCGCCCAAAACAATTTTGGTTTTCGGCAGAGCCGCTTTAATTAATGCGGCGGACTCATTAAAATGAGCGATAATCCCATAACCACCGTACGAATGGAGCATATCACCAATAACCACCAAATCCGGATTTTTCTCCTTGACTTTTTCAACCATTTCTTCTTTTGATATATCCAAAGCCTTGCAGTCCAAAACCTCTATATCCTGATATCCTTTTTCCCGAATATAAGCGGCCCATTGAGCGTAAAGCTGGTTAGGGGCTAAGTGTTTTCCATGGGTTGCCCAGGCCCCAACTCTGGGCATTACAAATAGAATTTTCATGCCACCTCCTTTTTTTCAATGACGATAACTGTGTTAATGCCTCCTCGGCCCCGTGAAATTATGAGTGCTTTATTGATCTCTTTCTCGTGAGCCTTATTGATTATGTAATTGAGACCCTGAGGATCAGGTGCCTCAACATTAATCATTGGGGGAACTGCATTGTGCTCCATTGCTAAGATGGTCGCAATGAGATCTACCGCACCTGATGCGCCCAACAAATTTCCAAACATTGATTTAGGACAACTAACGGGGATGGTTTTTGCCTTCTCTCCGAAAACGTGTTTTATGGCTTTTGCTTCGCTTTGGTCCCAAATCTCCACGGCGAAGCCGTCTAAGCTTATATAGTCAATTTCATCGGGCGTTATCTCTGCTTCATTTAAAGCCATAAGTATCGCCCGGGCTAATTGGTTGCCGCTTGGATCAGGGTTAATCCGATCTTTGCCATCGCAGGTATTCCCAACTCCCGAAATAACTGCCAAGATATTTGATCCCCGCGCCTCAGCCCGATCAATGTTTTCCATCAGGACGACCCCGGATCCTTCTCCGATCACAAAGCCCTGCCGATTTTTGTCAAACGGTCGATACGCTTTATGCGGATAATCGTTGTATTCCGAAATACCTCCATAGGTATTGCAGCACAAGAGGGCATAAGGAGTAACCGGGGCTTCCGTGCCGCCGGCTAAGATCATATGGAGTCTCCCCTTCACCAAGGTATCACGCGCATAGCCCACGGCCATTAAAGAGCTCGCGCGGTCAGCTACCACGGTTTTGCTGAAGCCTTTTATCCCGTAATAGATGGAGACTTGTCCCTGGGGTGCAGCAGGAAACCACGCCGAAGCCATATAAGGAGATACCCCCTCGCGACCTTCGATGTAAAGGTCGCGCAGTTCGGTCTCGGCATAAAGCCAGCCTCCCAGGGCATTGCCTAAAAATATCCCTACCATGTTTGGATCTTCTTGTCTAATATCCATCTTCGCATCTTCAAGCGCCATCTCGGAGGCAACCAAGGCCATATGAGAGAAAAGGTCGATCTTTTTGAGGAGGCGTCGCGATAATAAGCTGTAGTTCTCCAAATCATCGATCTGTCCCGCAATATGGGAGGGATACCGGGAAGCATCAAAACGAGTGATCTTCTCGACAAAAGAGCGCCCGGATTTGATGTTTGCCCAAAACTGCCGCTTGCCAATACCCGGAGGAGCTACGATTCCTATCCCGGTAACCGCTATCTTTTTCATTAGTTCGTATACCTCGTTATAATGAGAGACGAATGAATACCCGAAAATCCACTGCTGGTCTTCAAAATAGCATCAACCTTTTTTTCCCGACAGCAATTCGGGATATAGTCCAAATCGCAAAGCGGATCGTTCTTTACCTGGTTGATCGTTGGCGGGAGGAGATTCTTTTCAAATATCATCGCGCCAATAACCAACTCAACCGCATTCGCTGCCGCGAGGGGATGCCCGATCATGGATTTCATAGAGCTTATCGGCAGCTTATACGCATAGTCGCCAAAGACCATCTTGTAGGCGTTGGTCTCAAAGACATCATTCATCCGCGTGGAGGAACCGTGGGCATTAATATAATCGATTTCATCGGGCCGCAGGTCCGCATCTTTAAGCGCTAACCTGATGCAGTCAGCCATCGCCGTGCCGTCGGCAGGTAGGTCAGTCATATGAAAAGCATTGCAACTGGTGCCGAATCCAGCCACCTCACAGTAGATTGTTGCCCCGCGTTTTAAAGCATGGTTAAGCTCTTCTAAAATTAAAATCCCGGCGCCTTCAGAGATAACAAATCCATCGCGGGCATTGTCAAAGGGCCGGCTGGCGGCTTCGGGATCATCATTGCGAGCGGAGAGGACATTAACAACATCAAAGGCACCAAAGGTGATTGGAGTAATGGGGGCTTCCGCTGCCCCGGTAATCATGATGTCCTGCTTGCCGTCTTGAATTATTTCTAATCCATAACCCAATGAATCGGTTCCCGCGGTACATCCGGTCGACAAGGTGTTACAGATCCCCTGAAGCCCGTATTTGCTTGAAACCTCGATGGAAGGAGTATTAAACATGGCCGCGTCATAGAGGTCAGGCCTGACCTTGGAAGGGTCAATGGGATTTTTCCCATTATCGGTCACAAAGGAGAACTCTTCCTCCATATACTTGGTGCCGCAAATGGCATTGGCTAAGCAGACACCAATCCGCTCAGGATCTTCTTGCGCAAAATTAAGGCGGCTGTCTTTGTACGCCATTTCAGCCGCTACCACGGCAAACTGGACATATCGATCCATCCGCATGGCGTCATCATGGCTGAGACCATGGTGAAAAGGATCAAAATCTCTTATCTCTGCCGCAATTTGCGATTTAAACATGGAGACATCAAAATAATCTACTTTTCTTACCGCGGATTTGCCCGACATCATCGACAAAAACGCTTCATCCTTGCCAATGCCATTGGGGGAGAGCACTCCTATCCCCGTAACGACGACACGTTTTTTTTTCATTAATCTTTTGCCTCCTCTAATCTGGTGACTTTAAAGACAATATTTCCGTTATCCGGGCAGGTAACGGTATCGATACTGTTGGGGTTATCCATAAAGAAAAATTTTGCTCCAAAGTTAAGCGCAAAAAGGGCTGGAAAAGCGGTATGGAAAGCGGCACCGCAGAATTCCGGTATCGCTTTAAGCCCCACGGTCTCAAAGGTATCTCCTACCTTATATCCATAGTGGCAATATCCTTTGGCTTTGACCACTTCAAGCATCATCTTCTTAGGATGTGGCCCCTGATAAGTTGGGTCTTTTGGAATAACGTCAACCTTGCCTTGTTTATCCAGAATCTCAGCAAGAAATTCAAGCTTTCCTCCATCGGGACAGGTTACGGTTAACGAACGCTGGTTATCCCGAAAAGGAAACCTGGCACCAAAGCTGAGCGCATAGATGACGGGGAAAAGCGCATGGGCTAAGCCCAAACAAAAATATTGCGGTGGATGGGTAAAGTCATCGAGCAAAAGTTCATCACCCACCTTATAACCGTGATAACAATCTCCGTATACATTGAGGACCGTAAGCTTTAACTTAGGGAATGGTGTATCGACCATACAAGAGTCCTTATTTTTCACGTAATGTTTTATTCAAAATTTTGTCGCTATCATTTTCTGGTTAAGGCTGCTCTGGCTCAGGGAATAAGTTTCTCGGTTTCTGCTAATAACGTTTCCTTGCTGAAAAAAATATTGGTTCGTTCAACCTCATGCACCATCTCAACCAATTTTTGGTTCAGTGGTGCAGTTAACGCGTTTTCTTTAGCCAGGTTGACGATTTCTCCGTTGATGAAATCAATTTCCGAAGAACGGCCTCGTTTGATGCTTTGCAATATTGATCCGTAGAGGGGTTCCTTACTTAAATTAACCATGATCCCCGAAAATATTTTAGCGGCTTCATCAATAGGCATTGCGGTTAAGCCCGTCAAGCGCTCCCGAGGAAAGTCGGGTAAGGACGTTAACTTTACTTCCGATTTAGTTACAATATGTAATCCTTCTTTCCAGATGCCGATACTTATGCGGCTTACTTGTTGATTTATAAATGCTTCTTGCATACTCATGCCTAATATGGCGGGGATACAGTTATTAGCATTAACAAAGATCTTGAGATATTTCATGCCCCGGATATCATCAGTGATAACAATAGGAAAAATTTTATTGAGCACGACCTGTAAAGTATTTACCAAACTGTCATTAGGCCCAAACATTTTGCCGATGATCCAAGTGCCGTCAAAGTTATGAATAACCTTTCCTTCCTCTAAAGAGGTCGCGCCAAACATGACGATACTGGAAATAATATTTTTCTCAGGAAGGTGCTGGGCAACAATAGAGTCAGCTTGAACCCCATTTTGAGTAGTGAGTAAACAAGTTTCTTTGAGAAAAGCATGATTATCCTCGAGTGCTTTTCCCAGGTCTTGAGTCTTAACTGCGAGAATAGCGACGTCCGGCTTCTCCTGCAGGCGCTCCCTGACTTCAAGATTAACGCGTGTTTCTCCTCGCACTCCGGAGATCATCAAGCCATTTTTTTTGATCGCTTCAACAGTGCGAGAGCGGCCAATTAAACATACCGTTTCATTGTTAAGCCAGAGATATCCGGCGACGACATTGCCGATTGCTCCGGCACCTATGACTGCGATCTTCATTTTATTTGGGGAATCCATATTTTCTGTAATCAAACCCCGTGTGTTCTAAGAGTCGCACCATCATGCTGTAGAATGGTTTCGGTACCTCTGAGAAAAAAGCGCTGATCACATCGTGTTCTTCAACTAAATGTGACCCTCTTGCTTGAGCATTCTCCTCCGCTTTTTTAGTGGCAAAAACTTGCGCTAACCCCCGATGAAAGACAGGGAGTTTAGCGATCATGAGTTCGAATTTTTTCTGAGTAATTTTTTCCCATTCCATCGTTGCACTCGTTGGCTAAAAGTGGTGAGGATTCTTTGCGAAAAAGGAAACACGGCGTAATTTGGAAAAAGAATGATCAGCCATAATGCTTTATGCTACTTTGCCCTTTTTCAGGGGGAAAGAAGACATGGCTAAAAGTCCGTGGCTAAATTTTTTAAGCAACCGATTCAAGTTACGCTGTTCCTCAGGTTCAAGAATGCCCACGATTTCTTTCCATTTTTTTTGGAAGATGGGGAGAATATCCTTATGAAGGATAATCCCTTTTGGGGTGAGTTTTGCTCGAATAATTCTCCGGTCCTCCGTGTCCCGGTCCCGATAAACGAACCCGCTTTTTTCCAAGCGGTCCATGACACCCGTGATGTTTCCTCCCGTGACCATGAGCCGTTCGCCGATTTCTCCGAGTGTTAAACCTTTGACTCGACCTAGACAAACCAAAATGTCGAGCTGAGGCAGAGTAAGGTTTTCTTTTTTCAGAGTTTTTTGAATCTCATGATAAATTAACTGGAAGGTCATATTAAGCCTGATCCAGAGAATAGTGGGGCGAAAGGACTCACTCATTTTTTACCTAATTTATAAATATGTGATTATTATAAACGGGTTATAAATACTTTATAGTTAAAATATTAAGGTGTAAAGTTTATCATTCAAGTTTAATATGTCAAGGAAAAAATTGGGAAAAAATATGAAGGCAGGAAAGTATTTTTATTAACTTTTCTTGCGGATTTATTTAATAAAACCAAACGGCAGGATAGTTATATTTGCATTTCGTTGGTAGGTTCGCCCTCCTGTTTTTCTGATTTTTTGGGGGCAGGTCACTTTTTTCATATGCGAAGGCAAGTACATTGTTTCAAACGAGTCATTTTATGATAGAGTTTATGATAGATATAGAACTATGACACTGTTTACTAAGAAAGCCTCGAATCAGGCAAATAGGGCTATTAGGTTTGTAAGTGCGCACCTTTCACAAATATGCAAACAACTTTCAATCAAGATATCAAATAGTGAAGTGGTTAAGATATACCCTGTTATAATTACAAACCTTTTTGATTTTAAAGGGTTAGTAATAAATGGCGTTCCTGTATGCGATTTTAGTGCTTTAGGAAAGTTTGCAACGGGAAAATACGTTTATCGAACAATAAGAGGCAAAGAAGCCATAACTAGGGTGCCAGTCAAAGAATTATATAAAGATGATGTTCCCACTGCGGCTGAATTGCTAAGCCAGTTACGCACTCCTTTTCAGATAGAATATCAAGCTAAAAAACTTAAACTAAAGATATTTGATGTCAAAGAAAGCGAAATTACTGATGAAGAATTTGAGGCCGTCTGAAACTCCATTTGCGACACCCATAGTGTTTATGCGTTTCGGGCAGTGCGTGGGATTATCGCTGAATATTATTACCTCTAGTCGCCAATGAGGAAAGTTAATGTAGGGTAAAAAGGGTCAAATCTTTCTCCTTGACAAAAGAACCCAATTCACGAGGAAAGAATTTTCATTGAGGGACGTCTCCATTTTTGAGATGCCCCTGTTTTTTAAAACGCGATAAAATTCTATTATTTTTTCTACAACCTAATCTTTAATCATGGCAACTATTCTCATTACGTATCACTCACAGAGTGGAAACACGGAACAAATGGCTCAAGCTGTTGCTAAGGGAGCAAGAGAAATTGCTGACACAACGGTAATCATAAAGCGAGCCTTTGATACTCAAGTTGAAGACCTCATCGCATGCGATGGTTTAGTGATTGGCTCTCCCGAGTATTTAGGATACATGGCCGGAGCAGTGAAAGATCTTTTTGACCGAACTTATGAAGTGCTAAGGGGTCACCAACGAATTTTTCGGAAACCCGTTGCTATGTTTGTCAGCGCTGGAAATGACGGAAGCGGAGCCCTGAGGAATATGGAGAGAATTTGTATTGGATACCAGTTTAAGAAGGTGCAAGAGGCTATTGTCAGTAAAGGGCCGGTAACGGATGTTATCCTTGCCCTTTGTGAAGAGCTGGGAAGGATTATGGCTGCGGGATGCGGAACAAACATCTTTTAGCAGGGAGATAGGGACAGCCATAAATGAGGAAAAATAGCCCGTCCCCCTTTTCCCCCTTTATCCGCGATAAAATTCTTTTACTTTTTCTACAATATAATCTTGTTGCGCAATGGTTAGCTCGGGATAAATAGGCAGCGCCAGGGTTTCCCGCGCGGCTTTTTCGGATTCCGGAAATTCTCCTTCATGATATCCTAAATAGTGAAAACACTCTTGCAGGTGGAGTGGAATGGGATAATAGATCTCGGTCCCAATTCCTGCCTGGGTAAGAAACTTTTGAAGCTCATCGCGTTTTTTAACCCGAATGACAAATTGGTTATAGATATGAAAGTTGCCTTCCGCCACTTTTGGTAAACCAACGAACTCATTTAAACCATTTTTCTGAAGCCTCTCTCGATAATAATCCGCGTTTTTCCTTCTTTTAGCGGTCCATTGGTCAAGGTGTTTTATTTTAACCAGTAAGGCTACGGCCTGAAGGGCATCAAGACGGCTGTTTAAGCCGACAACCTTATGATAGTATTTTGGTTTGCTGCCGTGCACTCTCAGTATTCCGACTTTTTCCGCCAAGGTTTCGTTATCGGTGGTGACCATGCCACCATCGCCAAAACCTCCTAAATTTTTGGAGGGGAAAAAAGAAAAACAGCCAAACTCGCTCATGGCACCCCCTTTGCGTTCCTTATATCGTGCCCCAATGGCTTGAGCAGCATCTTCAACTACCGGTAATCCATGCTCGCGCGCGATCGCAAGGATTGGGTCCATGTCCGCGCACTGTCCATAGAGGTGGACGGGCATGATGGCTTTAATCTTTTCCTTAGCAGAGGCTGTTTTGAGTAATGTATCTATCTTATGGGGGGAAATATTGTAGGTTTCATGGTCAATATCCACAAAAACAGGGAGAGCACCAAGCCGGGAGATTGAACCGGCGGTAGCAAAAAAAGTATATGGAGTGGTTATCACCTTGTCTCCATAGCCAACATTGAGAGCCATAAGAGCAAGCAAAAGAGCATCAGAACCAGAAGCAACACCAACCGCGAATTTTGAACCCGAATACTTCGCTATTGCTTCTTCCAGTTTGACAACCTTTTCGCCTAAAATGAACAGTTGACTTTCCAAGACCTCATCAATTGCTGGTTTAATTTCATCACGGATGGTCGCATATTGAGCTTTTAAATCTAACAGAGGAATATGCATAATAGTTCTCCTTAGTCCAGTGCGCAGTGGTTAGTTAATAAGCATGTTTATTTCTAAAACCTTTCCAGAGGGTAAGCCACATAATTTTTACATCAAATCCGAGGGACCAGTTTTCTATATAAAAGATATCATATTCAATCCGTTTTTCAATCGAAGTGTTTCCTCGCCAGCCATTGACTTGCGCCCAGCCGGTTATTCCGGCTTTCATTTTATGACGGAGCATATACCGCGGCACTCTTTCCTTAAATTGTTGGATGAAAAAGGGCCGTTCCGGCCGGGGGCCAACAATACTCATCTCTCCTTTTAATACATTAATCACCTGGGGAAGCTCATCCAGACTCATTTTTCTTAAAAAAGCGCCCAGTTTTGTTCTTCGCTTATCTTCTTCTTTAGCCCAGACCGGACCCGTAACTTTTTCGGCATCTTCCCGCATGGTACGGAATTTGAGCATCGCAAAAAGCTTTCCATCCAAACCCATTCTTTCCTGGCGATAAAATACGGGACCCGGAGAGGTTAGTTTGATAAGGATGGTAATGATGACCAATAAAGGGGAAAAGATGGTCAAAGTAATAATTGAAAACAGGATATCAAAACACCGCTTGAAAATTCGGTTCCATCCATAGAGGGGGGAATCCCGCAGGTTAATAATCGGGATGTTGTCAAGTTCCTCCACTCCACCGCGAAGACTTATATAGTCAAAAAAGTCAGGCACAATTTTTATATCTACCATTTCATCATCTATTGCTTCCATGATGGTCTTAAGGCGGAAATGCTCTTCTAAGGGTAAGGCCAGAACAATTTGATCAATATGATGAGTGGCAAGGATTTTTTTAATATCTTCATAGAGCCCTAATATGGGGGCATCGGAGACTTTGGTTGCCAATTTTTCCCTTCGTCGGGTAAGAAAGCCCGCTACCCGGAGCCCTAACTCAGGATGGCGGTTGATACTGCTGAGTATTTTTTGGCCAAGTTCGCCTGCGCCGACGATTAAAACAAATCTGAGGTTCAAACCTTTTTCCCTGAGATAGCGGAGGAAGGCCCGCAGTCTTGACCGGGAAATAATAAGGCCACTGGTGCTCAAAACCCAAAAATAGAAAAACACCACGCGGGAATATTTATATTCTTTTACAAAATAAACCACGGTAATAAAAATCAGAATAGCCAGAAGAGAGGTCTTGATAATTTGAGTTGCTTCTTCAAAGAGAGAAACGATTCGCATTGGCGCATAAAGGCCAAAGACCCTCAAGGCAATCGTCCAGATAATTACCGCATAGATGGTAAGAGGCAAATAAACGCTCAAAGGAGGGGCGCTTTTATAAACAGGAATCACATACCCGCCTACCCGGAGATAATAAGCCCCAAACCAGCTCAACGCGATAATTAAGATGTCACTGAGAAAAAGTGAGGTCAAGAAAACCTGGCTGTATTTTTTTAACATTTTTTACATCTGCCCTGTGGAATTTTTATCTTATAGTTTTTTGGCCACAATATATGGACACATAAATCTCTTGCCCGGATGCATTGTAAAAGCATCTCATAAATTGCCATTATCACAAAGAAAGGCACAAAAAAAGGAAAAATATAAAGTTTGGAAATAATTCAGCCGGATTGCAACGATTTCATAATCATGTTTTTGAAACAACGTATTTAATGTATGAATAAAAGCATTTGTTATAATAGGCCGGAAAACCGGCAAAGTCCTTTACCTCCGGACGAACATAAAGGAGAAGCTGTTTTGATAACTTTCTGGGAAGGAGTTGATTAATGATCGCAAAGGGAGCAAATTTTGATGAAAACGCATGGATACAATACCCCTTGGTTTTAAGAACACGGGTTGATTCAATCAGGAAAGCCTCATGGTCTTCTAAATGCCCAAGTACTGCTTGGGATACAACGAGCTCAATTCTCTGATCTTTAAATGGTAAAGGTTGCATAATGTTAGCGATGAGCTTTTCATCTACATCGTGATTTTCTCTCACCTGTTCCTCGGAGAGATCAACAATAATCTGAGCACGCTTGAGGTTAAGATATTCTGTAACAAGTTTCTCATATAATTCAAAAATGTTGTTTTTTGCCTTAGGTAAATGATCGCGGAGTTTTTTACATGCGGTTTTGTTTAAACTAATAAATTTTTTTAGCATTATTCCACACGAAACAAATTTTTTTAGCGGTATTCTGGCTAAACGGATTTATGCTTTTTTAGATTTTCTTGTCGGAGGATTTTTCTTTTTATTAAAAAGCTGAAGGTAAAGCTCTTCGATCATGGGGATAGTCTTCTCCAAACTGTAATTATGTTCCACGGTTTTTTTCGCCTCTTTTCCTATCTTCATGGCAATACCTGTATTGTCTAAAACCCATTTGATTTTATCCGCAAGGAGTTTAGGAGAACGGAAAGGGACTAAAAAGCCATTCTCTCCATCATTTATGACGTCAATAATTCCGGTCGCCTTTGTTGCTACCACTGGTTTTTCACAAGCCATCGCCTCTAAGAGGGTATGAGGAAGTCCCTCCCAAAGGGAGGTGTTTACTGCCACATCACTCATTTGAAAGAGCGCCGTGCAATCCCTCCGCCACCCCAATACCTTCATCTCAATTTGTAATCCAAGTTCCCGAATTTTCTGGAGGCATGCTTCCATCATCGGCCCATCACCAACTAATAGAAAAGAGAGAGCGGGACAATCTTTTTTAGGAGCGCACAGGCATTGATAAATGTTAAAGGGTCTTTTTGGGGAGCCAGGCGGCCAATCATGGTTACTACTCGGTTTCCAAAAGGAATTGCAAACCTCCTGAGATATTCTTTCCTTTCTTCATCGGTTATTATCTGGCGGTAATCCTCAAGATTTAGGCTTGAAGGGATGACCTTTATCTTATCCTCCTTGATGATGTTATACTGCAGGGCAAGTTTTTTTTCTGATGGAGAAACGGTGATGATGGCGTCACAGAAAAATGAGGCAATCTTTTCGAAGATGAGATAAGGAAGTTTTTTTATCAGAGGGCCGGGGCCATCAAAAGAAAAACCTTGGGGAGAATAAACGATCACGGGAACCCCCGCAATTCGTGCAGCAATCCGGGCTAAAACCCCTGCTTTGGAGCTATGGGCATGAACAAGATCAAAACTTTCCTGTTTTATTTTCTTGTAAATCCTTAAAAAAGCAACGAAGTCTCTCCATGGATTGATTGATCTGTGCATGGGTACAACGAAATAGGGGACCCCCACTTTTTGGAAAGCCTCGGGAAAAGGGATATCTCCGTTTTTTTCTCCGTCGGGTCGGGACTCTTGAGAGCAACAGCCAGTAATGGTAAAACGTTTTCGGTCCAGGCGTTTGCATATCTGGATGATGTATTTTTGGACCCCCCCACCCAGAGATTGGGTAATCTGGAGAACATTAAACTTTTTCATAGTGATTAAATACGTTTGAATTTCATATTCTCAAGGGTTACTTTTTAATCCAAGTTCGAATATATCGGCTGTTTTTCGTCCGAGATTGCTGGATAAAAGAACGCTTTTTTAAGAACCGCTTGAGGTTCCAGACAATATCACCATATGCTTTTAATAAATGGGGAGCGCAGATGCAACTATAGAACATAAGGACGAGCTCTGTCAAAAAAAAGAAGGGGAAAAAAATGAGCAGGTTAATTTTGGAAAGGTTCTTTATGAGCATGAAGTAACGATTTCGCATGGTAATCCTTTGCATGAAGGGAGTTTTTTGAAAAAATTTGGGTTTAAATCCACTCCCACCTCTCACATGGTAAGCAACCGCCCTGGGGTTATAACCGCATTCAAATCCAATGAGTTGCATCCTCCAGCATAGGTCAAGTTCTTCATAGTAAGCAAAGAAATCTTCATCAAAATATTCTCCTTCGGTTTTTATCTTTTCCAAAGCTTCTCTTCGAAAAATAATCGCCGCGCCGCAAACCGCAAAAATATTTTCCTCCTGATCATACTGACCCCAATCTTTTTTGAGGTTTCCTCGGTCTTGCGCTTTTAAGCTTCTCGTTAGGAAAAGCCCGGTTGAATCAATAGTGCGCGATTTTTCTCCATGGTTAAAAAGTAAGAGTTTACCGCCTACCGCGCCATAACGGCTATTGTGAGATAGAGTTTTTACCAATTCTTCTAAGAAGTTTGGTTCAGGAAAAACATCGGGGTTGAGCATGAGGGTAAAATCACCCGTCGAAGCCCTTATGCCTTGGTTGCCAGCTTTAGCAAAGCCAAGATTTTTTTGGTTTTTGATAATTGTTAGGTGGAAATGGTTATGGTTAAGATATTCAATGGTACCGTCCAAAGATGCATTATCTACCACAATGATTTCATAATCTGTATACAGCTGCTTGCGTAAGCACTCAAGACATTTTTCAATGTATCGTCGGCTATTCCAGGTGACGATAACAATCGATACCTTAGGTGTTATGACTGGTTGAGCCACTGCCAGGTCTTTCGCACCCCATCGATGAGAGTCGTATGGGGTAAAAATTCGAACTCTTCACGGGCACGAGAAATGTCAAGCACATTTATCGGAACGTCAATGGCTCGTTTTCCCGTATAGGTAACCTTTATTATCTGGCCGGTTACTTTTTTAATGACTGCAAGGAGTTCATTAAGGGTTGTCCCCTTGCCACTGCCCAGGTTAAAAACGCGCTGCTGATTTTTTGTTTGGATAGCGTTAACTAAAACCGGGATACTGTCTTTAATATAAATATAATCACGGGTACTATCCCCGTTGCCCCAGATGGTAATAGGTTTGCCTTCCTTTGCTAAGCCGAGGAATACGGTTATTGCCCCTTGAATGGAATGGGGATTTTGCCTTTCGCCATAGAGGTTGGCAATTCGAAAAATGACATAATCTAAGCCTTGGGTCAGATGGTAAAGCGCTAGGTATTTTTCAATCATTAGCTTGGAAATCCCGTAAGCACTGGTGGGATTTGTGGGATGGTCTTCAGAAATGGGGATTACCTGAGGGACTCCATAGACAGTGCCTCCGGAAGAAGAAAGGATTATTTTTTTGATTTTTTCTTGCGTGGCAAGATTTAATAATTTTAGGGTAGCAATCACATTGCTTTCTAGGTCGTAAACGGGATTTTCTGTGGAGGTTTTGGGCAGCGTGGTGCCGATGAAATGAAAGATATAATCAATTCCCTTAATGGCTCGGGCCAGATCCTTCTCATTGGTAAAATCTCCCTCCATCATTTGCAGGTCATCAATGATATGGTTAATATTTTTAGTATCAACCTTAACTTTGTCGAAAATTCTAATGGTATACCCGGATTCAAGCAACCCTTCGGCTACATGGGAACCTAGAAAACCACAGCCACCAAGAATAAGCGCTTTTCCAAGATTTTTTTTTGGATTCATGGAGTAAGACGGTTAGTTATATTTTTGGTGCTTCTTAAAGAATTTTCACACATTTATTAATTTTTTCTATATCAGATTATGCGAATTCTTTCAACCGGGAATAATTATCCACCAAAATTATCAAATATACTCCACGATGTTTAATAAAACTTGACAAACTGGTTTAATCTTGTGTAATATAACTTTACAATTATAAATATAAATTTACGCAATAGTACAACAATTTTATCCACAACGTTATTAGCTGGAGGGCTTATGACCTTAGGCGAAAAGCTGAAAAGTATCCGGACGGCAAGAGCCTTAAGTCTGGAGGACTTAGCGAAAAAAACACACCTTACCCGGAGCTTTCTCTCCCAGATAGAAAAAAACAAAACCTCACCCTCGATTAGTTCTCTTATTAGAATCGCAGCTGCCTTAGAAGTAAATATGGGGGATCTTTTTTTGGAAGAAAAGAATATGGAAAACTATATTATTCATGAGAACGAAAGGGAAGCTTATGTGGTTGAAAAGGATAAGGTAAGGATTGAATTGTTAGCTCCCCGGAGAAAAGATATAAAATTCGAGCCGATGTTAGTCCATTTCGGCATTGGAGGAACAACAGATGTGATTTCTGCCAAGGGAGTTTATTTTTGTATAGTGTTACAGGGAAAATTAGAATTGACGATTGGAGGTAAGGTGCATGTTTTGACCAAAGGGGATAGTGTCTATCTGGATTCACCGCCTGAACATATTTGGAAAAATATCGGAAAAATTGAGGTAATATCGTTTGCGGTGGGTATTTCACCAATGAGTGTGTAAAAAAAAACGGTTTGTTAGGTAATGAGGGAACAAAAAGACTTTTGGAGTGAAGCCGTGAAGATTCAAAGCAAAACTCATGCAGGTATATTTTTTTGTTTATGACTTCTTCTTTTGCTGAGGAAATAAAGAAAAATAAGACACGTCCCGTGAGCATCGGAAACGTTAAATCAATGGATATTTTTTTAAAGAACCGGTTGACCCGTTATGATCCGACGAGGGGTTTTGCCAGCCCAATGTTTAATTAATTGAGATGGAGATGTCTGATGAATTTCATTAAAAATAGTAATGAATACATTAAACCGATTGCCCTTTTGACGTTTCTGCTATGCGGCTTTTTGGTGGGCGTTTGCGGCTGCCAGCAGAAAGATTCGCCACCGCCCCCTGTTCCGGAAGTCACTACCGTAACGGTTCAACCGCAACAGATAGTGCTCACCACTGAATTGCCGGGCCGCACATCCGCCTACCTGGTGGCGGAAGTCCGACCGCAGGTGGGCGGCATCATCCAGAAACGCTTGTTTACTGAAGGGGGCGATGTAAAGGCAGGCGAAGTGCTCTACCAGATCGATCCCGCTCCCTATCAGGCGGCCTACGATAATGCCAAGGCAGCACTCGCAAGGGCCGAAGCTAATGTGTCGCCCCTCCGATTGAGGGCTGAGCGTTATAAGGAGTTATCGCCGACAAAGCGGTCAGCCAGCAGGACTACGATGATGCGGCAGCCGCCCTTAAACAGGCGGAGGCTGAGGTCGAAGTATTACAAGGCGGCAGTGGAGACGGCGCGCATTAATCTGGCATACACCCGCGTTACGGCGCCGATATCCGGTCGCATCGGTAAATCCGATGTAACCGTTGGCGCTCTCGCAACAGCGCATCAGGGCCCCGCCTTCGCGACCATCCAACAGCTCGATCCTCATATATGTAGATGTCCCCCAATCCACCACCGAACTGCTGCGACTGCAGCGTCGCCTGGAGGACGGTCGTCTCCATAACGACGGGAAAAACCAGAGCAGGGTCCAGCTCATCCTGGAAGACAACACAACGTATCCCCTTGAAGGGACGCTTCAATTTCGCGACGTCACAGTGGATCCGACCACCGCATCTGTCATTTTGCGGGTGGTCTTTCCCAACCCGAAAGGCCTTCTTCTGCCGGGCATGTTCGTCCGGGCGGTGTACAAGAGGGCATCAATGACAGGCAATCCTGATTCCTCAGCAGGCTGTGTCACGCGATCCCAAGGGCAATCCCGTCGCGCTGCTCGTGGATGCCGGGTAAAGTCCAGCAGCGGATGATTACCGTCGATCGCGCCATCGGCGACAAATGGCTCGTATCCTCAGGGCTTGCGCCCGGCGATCAGGTAATCGTCGAGGGTGTCCAAAAAGTGCGGCCCGGCGCTGCCGTGAAGGTTGTCCCGTTTGAGGAGGGTGAAACGAGTGGTGCGGCACTGAAAAGACGGCCCCGCCGTCCGCAACATCGAACTAACGGAGGCGCGTGATGTTATCAAGATTCTTTCTGAAGCGTCCGGTCTTCGCCTGGGTCATCGCCATCATTCTGATGGTGGCGGGCGGCCTGGCGATTTACAAGCTGCCCATATCGCAGTATCCTCCCATTGCTCCTCCTTCCATCGCCATCACCGCGTTTTATCCGGGGGCATCGGCGGAGACGGTTGAAAACAGCGTGACGCAGATCATCGAGCAGAAGATGACCGGCTTCGACAAGATGCTGTATCTCTCCGCCAGCAGTGATTCATCCGGTTCTTCCCGCGTCGAGCTGACCTTTGCCCCGGGGACCGATCCGGACATGGCTTGGTCCCAGGTGCAGAACAAACTCCAACTCGCCATGGCGAGCCTGCCGGATGTGGTGCAGAGCCAGGGCGTGAAGGTGAGCAAGTCCACTCGAAATTACCTGTTAATGGTGGGACTGATTTCGGAAGACGGGAGCATGGATGGAAATGACTTGCGGGACTATGCCCAATCCAGCCTGGAGAAGGTGCTTTCACGGGTGCCGGGGGTGGGTGAGGTGGAAGAGTTCGGAAGCCAGTATTCCATGCGAATCTGGCTGAACCCGGACAAGCTGACCGATTACCAGATGACGATTCAAGATGTGATCACGGCGTTGCGGGCCTACAATGTGGAGGTGTCCGCCGGTCAGTTCGGCGGGGCGCCGGCGGTGAAAGGCCAGCGTCTGAATGCCTCCATCATCGTCCAGAGCATGCTCAAGACACCCGAGGAGTTTGCCGCCATCCCCCTGCGCACCAATCCGGATGGGTCCATCGTGCGGATCAAGGATGTGGGACGGACGGAACTCGGGACCGAATCCTACGATGTCGAAGGCTTTTTTAACGGCAAGCCCTCGGCCGCTCTGGCCATCCGACAGGCGGCCGGCGCCAACGCTCTGGATACGGCCAATGCCATCAGGGCCAAATTGGAAGAGATGAGCCATTTTTTCCCCGCCGGCATGAAGGTCGTTTATCCCTACGACACCACCCCCTTTGTCAAGGTGGCCATCAAGGAGGTGGTCAAGACCCTTTTTGAGGCGATCTTACTGGTGTTCCTGGTGATGTATCTGTTCATGGGAAACATGCGGGCCACCCTGATCCCGACCATCGCGGTGCCGGTGGTGATACTGGGGACTTTCGCGGTGCTGGGGCTTTTCGGTTTCTCCATCAACATGCTGACCATGTTTGCCATGGTGCTGGCAATCGGTCTCCTGGTGGACGATGCCATCGTGGTGGTGGAGAACGTGGAACGGATCATGAGCGAGGAAGGTATTTCACCCCTGGAGGCCACGCGCAAGTCCATGGACCAGATCACCAGCGCGCTGATCGGCATCGGGCTGGTGCTCTCGGCGGTCTTCGGCCCGATGGCATTTTTCACTGGGTCCACGGGGGTCATCTACCGTCAATTCTCCGTCACCATCATCGCCTCGATGCTCCTTTCGGTAGTTGTTGCCCTGATTCTGACGCCGGTTCTGTGTGCATCACTGCTCAAGCCGGTGAGGCGGGGCATGAACCTGCGGAGGAGGGGTTCTGGTTCCTGCGGCCGTTCTTCCGATGGTTTGACCGCGTCTTTTTTCGAGCCAGAGACCGATATTTGCAACTGGTGGGCCGGTCACTGTCCAATAAGATCCGCTATGTGATTATGTTCCTTTTGATCATGGCGGTGATGGGATTCCTCTTTAAACGGATGCCCACCGCCTATCTCCCGGATGAAGACCAGGGGATCCTGATGGTTCAGGCCATGCTTCCGGCGAATTCGACCCTGGAGCAAACCAAGAAGGTCATGGAGGGCGTTCAGGACCATTTTCTGGAGCACGAGAAAGACGCGGTGGAATCCTGCATGACGGTTTCCGGCATCAACTTCGCCGGGCAGGGACAGAATGCGGGACTGGCATTCGTCAGGCTCAAGGACTGGAAACTCCGCCACCGGCCGGACCTGAAGGTCGTCGCCGTGGCGGGAAGGGCCATGGGTGCATTTTCCCAGATCCGCAACGCGATGGTCTTTGCCTTTCCGCCACCTGCGGTGATTGAACTTGGCATGGCCAAGGGGTTTGACTTTCAGTTGCTGGATCGGGGCGGACTTGGTCACGAAAAACTAATGGCGGCCCGCAACCAACTTCTCGGCATGGCGGCACATGACCCGGTATTGACCAAGGTCCGGCCCAACGGCCTGGAAGATGTGCCCGAGTATCGGATTGACGTAGATTGGGAGAAGGCCGGTGCATTGGGGGTGCCCATCACCGTCATTCATAACACTATCTCGGCGGCCTTCGGCAGCGCGTATGTCAACGACTTTATTCAAGGCGGACGTGTGAAGAGGGTGTATGTCCAAGCCGATGCCCCCTACCGTATGTTGCCCAAAGACATAGAGAAGCTCTACGTGCGCAACACCGCGGGAAAGATGGTCCCCTTTTCTTCTTTTGCCTCCGGGCACTGGACTTCCGGCTCTCCTAAACTGGAGCGTTTCAACGGTTTTCCGTCTATAAACATCCAGGGTGAGTCGGCGCCGGGGAGGAGTTCCGGCGAGGCGATGCAGGCCATGGAAGGGTTTGTCAGGAAATTGCCGCAGGGCATCGGCTTTGACTGGACCGGGCTTTCCTACCAGGAGCGGCAGGCAGGTTCCCAAACGGCTCCACTTTACGCCTTTTCCATTCTGGTGATCTTTCTGTGCCTGGCGGCCTTGTATGAGAGCTGGCCCATCCCCATCTCGATTCTGTTGGCACTGCCCCTGGGGGCCATCGGCGGCGTGATCGGTTCGACACTCCGGGATTGCCCAATGACGTCTATTTCCAGATCGGGCTGTTGACGACCCTCGGTCTGACCACCAAGAACGCCATCCTGATCGTCCAGTTTGCCAAGGCACGGGTTGACGAAGGGATGGGACTGATCGAGGCGACTCTGGAAGGGGCAAAACTGAGGCTGCGTCCCATCATCATGACCTCGCTGGCCTTCGGATTCGGCGTCATGCCGCTGGCGTTTGCGAGCGGGGCGGGCGCAGGCGCGCAAAAGGCCATCGGCACCGCAGTGCTGGGTGGTGTGGTTACCTCCACCTTCCTGGTGACCCTGTTTGCGCCGCTCTTCTATGTTTTAATCGAGAAGACCTTGGGCAAAAACAGGCAGCGCCAGGCGACCGAAACTGCCGCGAAACAACCTTCGGAGGATCAAGGAAATGAATAGAAAGCTGCTTTTTCTCTCGATTGGAATTGTTTTCTTGCTGACCGGCTGCACCCTGGCCCCGAAATACAGAAGGTCTGAAGCTCCGATTCCTGGCGACTGGCCGAGCCGGTCCGGCCTACAAGGAAATCACAACTTCGCCCGGCGCTCCGGCTCCGTCTGAGCTAGGGTGGCAGGAATTCTTTGCCGACGAACGGCTTCAAAGGCTCATTGAGAGGGCTTTGAACAACAACCGCGATCTGCGGGTAGCTGCCTTGAATGTTGAAAGGGCGCGTGCATTATACGGCATTCAGCGGGCGGAATTGTTTCCGGTGGTCAATGCAGTTGGCAGTTTAAGTAAAGAGCGTATACCCGCCGATAGTGCTGGTTTTCCCGTCGGTGTTCTCGGTGAACCTGACCATAAGCAATCTAGTGTTAATCTCGGCATCAGTTCTTGGGAGATCGACTTTTTCGGTCGTATCCGCAGCCTGAAAGAGCAGGCTTTAGAGGAGTATCTGGCCACGGAGCAGGCTCGCCGGAGCGCACAAATCTTGCTGGTGTCCACCGTCGCCAACGCGTACCTTACCCTCGCTGCGGATCGGCGAGCCCTCAGTCTGGGGCAGTCCACGCAGGAAACACAACAGGCCGCCTACGATTTGATCAAGCGGCGTTATGAAGTTGGACTGGCAACCGAGCTGGACCTGCGCCAAGCGCAAACGCAAGTGGATACAGCCCGCGGAGACGTCGCGCGTTTCATTCAACAGGCGGCGCAAGATGAAAACGTCTTGAACCTTCTCCTTGGATCGCCAGCGCCGAAGGAACTTTTGCCCGTTGATTTGAACAGCGTCATCTCTCCAAGAGAAATTTCTCCTGGTATGTCCTCTGAAGTGCTCCTGCGTCGCCCGGACATTCTTCAAGCCGAAAATTTACTCAAGGCGGCCAATGCCAATATCGGTGCTGCGCGGGCAGCATTTTTCCCCGCGTCACTCTCACAACTACTGTGGGAACCGCGAGCGACGGGTTATCCGGACTCTTCAAATCAGGCTCAGGCGCCTGGAGTTATGCGCCCCAGATCATTTTGCCGATTTTTGATGCCCGCACCTGGTCTGCGTTCAGAGGAAAGTAAAGCGGAAAGGGAAATCGCCCTGGCCCAATACGAGAAGGCGATTCAGAGCGGCCTTCAGGGAGGTATCCGATGCCCTTGCCGTAAAGGGCACGGTGAACCAGCAGATATCGGCACAGCAATCACTGGTCAACGCTGTTGCAGAGACCTACCGCCTCTCCAATGCGCGTTATACAAAGGGAATTGACAGCTACCTGAGCGTTCTGGATGCGCAACGTTCTCTCTATGCGGCGCAACAGGGACTGATCTCCCTGCGCCTGGCCGGGGTCTCCAATCTGGTTACCGTGTATAGAGTGCTTGGGGGCGGGGATAAGTAGTGGATCGATCCGGCAACTATGTTAATTGATCAGACTCCCGATTGAGGAGGCTTTGCTTCTTTTAATCTGGGGTGAAGCTTCGATTAAGAACGATGCGAGAAAAGAGGGAGCAGCGGAAATATTGAAAACAAGCAACAGTAAACCCAAGGTGATCATACACAAAGGAGGGATTGCCATCATGAAAATTCAGGGAATCCGAGAAATTGCAAAGACCTGGGGGGTAAACGCAAGAATAGGCCGTTCCAAGAAGGACATCATCCGGGAAATCCAAGTCAAGGAAGGTTACTCCCCTTGCTTCAAAACCAGGGAAACCTGCGAAAGCGACTGTATGTGGAAAGCCGACTGCCTCGGCAAAAAAACAATGATTGATCTAGGGGCAGGCTGATGTCTCAAGACAACACAGCAGGCAGTTATCATTCTCGGGCCTGACTAATTTGTAAAGCGCGCTTGTTGTATGATACACTTAAAACTTGCCGTCATTTTCTGCGTTGTCCTGTTGCCGGCTATTCTATTGGTCGGTCGGTGGATGACTGTTATGGCTACCCGAGCTAGCGTAAGCGGCAGTTGTTTTTTTAAAGTGACTTTTACCGTCGCTCCATCACGACCAAGCGGTCTTTTCCATCTCGTCATATTCAGCCACTTCCTTACACTAAAGACGCAGAAATACCCCTTTGCGGTTCCACTCTAAAAATAAACAGAAAAAGACAGTTTAAATAAACTTACCGACGGCAGACTGGCTGTCTGAGAAGTGCTTGACTTTTCTACTAATTTTTCAATAGAATAGGGACATCAGGAATGATAAGAACTTAATTTTTTTACT
>CAVSIB010000024.1:0-25278 GCA_963727835.1 uncultured delta proteobacterium
TGGTCGATTGCGGTGAGCTGGTTTTCTATAATAAATGCGTCAAGCACGCTTCTCTTTACCCGCACAAAGTAACGCCACACATCGGGTGGCTTTACTTCCAGGCCTTCCACTGAGTGCCAATCATCAACTGCCTCAAGTGCGCTGGAAGCAGCAACATCAAAATACGGGATGATAAAACGTTTTTCCAGCTCTGCTCGAATACCCGGCAGGAGAAAAGCCACGTGGAGCATATAATAGTCATCCAGTACTTCCCGGCTTACTCCCAGCTGCTCAGGAACAAACCCGACCGCTGCAACGCCTCCGCCTTTTCCGTTACCCCGGTTGTGCATCAGGCAGGAAGGCTCATAAATATGGCGTCCCGGAACCGGTTCGGTACAACAAAAACCAACAACGCCGCACCCGCCTTCTTCCTCGCCTTTCTTTACACCCTGGAGAAGACTAAGCTCATTGACGAGTCGCTTTTTTGAACCCAAAAGTTGTCGTATTCTTTCACTATTCATTTTTATTCAAAACATATTTAATTCATGATAAAGGAGTCAGCCACCTGAAATTATATTCTCTCTGAATTCGTTTCAACCTTTTTCTGCCAATAAAGACTGAAAAAGCGCTTTTGTAATAAAAGCGCTAAGGGCAAAAAATACCCTTTGATGATAGGCGGTGCTGGGCAAGGCATCCTAACGGAAATAAAAAGAAAAATAAAAAATCAACTTAATATATCGCCCTGAATCTAAGTCCATGATTTTCCGAGAGCCACCCCACTTTACTTGACCTAAAAAACGTGCTTCAGGATCAAAATACGAAGAACAATGCGGAGGAGAGGAACTCCCTAAGTAAATTGTCAATATTAATTAAGTGTTATTTGTTATTTCATGAACACGTTACCTCATAAAAACTCTCTTACTATTTGCCCGTGGCCAAATATATATTAATATTTTACCATTTTTTTGTTGAAAATTAAATTAAGTTATATTAAAATATTTAATAAGAATTAATTATTAAGTCAAGTAAAAACAACGAATTTTTTAAAAAAATAAAAATAATTAAGTAAAATTAAATATTCTCTAACCATTTTTATAGGAAGGGAATAATGGGAGAAGTGATAAGTTGTGGGATACCGTACTTAGATAAAATCATGGGGGGATACTTCCTCGGCGATAACATCGTCTGGGTTTTAACGCCCGGAACCGACTTTGATATCTTTTTAGAAGCCTTTCTTACAAAAAGAGATGACCCTCATTTTAAAATTGTTTATGTCAGCTTTGATTTCCCTCCCCAAAAAATTTTGAACCGATACGAAAAACTTTTTAAACCTGAAGACTTCATTTTGGTAGATGCCTTTACTTTTGGAAAAGGAAATGGTGATAGATTTTTCCAATCATTCTATCAGAGTGAAGCAATCCGGTCAAAACCATTTCGGATCTATTGCGTAAAGGATTTAACTGAGCCGAGTGAATTTATCAGAACCCTGAGCAGTATCCAGGAAGAGTTTAAAACGGACATTGCCTGCAAATATTTCTTTGGTAGCTTGAACGGGATGCAAGAGCTTTGGGGTGAGCGGGATACCCTTCATGTTTTTACCTTTACCTGTCCTAAACTCTTTGAACTGAAGGCGTTAGGCTACTGGCCTTTGGTAAAAGAGGCGCATAGCAAATCATTTTTAGCAAACATAAGCTATATTAGCCAAGTTGTCATCAGTTTGAGTTTTGAGGAGGACAATCCCTGTTCAATCCGATTCTTAAAACTTGAGGGAAGACCATCGAAGCTGCTTAATACAACGCATTATTATAATGTTCAAGAGAAAAATATAGATTTTCTTAATCCCTTAGAACAGGCAGAAATTGCACATAAATTTGACACCCAGAGAATACCGAAGCAAAAGCAAGAGCCGGCAACTCCCCCCAGTTTTTTAGAAACTAAGGAGCCGATACGGATCGGCGGCCGTATCCGGGATTTCCGTTTGGCAAAAAATCTTTCTCAGGTAGAATTAGCCCAAAAACTTGGCATAACCCCCAGTGCCTTATCTCAAATCGAAAACAACCAAAGCCTACCCTCTTTACCTTTGTTTGTACAAATTGCGCGCTTATTTCGGAAAGTCCTTAGATTCCTTTTTTTCCCCGGAGCAAAAAAAAATGGAAGTTAAAACAATCAATCAGTAAATCATCTTGAAAAAATCTGGAGGTTCTCACCAAAATTTTTTCACCCATAAAAACTAATGGTCTTGGTACCCCTCAGCCTTTCGCAGAAGAATATCTTTTATCCCTTTTAGAATTCCTTTTGCGCGGCGAAGTTTTCTCTTGTCTAAGGAAAGAGGAATGAGGATAACTCTCGAGAGTACAAATCCAATGAGCGCGTACCAAAACAAAACCCAGCTCCACCACCCCTTCTTAACATGGTCTCTAAAAAAAACGAAACGGTGAATCATTAAATTCCTCCCTATGCGTTCCTGATCAGGACGCATCTTCTCCGACTCCAAATGCCAAACCCTGGCCCGCGGCGTCACGATGAGTTTATACTTTTTTGAAACCCGGTAGGAAAAATCCTGGTCTTCACCCAGACCATAACCCTGATATTTTTTTTCATCAAAAGAAAACTCCTGAAATATTTCCTTGCGAAAAGACATCGCGTAACCATGAAAAAAGTCAACCTCTTGAACTTTCTTCAAAGGAACTCCTTTTGTACCAAAGTCAGTAACAAATCCAGAAGGCAAAACTTTTCCTTCTTTCAAACCCACCGTGAGAAAAATCATGTGGAATATTTTTCTAAGATGCTGAAAAGCGGTTAAGGGCGTAATATTTGACATGACGCCTTCTACCCCGCCAAACGACTTTTCTTGGTCCTCCTCATAAACTTTTAAGACTTCCTCAATATACTCAGATGATAGAATGACATCATCATCAAAATAAAAAATGATATCCCCCTGGGCAACCTTTGCGCCCACGTTTCTTGATTCGGTCAGGCCAGGTTTTTCTTTCTTTATATAAAGGTAATAGATCCCGCGTTCAGTACACTCCTTTTGTAAGGCGGGTGCAGGAAGAGTGCTATCATCAATAATAATCACTTCATCGGGTTTTTTCGATTGCGCCAAAATAGACTGGATACAATTTATCAACTCCGCTGGTCGATTAAAGGCAGGAATTATCACGCTTGTTTTCAGCATTAATTATACAAAAAAAGAAGTGGAAATGCTTAATAGCCTCAATGAAGGACAGGCTTTTTTCTCCAAAAATTTCATCTTAGCCCCATCTACTTTTTCAACAAGGTTCCGGGAAGGATTGCTCCTTCGCCAAATTTTTTTTGGATCGCATCCAAGGCTTTATTAAGCCGCTTGGTTTTCTGCGAACCTGGGTGCTGAGGAAAAAGGGCGCGCTGTTTTACTTCCGAACTCGTTAAATGAGAAACCGATACCCCTAAGAGCCTTATCGGCCTTCTCCCAACTTCAGTTTTTTTCAGAAGAAGATAGCAAACCTTCGTAATTTCTCCGCCATCGTCCGTGGATTCTGCTATGGTCAGAGAACGCGTTATTTGGACAAAGTCGTGGTACTTTATTTTTAATGTAATGGTCTTTCCCCGCACTCCTTCTTTTCGCAAGCGCCAACCTACTTTGGTAGATAGGGAAAGAATTTCTCGCTTGGCTATTTCATCGTCAATGACATCTTCCGCAAAGGTCTCTTCCTGGCCGATTGATTTAACCTCATCTTCGATCTCAACCTCCCGTTCATCTCTTCCTCGGGAAAGCTGGTGGAGGTGAAGTCCGTTTTTCCCTAGCTTCGCAATTAAAATATCTACCGGGATATGCTTCAGATCACCAATGGTCTTCACCCCCAGGGTGGCAAAAACTTTTTCGGTTGCTTTGCCAACTCCCCAAAGCATGTCAATCGGAAGTGGGTCCAGAAACTCCTGCACTTTTCCCGGAGAGACGACGGTAAGCCCGTCCGGCTTATTCATGCCCGAGGCAATCTTGGCCACAAATTTAAGAGGAGCAATCCCGGCAGAAACCGTAAGCCCGATTTCTTTTTTCACCAGGCTTTTGATCTTCCGGGCTATTTCTTCCGGCTCACCAAACATGCGGGTAGAGCCAGTCACATCAAGAAAAGCCTCGTCAATGGAAACCGGCTCGACCAACGGCGTGAAACGACGAAAAATCTCAAATAGTTGCTCCGATACTTCCTGATAGCGGGACATCCGTACCGGCAAAAATAGTCCCTGCGGACAAAGCCTCATGGCTGTTGCTATCGGCTGAGCCGAATGCACGCCACACCACCGGGCTTCGTAGGAAGCAGAGGACACCACTCCCCGCTGCTTGCTTCCGCCGACAATAACCGGTTTCCCTTGCAAGCTCGGATTATCCAAAACCTCCACCGCAGCATAAAAGGCATCCATATCCAGATGCATTATTTTTTTGGGATTTTTTTCTGATTCCACACCCACACCTCAGGTTCATTGGCAAAAAAAATCTTTATTTTATATTATCACAGGCGCTTTAAAAGAAAAAATTCCTTTTTGTGGCGGAAGATCTACACCCTCAAACATGGAATTTTAAAAAAACCGGGTATAATAAAAAGTTGTGATACAGGGTTTTTTCTCCATAAAGAAATTTAACAATAATGAGGAGGGAAAAAGATGCTCCTTAAGCCAAATGATCAAGCCCCAGATTTTAAGTTATCCGATCAAAACGGAAACAAAGTTTCCCTTTCCGCCTTCCGGAGTAAAAAGGTTCTTCTGTTCTTTTATCCCAAAGCCGAAACTCCCAGCTGAAAGAAACAGGCCGTGATCCTGAGGGATGCTGGTCAGCATCTCGCGAAACTGAACGTGGCGATTCTGGGAATCAGCCCTCCCGACACCGCGCCGGAGCCATTAAAAGTGCTTGAAGGGTAAAGCCTTTTTCGGGATTACGGGGTGATTATTTAATACTCCAGATATTGCTTAAATTTACCCAGGATATTGAGTAAATTGTTATCTTATGAATAATTAACATGTTTAAAAGGTTTTGGAGGAACTTGGACTTTGGGGATTTTAATTTCTCCTTGCCAAATCATCAACGCCACAACATATGATGATAGCGGCTTGGAAGTACTCGGTATCATGTCAGTTCCACCAATACTGCACCCGGATATTTCCGGGAAATAAGAAAAGGATAAAATGGAATCTTTGCAATCAATGGCTTCTGCTTTTCTGGTAATAGTTCCTTTTGTGCTGGTCTTCAGCCTGGTTTTTAAGGAAATCGGGAGACAAAAAAGGAAATGGGGCGTGCTCCATGAATTAAGCCAGCGCTTAGAAGAACTTAAGCAAGACATTCTCGTTGTGCCCACACCAACCGTACCGGATAAAAAGATAGAACAGGAATTGGGGGAGATAGCAGCGGAAAGTGCGGTAAGTGGCAGCTCTTACAGGGTAGCAGAAAAAAAAGCACTGATCGTTTTGATGCTTACGGCTAAGGAAAGGGGGGCAAATGCGATTTTAGAACTCCACCGGGAACGTGCTCCGTATGATGCAACAGGAAGATGCAGTGGCAGGCAAAAACAATTCGCCTGGCCGGAAAAGCAGTAAAAACAGGTGACATAACAAGCGGTAATAATAAGAGTCTTGCAATCGATCCTGACACGTAAAAAAATAAAACTGGAAGATCGACCAATAAAAGGCTACAGTACTTTTAAGGGAAGGGCCGGACATTGGGTAAATCGATTTGGGTGCTATTGTACTATTACCGGAGGAACTTATGAGCTTTGACGTAGAAGAAAAAACAAGTCTCATCGCGCAATGGATAAAAGACCATGACCGGGTAGTGATTTTTACCGGTGCGGGCGTGAGTACGGATTCAGGGATTGCGGATTTTAGAAGTCCGGGAGGAATTTGGGAGCGTTTTGATCCCAATGAGTTTCTCTTTGATAATTTTTTAGCGAGTGAAAAAGTCCGGGAAAAATACTGGCAGTTTCATACCGAGATTTATTATACCATCCTTAAAGCGAAGCCAAATTCCGCTCACCAGGCATGTGTGGCGTTAGACCAGATGGGAAAGTTAGACTGTGTGATTACTCAAAATATTGACAACCTCCATCAAAATGCCGGGCTTCCCCAAGAGAAAGTGATCGAGCTCCACGGAAATGCCCTCAGGGTAAATTGCCTTTCCTGTAAAAAAGAATACGACCGTAAAGAGATTCAGCAACGAGTCGAAGGGGGAGAGTGCGCTCCTCAATGTGATTGCAAAGGACTTCTTAAACCAGCTACTATCGCATTTGGCCAACCCATGCCTTTTAGAGAAATGCAAGCGGCAGAAACGCGGTCAGCTAATGCCGAGGTTTTCTTAGCCATCGGCTCCTCATTAGTAGTGTATCCGGCAGCCTATATGCCTCTTTATGCCAAACAAGGAGGCGCCAAGCTCGCTATTATCAACCTGGCCCCTACCCCTTATGATCATCAGGCAGATGTGGTAGTCCAGGAAAAAGCAGGTGTGGCAATGGACATGATTCTCGAGAGCGTGAAAAAACGGATGTGAGTTTTGGTCACAGCAAAAGCTCACTTGATTATTCAATTTTATCATTTTGTTTCTTTCCTCGCGTGACCCATCCCAAACAACGGAGTGAGCAGAGTCAGGTACTGCTTTGCTAAAACCTCAGGTTTCTTTTGGCCTTCTTTTAACCACTCAACGATATCAGCCCTATAGTTCAAAAAAGCGCCCATGATTCCGCATAAGCGGTAAACTTCTTCATAATAAACTGTAACCTAACAGCAGCTATGGCTACAGCCTCCATAGGGGGTGATCACCCACCCTCCGCCGGGGGATGATGTCTGATTTATAGATAATTTCTCAGGTGATCCAAGAGACCAGAAGGAAGTATCCCGGAAAAACCTTTCTTTTTCATCTAAGTTTACTGAAGCTTAAGAAAACCAGCAGGCAAAGAAGCTAAGACCCCAACTGTATCCATGAAGAATGGTCTGAAGAATTTAAAATGACCTTTTCGGAAATGTGATGAAGACCTTGCAAAATTTTAAAAACTTTTTGACTAATATCTTAATTTATTATATCTCTTTTAAAATCGGACTCAGCATTCCTAGTGAGAACAGCCGACACTGCTATGTTTTAAAACGTGATCAATGCAAAAAAAATAATCTTTACTTTTACCATTATTTTTTTCTCGGTTCTAATGTTCTCATACTCCTTAACCTCTTTTTTTTTCTTTAGAGAACCAGCTTATTGCTGATGGCGTGGATGCCGATCTCGTTCGGAGTATTTTCAGAATCCTGCCGTTAAACTGAACCCGATATTATTGCGGGAATCTCAAGCGGCGTGAAAAATTCTTGGTTATAGCCAGTATCTTACGGACGCCTCGGTTTTAAAAGCCAAGAATATCTTAAAGAACATCGCGTTTCGCTTAAAAAAGCTTTTAAAAAGTTTGGTGCGTCACCTTCGATTATTTAGCCATTTTAACCGTAGAGACCTGGCTGGGATCCTATACCGGCAAATACCCCACAATCAACGTCTCTCCACTATGGCGCTAGCGGGTGATCCTCAGGTCCAGGAAAAGATATTTTCTTTTTTTTGGCAATGAAATCAGCGCGCCCGACATCCAAAAACAAATCCTCTCTTCTCTTAAACAGCGAGAGAGGCGCGGATACCGCGAACTAAAATTTCTTTTACCTCACATAAAGAAAAACGGCTTGGACCCTTTAAGCATCAAAGGATCGGGTTGAAGGTGCTATTGGCATCCCTCAGTTTATGCCCTAATATTGATCACTACGGGCAAGACGGGGATGGAGATGGCATTGTTGACCCTCTTTAACCACGCTGATCTATCGCCAGTATTGCTTGCTTTCTCAATGCTTAAATTGCTTTATATTATACTAACGATCTTCAAAGCTGATAGTCCGAATATTTTTTTCTTGTCCTTTTCAAGATTAGCCAAGGCAGCAACCAGTACATCTTCCACTGCACCAAGGCTGTTAAACACCTTATTCTCAAACCATTTTTCGCGAATTTCCTCCCAAAGATGCTCAACAGGATTGCATTGAGGACTGTAGGCCGGCAAGCGATAGAGGCTATATTGTCTGGAACCTTCAGACCCCCAGCCTTGTGCCATCCCGCCTGATCCATAAACATCATGATAAATTCATCAGGATGGCGAAAGGATACCTCTTCAAGAAACAGAGACATCATTTTGGTGTTCACCTCAGGTAAAATTAGAGAGTCTAAAGTTCCATCATGCGGACTTATCGCGGCAAAGGCATACGTATATTCACGCACGATCTGCTGCGGCACATCCGGTCGAACACCACAGGGCGCCGAACACCGACGTGGGTCATTTATCCGACCAAAACGTCCCTCATCCTGAAACATCAACCGTACTTTCCACCCCTGTTTTGCCTGATAATCTATTTCTTCTTTGACAAGCTCGGGGAGTTTTTTTTAAACTCTTCTTGGGCGCCTACTTCTGCCTTCGGGTGTTTCGCTCTTGGCGCTATCTTACGCCAACCATGTCGCGCCAACATCCTATAAACCGTCGATTTGGGAACTTGCTTGCCCGCTTTCTTCTCATATGCTGTTTTGATCTCGCCAACCACAAGCACTCCCCCGGCTCTGGCCTTCTCCAAAAATGATGAAAGAAGATCGTTTTCTTCTCGGTCCGTTAAATTGCTATACCTCTTCCCCCCTCGTCCTTTACCCAGCAATATCTTCTCTCCTTCTCGCAAATAACGACTCTGAATGATTTTTACCGTACTTTGACTCCATCCGACAGCTATGGCTACGGCGGCGGAAGAAAAATTCAAGGCAGTTCTTAACCATATACATTGAACTCGTTGAAAATCCGCTTTCGTCTCTGTCTTTGACAATAAGAGCTTTAACCTCTCCTTCTGATCGTCGCTTAATAATGTCCGTGGTCGCATATCTCCCTCCATAATTGGTTTTTTATGAGGGATATTATATGCTAGTTTATGTATGAATGCAACTTAGTATCACAAATGGAAAAAGCCAGGAAGGTTGAGGAAAAGGAAAGGGTTCTGCTTCGTTATAATCGGAGTATCTATTGTGTGGATACGGTGTGGGCGCTCGCGGAGAAACTCAAATAAAACACCCCTGAGTAATGATCGGTATGGCATGGAATCTATTTCTTTGTTAGTTTTCCGACCTTTTGCCGCGGTGAGAGTGCTTCCACTGTGTCCAGAGTTTTCCTACCACTATTACCCCAACTGCAAAGAAAACTTGTACCCCATATTCTAAAATTTTACCTGGATGAACCAACCCCTCGACCCACGAGTCAGTAATCATCATCTCTCCCCCACCCTTCCGAGAACTGCTGCACCAAGAAGAATAATAATCGGGTATTTATCCATAAGCACAGAAAGAAAGTTGCTGGTAAAAACTACCAAGGGGATACTGAGTGCGAGCCCGAAAAAGAGGAGAAATAAGTTCCCGCGTGAAGCCCCCGCTATAGCAAGTACATTATCGGTCGACATGGTGATGTCTGCTATCACAATAAGTCTCACCGCCTGCACAATAGTTGCAGCC
Organism: uncultured delta proteobacterium; assembly: GCA_963727835.1. Taxonomy (GTDB): domain Bacteria; phylum Desulfobacterota; class WTBG01; order JAGOGO01; family JAGOGO01. The sequence goes on from CAVSIB010000024.1 coordinate 9,503, forward strand.
TCTTTATCTGGCCCTTCTTCCATCCCTCCCATCAACAAAGAGCTTTATCGCAATCCACAAAATCACTATCCCCCCGATAAGCTTTAAAAAACTTATTTGGAGAAACTGGGAGACAAAAAAGGTAAGGGCAACCCTCAATAAGACGGCAGCACCAGCACCAAAAATAATTCCGGTGATCCTCTGGTTCTTCGGAAGCCTTCGAACTGCCATCGCGATAATGACCGCATTATCTCCAGCTAAAATCAAATCAATTACTATAATGCTTATAATACCCATAACAAACTGCATATCCCACGTAATATAGCTGCCGATTGGCCCTAAATCCACTTTTTAACTCCTCACTTTTAAATATGTTACCGCCTGAACCGTATTGTTGATACTAACCTTTTCAGTCAATGAGTCATTGAAAGTTTTTAGATTGCTTCCTTCAATCATTATCCTTTTGCCTTATAAAACCTTACGAAAAAATTCTTCTGTGCGTGTTAAGCTTCAACCGAAAATCAAAAAGCTGAGATCAATCGCAACACTCCATTTTTCTGATTGTTACGAATTCTTTCTCAACCCAATAATCATGGGATGATAATAACCGTTACCCACCCATATTACTAAGGGAGAATTCTCATGCCGCTCAATACCGAAACCATGACTGCCGCCACCAGCACCGAACCCACCTGCCCGCCAGCATCCGCGCCCATGGCATGCATAAATAAATAAGTTTTCCTATTATACTTTTGTCCTTCCCGTTGTACAACGCGGGCAGATATCGGGAAAGCCGAGATGCCTGCTGCGCCAATGAGCGGATTAACCGTGCCCCCGCTTAAAAAGCACATAACTTTTCCAAATAAAACTCCGCATGCGGTATCACAACAGATTGCCAAAAAACCCAATCCTAAAACAATTAAAGTCTTAGGATTAAGAAACACACTCCCAACCATGGTTGCGCCAATGGGAAGACCGAGGAAGAGGGTAACGATATTGGCAATTTTGTTTTCCGGCGCTTTAGTCAGCCGCTGCACCACACCACACTCTCTCATAAGGTTACCCAGCATAGTAGATACCCACGGGCTTACGCCCGTGGTCCTCAGCGTTGTTTTGATAGGGACAAGCAGTAAAGGCTCACAATCTTTTTTGATGCCAAGATAAAAAAGCACACCGCCAACCACAAGCATTACCAGACTCCGCCAATCAAGACATTGAAAGCCCGCAATGAGTCCACTTAATCCGTTGAGAATTCCCTCTAACATTTTGCATTCTTCCTTTTTTACTAATTTTCTTCTTCTTTTTTATAAGGAAATACTTTCCTTAAAACACCCATGATAAGGCTCATAATCCACAGCGTGAGCAAGGTGCCTCCCATCCCACAAATGAGCATGGTAATACCAAAAGTAAATTTATCAATACAACAACCTTCTTTCCTAAAAGCAAATGCCCATTTGTTTGAAAAATGGGCATTGGTAATTAAAACAATTGCTAAAAGCCATCGATCATTCAGTAGGTAAATGAATTTAGCTAAACATTGAACTTAAAAGTTATAATATCTCCGTTTTTGATCTCATAATCCCGGCCTTCCAAAGCGATTATACCCTTTTCTCGAGCCAAGGTCATGGAACCGATGGAGACAAAATCTTCATAGCCAATAACCTCTGCTTTAATAAAACCTTTTTCCATATCAGAATGGATTTTACCAGCCGCCTCCGGTGCCTTGGTCCCTTTAACGACAGTCCACGCCCTTAGTTCCTTGCTCACCACCGTATAAAAGGTAATGAGTTTAAGCAGGCGATATCCTTCCGCCACCAAGGCTTCTAAACCGGAGCGTTCCAGTTCGTATTCGCGAAGAAATTCTTGCCTTTCTTCCGCTCCCAGATCCTCGAGCTCTGCCTCTAATTTTCCACAAATGGTAACTCTCGGTGCCTTCTCTTCTACCGCAACTTGCATTACAGCTTCCCGGTAACCTTTACCACCCTTAATTTCTTTTTCTGATACATTGGCAACATATAAAACCGGCTTAAATGTAAGGAACTGCACTTCCTTTAAAAACCTTACCATCTCCGTAATGTCTGGAATTTGCCTGACGGGAATTCCTCCATCTAAATGGGTTGCAATCTGTTTTAAAACTTCCAACTCTTCCCGATATTGTTTTTCCCCTACGCGTGCCAGTTTCTCTATCTTGGTTAAGCGTCTCGACAAAGTCTCGATGTCAGCAAGCACAAGTTCGGTATTCACGATGCCTATATCACGGACAGGCTCAATGTTTTCTCCTTCATGGGCTATGTTTTCATCTTCAAAGCATCTCACCACATGAATCAGGGCATCAACATTGCGAATATGGCTTAAAAACTGATTGCCCAATCCTTCTCCCTGGCTGGCTCCTTTCACTAAACCGGCAATATCCCAAACCTCCAACGTGGCCGGAATAGTTTTCTTGGGCTGGATAAGTCGGGCAATTTCCTTAAGACGGGGATCGGGGACAGGTGCTATCCCCTGATGAGGCTGAATGGTGGAAAAGGGATACGAAGCAACTTCTGCTTTAGCAGCAGTGAGGGCGTTGAAAATAGTTGACTTGCCCGCATTGGGCAAGCCAACTATTCCACATTTAAAACCCATTTATTTCCTTTTAACGCGTTTTTTGTAAATCAAACTCCCCTAATCAAGGAGCATGGTGCGTTACCAAAATTACTGCTTCTTCGGTATCCGCATGCAGTAAAAGGATCTGTAAACAAAAATTAACGCAACGGCAAAAAAGATCATTCCTACCCAGCCGGCTTTGCCCTGCATACCCGGAGCAATGGCAATCTCCATCGCCAGGAGCCCGAACAGGGTGGTGAACTTGATGATCGGGTTCAAAGCAACCGAGGAGGTATCTTTGTACGGGTCGCCGACCGTGTCGCCCACGACTGCCGCGGCATGCAGATCCGTACCTTTCTCTTTCAGGTCGACCTCGACCACCTTTTTGGCATTGTCCCAGCAGCCGCCGGCATTGGCCATGAAGAAGGCCTGGAAGAGACCGAAAACGGCGATGGACAGCAGGTAGCTGACGAAGAAAGAAATGGGGGCACCCGCAAAAATCTTGTCGTGACCGGTTAACGTGGCCATATTGCCCGTAGGTGCGGAGAAGAAGGCAAAGGCCAAAGCAAAACTGAAGATGGCGATGAAGATGTTGATCATACCCTTCTGGGCATACTGGGTACAGATCTTCACGACCTCTTTCGAATTCTCGGTCGAAGCGGATAAGCTGGCGTTTTCATCCAGCTTAATATTGTTCTTGATGTACTGCACGGCCTGGTAGGCGCCCGTGGTAACGGCCTGGATGGAAGCGCCGGTGAACCAGTAGATGACCGCACCGCCGCAGATCAAGCCGAGCAGGGTGTAGGGATTGAGCAAATTGAGGATAGATTCCGGTTCTACTTGGAGCTTCTCTTTAATGAGCAGGATGAGCGAGAAAATCATGGTGGTGGCTCCGACAACGGCCGTACCGATAAGAACCGGTTTTGCGGTGGCTTTGAAGGTGTTGCCGGCGCTGTCATTTTCCTCAAGATACTGTTTGCCAACATCAAAGCGCGGTTTAAAGCCGAAGTCCTTCTCGATTTCTTTTCCCACATTGGGAATGGATTCAATCAGGGAAAGCTCGTACACGCTCTGGGCGTTGTCCGTAACCGGACCATAGCTGTCAACCGCGATGGTGACCGGTCCCATGCCCAGCATGCCGAAAGCCACCAGACCGAAGGCAAAGACCGACGGATAGATCATGAAATCGGCCAGTCCCAGGGTGCTGGTTATGTAGGCGAGGAACATGAGCCCGAAGACCGCCATGCCGAGCCAGAAGGCGCTAAAGTTACCGGCCACCAGACCGGAGAGGATATCAAGAGAGGCGCCGCCTTCACGGGCCGCGGTAACGACCTCTTCGGTATGTCTGGACTTGGAGCTGGTAAAGACCTTGACAAGCTCCGGAATGACGGCCGCGGCGAGCGTACCACAACTGATGATGACCGAGAGCTTCCACCACAGGCCGTTGGGAAGGGCGCCCAGCTGCCATTTGCTCGCGGCAAAGGTTACGGCGATGGAAACGAGCGACGTAATCCAGACCAAAGTGGTCAGAGGGTGCTCGAAATCGATCTTCTCCTTGCCCCCCTGCGTGGCGCTGGTGAGAACACCATTGATCCAGTAGGAGACAATGGACGTGACGATCATAAGGACACGCATGACGAATATCCAGACCAGGAGCTCAGCTTGAAAGGCCTGATAGTCCGTACCCTTAGTGCAGGCCAACACGATGAAGCTGATGATGGCAACACCGGTAACGCCATAGGTTTCAAAACCGTCCGCCGTGGGGCCCACACTGTCGCCAGCATTGTCGCCGGTGCAGTCCGCGATTACGCCGGGGTTGCGCGGGTCGTCTTCTTTGATGGTGAAGATGATTTTCATCAGGTCGGAGCCGATATCAGCGATCTTGGTAAAGATACCGCCGCAGATACGCAGGGCCGAAGCGCCCAGTGATTCGCCGATGGCGAAACCGATAAAGGCGGCACCGGCCACTTGGCGTGGCAGGAACACGAGAATAAGGAGCATCATGATAAGTTCGACGCAGACCAGCAGCACGCCGATGGACATGCCAGCGGTCAGGGGGATGTCGAGGAGTTTGCTCGGTTTGCCTTCCAGCGAGGAGAAGGCCATTCGGCTGTTGGCCAAAGTGTTCATGCGGATGCCGAACCAGGCCACCCCGTAGGAGCCCAGGATACCAACGATGGAGGCGCCCAGGACAATGGCGACGTTCCCGAGGGGCATCTCTGACAACACGCGGAAATAATAAAAGATACAGATGCCGATGATGATCTCCAGGCCTAACAGGAATTTGCCCTGCTGGATCAGATACGTCTTACAGGTCTGGAAGATGATCTCCGAGACTTCCAGCATGGACTTGTGGGACGGGATCTTCTTTACCTTGGAATACATATACACGCCGAAAAGCATGCCCAAGATACAAATCAAAAATCCCCAATACAGCAACTTACACTGAGCCGGACTAAGATCCGGAATTTTTAGGTCTGCTTCACTGGCAAAAAGCGGGGTTGCCAGCAAGAAAAAAAGCAGGCCAGAAATAATACTACTTGCGAAGCGGGTTATTTTTTCTCGTGAAACCATTTTATCTTCTCCTTTCAAATTACTAAGTACCTAAAACACAAAGAGCCACTTAAATTTTTCGGTTGAAGCGATTCATGGCCTGAGCAGTTCCTTCTAACATGATTGTCTTTACTGCTTCCGTGGCCTGATCAAGAAGAATGTTCACGTTCTTCTTCTCCAGTTCATCAAAATCGGCTAAGACATAATCTTTCCCTTCACCTTTTTTTTCAGTACGACCAATGCCCAGCCTAACCCTGATGAACTCGCTTTCTCCCAAGCTCTCGATTATTGATTTTACTCCTTTATTGCCGGCGTCACCTCCTTTGTCTCGAATTCTCATTTGTCCAAAATTAAAATCCAGATCATCGTGGATGATGATCACCTTGTCCGTTGCAATCCGAAAAAAATTTTTTAACCTTACAACCGCCTCCCCACTTAAATTCATAAAAGTCTGGGGCTTCGAAAGAACAACTTTTTGGTCGCTCCCAACTCCCTTTACCCCATGTAGCCATCATCCTCTTTTTATCGAGAGGAATGGATAACTCTTTCGAAAGTTGGTCGATTACTCGAAATCCAATGTTATGGCGAGTAAATTTAAATTTTCGACCTGGATTACCAAGACCAACAATTAACCACACGTAACTAATTTGGGTTGCGAATTTTTATCAGGCTTCTGACTCTTTAGTTTTATCCTCTTTTTCGGCCGCAGCTTCGCCCTCTTCAACTACCTCCTCTACCACTTTTTCCACTTCTAATTTCGGGCTTAAAACAGTAACAACAGTTTGTTCTCCGGAAGAGAGGACTTCAATGCCTTCTGGCACCGCAATATCCCTTATATGAATTGATTCCCCCATCAACAAGCTACTGACGTCAACTTCAAACCGGTCAGGGATAGCAAGGGGCATACACCGAATTTCCAGTTCCCTTTCAATCTGCTGTAATATCCCTCCGAGTTTTACTCCTTCCGCTTTGCCGATTAATTCAATGGGAACTGCTACCGTTATTTTCTTCTCCAAATCAATTTTTTGGAGGTCAATATGGGTAACATCCCGCTTTATCAAATCGACTTGGAAGTCTCGGATCATCGCTACCTGGGGGCCGATGTCTTCCTTTCCCTCAACCGTGAGGTTAATGATGATGTTCTCTCCCACCTTTCCCTTCAATGCTTTCTTAAATTCTGTTTGGGTTATCGTCAAGGGAATTGAGTCTACCTTGGGGCCATAAAAGACTCCAGGAATTAATCCCTTTTGGCGGCACCGGTGGGCAGGCCCTTTGCCGGTTTCTTTTCGTAATTGGACTTTTAAATCTATTCTTTCCATCTTTTTCCCTTTATATAAACCTTATATAAATAAAGCACTCACTGACTCATTATAGTGGATTCTCCGAATTGCTTCACTGAGGAGTCCCGCCACTGACAATACTGTTATCTTGTTACTTTTTTTCTTTTCTTCGGTTAAAGGAATCGTGTTGGTAACAATAAGTTCTTTAATGACCGAGTTTTCAAGCTTTTTCATCGCATTGCCAGAAAGTACCGCGTGGGTGCAGCACGCATAAACCTCTTGAGCCCCATCATCTTTGAGGGCTTGGGCTGCCTGAACAATTGTCCCTCCGGTATCAATCATATCATCAATGATAATGGCGCGTTTACCCTCCACCTCTCCGATAACATGCATAATTTCTGAGACATTCGGTGCCGGTCTTCTTTTATCGATGATTGCCAGCCTCGCATTGAGTCTCCCGGCAAAATCCCGGGCCCTTTCTACCCCACCCGTATCCGGTGACACAATCACTAAGTCATTTAAAAATTTTTCCTTAACATATTGATAAAGAACCGGAGTGCTGTAAAGATGATCAACCGGAATATTAAAAAACCCCTGGATCTGACCAGCGTGCAGTTCCATCGTGAGTACCCGGTTTGCTCCGGCAACTGATATAAGGTCTGCCATCAATTTGGCGCTGATGGGCGCACGAGGAGAGACCTTCCGATCTTGCCGGGCATAACCATAATAAGGAATTACTGCGGTAATCCGAGCCGGGGATGCCCTTTTTAAGGCATCTAACATTATCAACATTTCCATTATGTGTTCATTTGCCGGGGTACAGGCCGACTGAACAATAAAAACATCCATCCCGCGAACATTTTCGCAAATATCAACCGAGATTTCTCCATCGCTAAATTTTTTTAAGGAAGCCTCTCCCAAGGGGATATGGAGGAGATCACACATCTCTTGAGCCAAAACAGCATTGGAACTCCCCCTAAATATCTTTAATTTTTCCAATACGTTAGCCAAAGTATTCCTTTCTCTCCTAAAAAATTTATTCCGCCTTCAAAATGATCGCTTGATAACTAACTTAAAAAATATTATTTTTTTCTAAAACTAGCTCATAAGTTCAAATTTCAATAACATTTAAATATAAAATATTTTTTATTATTTCATAAAAGATAAAAAATCAAGTCTTTTTTGCTTGCTGGTTTATCGGTTGTTTTTAGGGTTCAAGAGATTAAAACTTATTAATTTTCAATACAGTTAACACATTATTACTAAAAAAATTTGCTAATTTCTTTTTTTAGTTTTTTTGTTTAAAAAATAGCTTCTTTTGGAGAAAAAACGGAAAAATAGTGAAGGGAAGATTATTAAATCATATAGGGGGCTTATTGGAAATATTCTTTGGTTTTTTTTGGGCAAAAATCTTTGGCCTCAAAATAAAGTTCATCTCTTTCTCATTTACCAAAACAAAATATTTCACCTTTTTGAAAGATATTTAAAAAGAAATTCCTGCGTTGGTGGTCATAATGCAGGAATTTCCTTTCACTCGTCGGTAATTTCTAAGAAATTTGCAAAGGAAATGAGCAATTGAATCAAGGAGTAAAAAGGAAGTCGTAAGCTCCTCAAGCCCTCCTTAGTCTAAGTAACCTTTTGCCTTCATATACTCAGCATTAAGAATCGCCGCACCGGCAGCGCCCCGGATAGTATTATGGCTTAAGACTAAAAACTTATAGTCAAGAATGGAGCATTTTCTGATCCGTCCCACCACACAAGCCATCCCCTTTCCCTCATCGCGATCAAAGCGGGGCTGAGGCCGATCATTTTCTTCCCTGACCACAATTGTCTGAGGTGGTGCAAAAGGAAGATCAAGCCCCGTGAGAGGGTTGTAAGTCCTAAGGGTTGCGATCAACTCCTCGCGGGATGGTTTTGCTTTCATTTCGACGCTAACGGTTTCCAGGTGGCCGTCTTTCACGTTAACCCGGTTGCAGCTTGCGCTGATTAGCATATCTGCCATGACAAATCGGTTATTTTTAACCGTACCCAAAATCTTTTGCGGCTCAGTCTCAACTTTGTCTTCTTCACCGCCAATATAGGGGACTACATTGTCAAGAATATCCAATGAAGCAACACCCGGATATCCGGCTCCACTTAAGGCCTGCATCGTGGTAACCATAATCTTTGTGACCCCATATTTCTTATGCAGGGGCGCAACCCCCATCACCAGGCCAATCGTTGAACAATTCGGGTTAGTAACAATAAAACCATTTGACCCGATTCTTTTTTTCTGCGCGGGAATTATTTCCAGGTGATCGCCATTGATTTCAGGAATAAGAAGCGGAACATCGTCATCCATCCGATGGTTTTTAGAATTACTGCTCACCACATACCCTGCGCGGGCAAATTCTTCTTCTACTGGTCCTGCCACGCCCGCATCGAGGGCAGAAAAGACAACCCGGCAGTCCAGGTCAGGAGTACATTCCTTCACTTTCATGCCTGCCACGTCTTGAGGAATGGGGGTTTCGAGCTTCCATCTTCCGACCATACTTTCTTGATAAGTTTTACCCGCACTCCTTTCAGAAGCTGCCAAAGCAGAAATTTCAAACCAGGGATGGTTTTCCAGGAGCTGGATAAACCTTTGTCCTACCATCCCCGTTGCTCCTAAAATCCCAACTTTTATTTTTTTCATCCTTTTCTCCTTGCGACAAAATACTTATAAAATTTTTTGATTTTCTAAGACCACCTTAAGCTTTTCTCTATTTTTGGGATCCATCGTACACAGGGGAGAGCGGAAAACCTCTTTAACCATTCCCAACATCGCCAGTGCAGTTTTAATGGGAATAGGATTCGTCTCAATAAAAAGCGCTTTAAAAAGAGGTAATAAAAGATAGTGGTATTCCCGCGCTTCGTCCCATTTCCCCCTCAAGCCGCGTTGAACCATATCTGAAACCTGCCGAGGAACAATATTGCTTGCTACGGAAATAACTCCATCACCACCAAGAACCATAAGCGGTAACGTCAAGTTATCATCGCCACTTAACACCGTAAATTCTGCTGGCCGTCGGCTTAAAATATCCATCATCTGGGGGATATTCCCGGAAGCTTCTTTTATTCCAATAATATTTTTATGTTCTGCCATCCTCAGAAGAGTATCAGTTTCGATATTTATTCCTGTTCTTCCGGGGATATTGTAAATAATCATCGGCAGATCAACTGCTTCGGCAATAGCAATGAAATGTTCATAAAGCCCTTTTTGCGTAGGTTTATTATAATACGGAGCCACTTGAAGGCTGGAGTGCGCCCCAGCTTTCAAAGCGTGTCGAGTAAGAAGTATTGCCTCGTCCGTGGAGTTGCTTCCCGTTCCCGCGATAACGGGAACCCGCCCCCGGGCTTCATCAATAACAATGTCGATCGCTTGATTGTGTTCTTCGTAGCTGAGCGTTGGGCTTTCTCCCGTCGTTCCGCAAGGAACGATACCCGAGATACTATTTTCGATCTGAAAGTTTACTAATTCTCTTAACGCCTTTCCATCAATATTCCCCCTTTCGTCAAAAGGGGTGACGATAGCGGTTATGGCTCCTTGGAGCATCATTGATCCTCCTTTGAAAAAATTTTTTTCAACAAAAAATGATTAATTCCGTCTTTTTTAAGAAAAAAGTTTTTAGGGGACGACAAAAGTCTCCTCTGGCTTTATTATGAGCAGAGTATAGTGAGTAAGGTCTAAATATTTTTTTGCCGCTCTTTGGACATCTTTTACAGAAACCTTGAGTATTTTATCAAGGTACGTCTTAGAGTAATCATTTCCCAAGCCATAGCGTTCGTTGAAGCCCATCTCTGCAGCTACAGAGGCATTGGTCTGGTGTTCGATGCTAAAATTTCCCACCAAATGGTTTTGGGCTCGTTCTAATTCTTTCGGGCTTACTTTTTCCTCGGTAATCTTTTGGATTTCTTTTTTTATTCCTTCAATGGCTTTTACCACCTTGGGAGGTTCACAGCCAATATAAAAAGCAATATATCCTGGGTCAATCCCCTCCCAAGCAAAGGAGGTTACCACATAGGCCAAGCTCTGCTTATCACGAAGCTCGGTAAAAAGCCTGCCTCCCTGACCGGCAAGAATTGCGTTTAACACAGCCAAGGAATACTTATCAGGACTTTTTATATCTACCCCGGGAAATCCCAACATCACCTGAGCTTGGGCTTTTTTCCCTTGTTTTATTTCTTTTTGGCGCATAACAACAGACTTTGGTTCTTGGGATAGTATTGGGTAGGCACAAGGTAGATCTGGAAATCCATAAAAAAGAGCTTCGACCATTTTTTGGGCTTTATCTGCCTTCACATCTCCCACAATAGTGATAACCAGGTTTTTCGATCGCGCTAAACTACCATAGTATTCCTCCAACTCCTGGGAATTCAGTTGGCTTACAACGTCTTTTGTTCCCAAAGCATCCATTCCATAGGGATGGTTTTCAAAAAAGAACGCATCAAAATTTTTACGGATAAAAGAAAAAGGCTGATCTTTCTCCTGTTCGATGGCTGCTATGATATCTGCTCTTTTCTTCGCTAACTCTTCTTCTGGGAAAGAAGGGTTGATAAGAACATCAGAAAATAAGTCTAATCCCTGCTCAAAAAACTGACTGAGAATTGTGCAGGAAACTCCAAAGCTGTTCCGCCCTGAAAATCCGCTCATCTCTCCGGCCATTGATTCAATTTCCTTCGCAATGTCGAGTGCTGAACGCTTCTTCGTCCCCTTAGTAAGCATTTCAGCAATAAAATTGTTAATTCCATTGTTTTCCTTTTTTTCAAAGCGAACGCCGCCCAAAAAAACTGCCTGCATTGAAACTATGGGTAAATTCCGATTTTCCCGAACAATCAAGGTAATTCCATTGGGGAGAACAAATCTTTGGGTTGCCGGAGAAGCGGTGGCCGCAGCGAATACGGATGGCTTTTCCAGTTGAGCAATTGAGTCCTTAATCTCCACATATGTTATAGGAGAAGTCTCCTTTTCCGGAACAAGCAGTCCAATGGTTGCGTTTTGAGGAGTAAGATACTTCTGCGCTACTTTAATAATATCCTGAGCAGTTACCTGATTTATCCGTTCCACATATGTTTGTTCAAAGGCCACATCTCCCACAACCGTTTCAAAATAACCGTGCTGGCGCCCTTCACCCTGGATGGTTTGTTGACTATAGAGAAAATCGCTTGTTAGTTTGAGTTTGGCCTTTTGAATTTCTTCTGAAGACGGTGGTTCATCCTGTATCCGGTAAAGCTCTTGAAAAATTTTTGTTAAGGTCGGCTTAGCCTTATCACTTTCCAATAGGCATCCGATCATCAAGACCCCGGGATCCTTGGGGGTAAATGAGGAAACATCAATAGAATTTACCAACCCTGCCTCTGATTTTACCTTTTGGTAAAGGCGGGATGATTCACCATCTCCAAGGATTGAAGCCAATACATCCAACGGATAGAGATCGTTGTGGTTAATGGCAGGGATATGAAAAGCCATTTCAAGATAAGTTTTTTGAACATCCTCCGGTAAAATAACGCTCCGCATTTCTCCTTGCGGAGGCTCGGCAGGCCTGTTTGGAGTCGCCTTGATATGAGAAGTAAAATTCAAAAAAGCTTTTTTTATGGCAGTCATGGCCTCCTCTGACTTGAAATCCCCGGTTACCACGAGAGACATGTTATCCGGAGTATACCATTTACAAAAATATTCCATCACCTTTGCCCGATCAAAACTTTGCACCGTCTTTTCAAAACCGATGATCGGCCGTTGGTAAGGATGAACCGTATAGGCAGCGGAAAAAAGTGCTTCATTGAGCTTGGTCGAAGGCTGATCAGTCCTCATTCTGACCTCTTCCAGAACAACCTCTTTCTCTCTTTTAAGTTCTTCGGGATCAAAGGAGGAGTTTTGAATCGCATCCGCCATAACATCCAAGCCAGGAAAAAAATATCGGCTCGGGATCACCAGATAAAAGACTGTCTCATCATAAGAAGTAAAAGCGTTAATATCCCCTCCGGCCGTCCCGACCTCCCGAGCGATCTCGCCTACTTTCCTTTTCGCAGTGCCTTTAAAGAGCATATGTTCAATAAGATGGCTTATACCCGCCTCTTTATCCTGTTCATCTGCGCTGCCAACTTTAATCCACATTTGGAAGGAGACAAGGGGGGAAGAATGGTTCTCTTTTAAAATTACTGTTAAGCCATTATCCAACGTATGCTTTTGGATCGGGGAATTTCCCCAGCTCGGGATTGCCCACAACATGCTTCCCCATAAGGTTAGACAAAGAATTATCCTTTTTTTAACCGAGGGAAAAAACAACCTGTTTTGCACTGTGCACCTCTGTTTTAACGTAATGAGAAATTGATGATTTTTCAGATAGACTCTTTAACAATAAAGAAGGTGCGAAAAAAAGAAGAAGAGTATGGATAAAATGGGGAACAAAAATTCATTTCTGTTTCTCAGAATGAGCAATTTTGTCCAAAATCCCATTAATAAAAGAAGCGGATTTTTCAGTGCCAAATTTTTTTCCCAATTCAATGGCTTCGTTTATGCTCACTTTAGAAGGAATATCCTTGCACCAGAGGATTTCAAAAATTCCTATCCGCAAAATATTTCGATCTACTGATGAGAGCCGCTCCAAAGCCCAATGCTTTGAATAATCCTTTAAAAGCTGGTCTATTTCCCCCTGGTATTGTCCGACTCCTTGGACCAAGCGGTTGGCGAAGTCATCTACTGTTTTGTGGGAGGCAAGGTGGGTAAAGAACAAAGGGACAACTTCTTTTTCCCGCTGATTGGTAAATTCCATTTGGTAGAGAATCTGTAAGGCGAGTTCTCGGGATTTTCTTCGACTTGTTGCCAATTTATAATTTTTAGATTTAAAAGAGCTCAAGAACAGGGAGCGTTAATGAAAAGCAAAAAATTACGTGAGGGATCTAACCCCGCAACACAAACGTAATTCTTATTGCTAACCCCAGTGAGATATTTAAGAAACATTTTTAAAGAGGTTTACCATTTCTACAGCCGCATTAGCGGCGTCAAAGCCTTTGTTGCCCGCTTTGGTGCCTGAGCGTTCGATTGCTTGTTCAATATTTTCCGTAGTGAGTACTCCAAAAATAATTGGGGTGCCGGTATCCAGACCAACCGAGGCGATTCCCTTGGATACCTCAGCAGCAATATACTCAAAGTGCGGAGTATCACCACGAATAATCACCCCCAGACATATAATGGCATCGTATTTTTTGGTAAGTGCTAACTTTTTCGCAGTGAGAGGTATCTCAAATGAGCCGGGGACTTTAAAGACATTAATATCAGCTTCGTTTGCTCCATGACGAAGAAGTGCATCGATCGCCCCCCCAACCAGTTTCTCTCCGATAAAGTCATTGAAACGGCTCACAATAATTCCAAATTTTAATCCTGAGGCATCCAGGTTTCCTTCAAATATTTTCGGCATGGGTATTCTCCTCTAAGCGTTAATGAAATCTAACAAATGCCCCAACTTGTCCCTTTTCGTTTGAAGATACCGGAGGTTATCTTCATTCGGGGGGATCACGATGGGGACTCGTTCCTCAATCGTGAGGCCATAGCCTTGAAGCCCAATGATTTTTTTCGGATTATTGGTCATGAGACGAAGCCGCCTGATTCCCAGATCTCTCAAAATCTGAGCTCCAACTCCGTAGTCCCGCAAGTCAGCTTTAAAACCAAGGGCTTCATTTGCTTCCACCGTATCATGTCCACAATCTTGGAGTGCATACGCCTTACATTTATTTACCAGGCCGATTCCCCTTCCCTCCTGCCGCATATACAAAATTGCACCCTTTCCTTCTTTCTGGATCATCCTCATCGCGGCTTGCAGTTGCAAACCACAATCACAACGCCGGGAACCTAAAGCATCGCCGGTTAAACATTCAGAGTGAGCGCGGACCAAGACCGGCTCATCAACATCCCATTCCCCTTTAACCAAAGCCACATGGTAAGAGCTATCCAGCTCATTTTCGTAAATAATTGCTTTAAACTCTCCCCCGTAACTGGTCGGCAAATTCGTAGTAACAATCCGTCTTACCAACAATTCTTTTTGAATTCGGTAGGTTATAATGCTCGCCACCGTAACAATTTTTACGTTATGTTCAACGGCGAATTTTTCTAAATCCGGCATTCGAGCCATGCTTCCATCATCTTTCATAATTTCGCAGATAACCCCGGCTGATTTTAATCCCGCCAACCGGGCTAAATCTACGGAACCTTCTGTCTGTCCGGTCCTTTTCAACACCCCGCCCCGCTTTGCCTGTAAAGGGAAAATGTGACCAGGCCGCACCAGATCATCAGGACGGGCATCATCAGCAATTGCTGTAAGAATCGTGGTAGCTCGGTCGTGCGCGGAAATTCCGGTCGTAACTCCCCGCCGAGCATCAACAGAAACCGTAAACGCGGTGGTAAAAGGCGAGGTATTATTATCAACCATCATGGGGATATCAAGTTGTTTAAGCTTTTCTTCGGTCAAGGTAAGACAAATAAGACCTCGGCCATGTTTCGCCATAAAATTGATTGCCTCTGGGGTGACTTTCTCCGCCGCCATGGTAAGGTCACCCTCATTTTCCCGGTCTTCATCATCGCAAAGAATCACCATCTTCCCGAGTCTAATATCATTAAGCGCTTCTTCAACTGTACAAATTGGCATGTCAAAATTCCTTCCATTCTTCAAAATTCAAACAACAAAAAGTTGGCAACCTAAATAATTTACTATAACCATCAAAAAAATCAAGCAAATCCATGTTTATTCAAAAAATTATAATCAATTGATGAGGATTCTCCTTTTCCCTTGGAGATTAACCCTGACTCTTTCAGAAACTTTTCCACGTATTTTCCAATGAGATCGGTCTCAATATTGACCTCATCTCCAACTTTCCTTCTGCCAATGGTGGTGATCTGAGCAGTATGGGGGATAATATTCACCGAAAAAGTATTACCCGTAACTTTGTTAATAGTCGAGACTTATTCCATCCAAACTCACCGAACCCTTTTCAATTAAATACGGAGAAATTCCTTTGGACACCTCGATCGAAACTACGAGGGAATTTTCCTTTTTGTCGATAGATTTAATTGTCCCAACTCCATCTATGTGTCCGGTTACTAAGTGTCCACCTAAACGATCAGAAATTCTCAAGGCCCGCTCGAGATTGACAAAATCTCCCCGTTTCCTTTTCTGCAGGGTAGTTCTTCCCAAAGTTTCCGGCGACACCTCAACCGTGAATTTTTGCTTATCTAATTTCACGACCGTAAGGCAAACCCCATCCACCGAGATGCTTGCCCCAATGTCTTGAGTATCTAAACTAAAATGAGAGGCAACCGTGAGTTGGAAGGAATTTTCCTTTTTCCCCATCTGAACAATTTCCCCT
>CAVSIB010000025.1:0-23989 GCA_963727835.1 uncultured delta proteobacterium
CTCACCCTTTATTTATTTAGGCCTTTTTTCTGTTGGTCTGAATTTCATCATGGCAAAGCTTACCCCAAAAAAAAGGATAAAACCAACGTGAGGGTTATTCCAATAATAAAACCTGCTTTTTTTGAACCCCATTTTTAAGTTTTTTGAAAAAATAAAAAAGAAGAGGTGAAAAATAAAATATTTTCCTCATATTAGGAGAAAATTAAAAAAATGTCAAATAAATAGAAAAAATTGCTTTAAATAATTTATTTTTGTGATAATTAAAAAAACCACATATAAATAGAGTGCATAAAAAAAGCTATGGTTCAATAACCAAGAAATCACCCATTATCTAACTGAATATTTTGAGTGAAAAGTTGGGTCTTGGTTGCGTAGATATAGTGTACTGATAAGCCGTTATTTTATTGTTCAAAGGAGGTATTACAGTGGCAAATTGTGAGTGCAAGGAAAAGAAAGTCTTACAGAAAAAAATGATTAGCCGTGAAGATGAACCAGGTGCTTATTGTGGCATGATCACGAAGACAACCTATGAGATGACTTACCAATGCAAAGATTGTAAACGGGAGTGGACCGAAACCAAAGTGGAATCTAAATTTGAATAGGTTCCCTTTGAGGTGACTAAGCATTTTTCCCTTTTGGCTGAGCAATGGCTTGCTGGGCCAAAAGGTTTGCTTTTTCATTTCCTTCAATTCCTCTGTGACCTTCGACTTTGAAAAATTTAAGGAGCGGGAAGCGGCGCATTTCTTTTTTAATCTCCTCCACGAGGTCTAGATTTTTTTTTGCTCTTAAGGAGCTGGTTAAGACCCCATAACAGTAGGAACTATCAGTGAAAAGCGCGACTGGTAACGTAGGGTCTTTTATCTCCTGAAGAGCAACTTTTATGGCGGTAAGCTCAGCAGTATTATTGGTTCCAGAGCCGATAAAAAGGGATATTTCTTTTTTATTGTCCCGGTATTGAAAAAAAACCCCTATTCCGGCGGGTCCAGGATTACCTGTACAGGCCCCATCAGTAAATACAAAAATGGTGTTATCATCAAAATTTTCTTCTGATGCGGGTGGGGGATTTTTGATGGTGGAGGGTTTTTCCCTTTGCCCCCTCTGGTGTTTCATTTTTTTAAATTCATGCTCCGTAATCTCCTGTATCGCAGAAGCCCGGGCTAAATATTCATTTTCCTGTTGAAGTTGATATTTTATTTTTACCACACCATCTTTTTCCGCTAAGCTTCCGTCCTGAGATACCTGGGCATAAACTTTACATCCTTTAAACAGCATCCGTTTCCATTGAGTTTCATTTATCATGCTAATGTACCCCGCATAGTTCTCTTTTGACTATAAAACAATAAGGTGCTAATTTACTTTTTGTAAGACACAGAAGGCCATATCAGGAACATTGTGAAAAGTAATTTATAATAACACCTTCAACGAAAAAGTAAAAAATTTAATAAAAAAACAGATAATTTTATGCCGCACAAGAAAATGAAAGTTTGAAGGAACCGCGATAATACGTTCGTTCCTTCATGGTGCATAAGATCATCAATATTTACTTCCCGGGAGTGGGAAATTTATGGTCCCACAAAATATTCTCATTTCTGACGACGAGCCACCCATTCGCGAACTGCTTAAACTTGTATTGCAAGGCGAAGGGTATAACGTCTTTATCGTCTCTGATGGGATAGAGGCTTTAGAGATTGTCAAAAAGACCCCCATTGATGTCGCTATTCTGGATATAAAAATGCCGCGGTTGAATGGGATTGAGGCTCTTAAAGAGATCAAAACAATTGACCCGAGTATTGAAGTTATCATCATAACCGGTTTTGCAGATTTTGAGAGTCTAAGGAAATCCATGGTCGAATACGGAGCATTTGATTATCTTCTTAAACCCTTTAAAGGTACTGATATCACTACCATTCTTAAAAAAGCGGTTCTGAAACGTGACAGTGTGCAGAAAAAAGAACCTGGGGATGAATTTTTCAACTGGAAAGAGATTTTCTGGAGAGGACACGTGAGTTAAGGGAATCACAGATAAAACATAAGGAGATTATTGAAAACTCAAATGATATGATTCTGGTGGTTCAGGGTGGCAAAATAAAATTTGCCAACCGTAAAACTTTTGAATTAACGGAATACCCGGAAAGCGAGATCTTAGGTCTCCTGTTTATGGAGTTGATTAATCCTGCAGATCGGAGGTTGGTAAAAGAAAAGCACCTTAATCCATTGAAATCTAAAAAATCATCTTCAACGTATTCTTTTCGAGCAATGAAAAAAAATGGAGAGTCATTTCTGGTGGAGGTAAATGAAGTAAAAACAATATGGGAAGGCAAACCCGCTCTCTTGGAATTTATCCGAGATATTTCTGAACGAATCCAAGCAGAGCAGCATATCCGAGCTTTAAGCCAGCAGCTTATGAAGGCGCAGGAAACCGAACGGCAAAAACTTTCCCGAGAATTGCACGACCATTTGGCTCAGGACCTTTCGACTCTGAAAATCGGTCTCGACACGCTTTTTAGTGATTTTTCTGATCCGGGAGTGTTGCCGGAGGTTAAAAAAAAAGCTTCCGAATTTTCCACCATGCTTAAGAGCTCTATCATAGCTGTCCGCGACCTGGCCTATGAACTTCGGCCTCCGAGCTTAGGTCAGCTCGACATTAGCGCGCACCTTTGGCGCGTATTGTGAAGAATTTGGTGAAAAAGTTGGCATAAACGTTGATTACTATTCTGCGGGGATGGATGAATTGAGGCTTGATCCGGATATTGAGATTAATTTGTACCGCTTAATGCAGGAATCTTTTCACAACATAAAGAAGCACGCCCAGGCTACCGAGGTAAGGGTAAGACTGATAGCCTCATTTCCTCATATCATTCTGAGCATTGAGGATAACGGTAAAGGTTTTAATGTAAGGGATCGGATGATAAAAGCTTCTCAGGAGAAAAGGATGGGGCTCAGAAGCATGAAAGAAAGGGCTACCCTTCTTCATGCTAAAATGAAAATCCTATCCCGTCTTAACCAGGGCACAAAGATTTTTATCGAGGTGCCGTACTCGGGAAAAAATAATCGGTTGCCCGGCGCAACCGCAAACACCTAAAAGACCGAGAAGACGGAAACAACATTTTTTATAAAAACAAAAGTGGAGAAACTATTTGGTTACCAAAAAAACCATAGTAATTATTGACGACCATCCTCTTTTTCGGGAAGGTATCAAAGCTATCATTGCTCGTGACACTCAGTTTGAAGTAGTGGGAGAAGCGGGTGACGGGACTGAAGGGCTTCGCTTGGCAAAAAAGTTCAGCCCCGATTTTTTTGTCATCGACCTTTCCTTGCCGGATAAAAATGGTATTTCCTTGCTCCGCGATATTAAAGATTTTTTACCGAAATCTCGTGTTATAATTCTCAGCATGCATTCTAAAATCCGTTATATTGCTGAGGCGTTTCAAGCCGGGGGCCGCTGGCTATGTGGTCAAGGAGTCTGCCTCTGACAGGCTTTTGGAGGGGCTGAATGCGATCGGCAAAGGCGAATATTTTCTTGATAGCTCTATTTCTCCGCAGGTAGTTAAAAAGTTGATTGAAGCTCCCACAAAAGCAAAGATCACGGATCCTGCTTACAGTGCGCTTACTCCTCGGGAACAAGAGGTTATGCGATTGGTGGCTGAAGGAATTTCTAAAAAAGAAATTGCAAAAATGCTTTTTATCAGTATCAAAACAGTCGAAAACCACCAAACAAATATCATGAAAAAGCTTGGGTTTCATAGCACGATGGATCTTATCCGCTATGCGGCCAAACTTGGACTGATTAACCTTGATCTTTGGAAAGAGTAAGACTCACCTAACGCCATTTTCTTTCGGCTTTTTTTCACCCCCCCCCTTAGGATAAATCCCTACTCCTGGGAATTATTCCTATAAAAATGAACGACTTCCCCTATAGACAAGGATTAAAATTTTTGTTACCAAAATAAAAAAACGGGGAAAGGGGGAGACAACCTGAAATTTTGATCGTTGATTTAAGAGGCCTAGATTTATAGTTGCAGACAAAGGTTAAAAATCCAAAAATAGCAACTGAAGCACCAAAAAAGTTTTGAAAAAAGGAAATGATCTAGGGTTTATCAAGCACGAGATCGCTCCACCAGGACTCTTTGGATTTTATAAAAAAGAATAAGTTTCCTTATGTTATAAAGACACCAGTCGGGATGAGGAGAAATGGGTCTAGACCACCACTATCTTAGGTTGCCGTCATTCTGGTATTCGTCAGAAAAAGATTAATCAAACAATTTTTGTTGACCTTTTCTGAAAGCGCTTTGTGTAAATTAACTAGTATAAGAAATGTATTTTGTCAGCTGCCGTGATTAATGCAAAGGAATAGATTAAGGCCAATGAAGTTCAAGGTGTTTTTATCATCTGGAAGGATATAGCATTGAAAGAGATTAGTAAGCGGCTTGTGCTCCTCCCCCCCTTTTTGAGTAAGGGGCTAGGCAAGCCGCTTACCCTCCCCCTAAAGTTCATAAAGGGTTTCATCGAATCTTATTCTTTTCCCCCTGTTTCCCTGTCGGTTTCTTTTCCTCAAAAAAACTTTCTGGATTTAATTCTTCAGCTATTTCTGAAGCAATTTCTTCTGGGTCTCCGCCTACCTCCATCTTGAGCATAGCGTCTTCCACTCGGTCGTTTATTTTTGTCCCTAAGCTTTTGCTTAATTTCCGCAGAATTGAGACCATTTGGTGGTGATCATCTTCCTTTACATTTTTCATCTCACTTTCCATCCTCTGAACAGCCTCCATAATTTTTGCTTCACCAAGGGGAATATCTTTGCTTTTTTCCTGCTTCTTTTTTGCCTGAAATCGTGGCAAAGGTGGATAAGAGCCTTTCCAGTTCCCTATGCTGGCAATGAGGACACAGAGGAATTTTACGGGTGTTTACTGTGGGAGAATAAAAACTAAAGACAGTATTACAGTCAGGACAAAAAAACTCATAGATCGGCATTATTTCTCCGATAACCTGGTTACATTAATAAATAATTTTTTAAAATATAAGATGTTACCCAATAATTTTCAAGCTAAATTGAGTAAGAGCATAGGCTTAACCTGATTGATAAAAAAAAGGCAGACGTTAACGTCAAAGGAATGTTAGTATGACCGATCGGGTTATCTTCTTGAAATTAATCTGGGGTAACGCTATATATAGTTACATAATAGTCAGGCGATCGAGGAAACTTTGTCAGGAGTTGGGCAAATGAAAGGAAAAATTTTGGCGGTTTGTGTGAGTAAGGAAAAGGGGACGCAGAAAGAAAATGTTGGTTCAGGAGAAGTAAAAGCTAATCATGGGATTGAGGGTGATGCCCATTCGGGAGCATGGCATCGCCAGGTAAGCTTGTTGGCAAACGAGTCAATCGAGAAAATGAGAAAATTGGGCTTGGAACTTGACTATGGTGACTTTGGCGAGAATATTGTTACCCAAGGTATTGATTTACTCACCCTGGGGGTAGGGTCGAAACTACGATTAGGAGATTCGGTTATTGGCGAGATAACCCAGATCGGAAAAGTCTGTCATGACCGCTGTGCGATCTACCATAAAACAGGTGATTGCATAATGCCCCGGGAGGGGATATTTATAAAAATTCTTACCGGTGGAAAAGTTTCAGTGGGTGATACGGTTGAGGTTATCCAGAAAATCGCCGGGGACAATCAATAGGTGATGGAAAAAGAAGAAAACTCACCTTGATAATCTTCCCACCTTATCTCGACATTTTTTACCGAGGCGTGGGGTGAGCCGGTGTGGCACCAGTCAATGAGAGCGTGAACCGCATTTTTTTCTCCTTCAAACACCGCCTCTACTTTGCCATCGTACCTGTTTTTTACCCAACCCGTTACCTTCCTGAGGCGAGCTTCGTCCTGGGTATACGCCCGAAAAAATACTCCGTGGACTCTCCCTTCAATAATAACGTGCCCTCTAACTTTCTCCATTTTTTCCTTGGGGAGCGATTTTTTACCGTTCACGAAGGCTTTTTCAACCGCCAGATAGATCGTTATTTGATATAAATCCGTGATTCGTGCCGTAACAGGTCTAAATAGCGCAATGATTTTTGTGAATATTCTGATTCCTCAGGGAAGTTCAAACAGAGGGTATAGAGGTACTCGGCCTGACGGAAACTTTCTTTGGCTTTGGTTTCGTCCCTCTTGCCTTGATCTTTGGCAAAGCTATATATCTCATAAAGAATCTGAAAGCGATATCCCATTTGGAAATAAATTTTGGGACGAAGGCTCGTCGTGGGGTATTGGGTTAAAACTCCATTTAATCCGTTGATCTCTTTTTGGACCCGTTCTGGGTCTTCCTTATAATCCGGTTCCCAGGAAATGAGGTTATAAGCTGCTTCGTCAGCATAAAAACTTTTGGGTTTTTCTTTTAAAAGCTTTCGGAACATCTCCTTATTATACCGAAGTCCTTGTTCGCGAACTTCCCAGCAATGGTATGATCCATGTTTAGCCAAAAATGAATCCCGAGCTTTTTTTTCTTCCATCCCTTTACTGATTAATTCATGATAGTCTCG
Organism: uncultured delta proteobacterium; assembly: GCA_963727835.1. Lineage (GTDB taxonomy): Bacteria > Desulfobacterota > WTBG01 > JAGOGO01 > JAGOGO01. Next base: position 6,533 of record CAVSIB010000025.1, read on the forward strand.
GTTTAAAAGCCCTTCAAAGGATTCTCCCATCCGCATCATAACCGACTCTTCAACCTTCGATTTAGGGTACTTGGCAAGGAACTGTTCACAATCTTTGATGCTGCTTTCGTAAGCGCGGTTATTATAAGCGGTCATGATCTCATCAAAGAGTTCCTGCTCAGGATCGTTACCTGTGCCAAACCCAAGAAGAAAACACCCAGAAAGAAATGGCACCAACACGAGAAGAACCATGTAAAGTTTAAGTTTCATTTTTCACCTGATTTGCAAGAAATGGAACAATGGTTATACAGGACAATAATTATTTTTCTACGCCCATAGCACGTTGAAGCTGCGCCCGAGCGATATTATAGTCACTTAAGGAATTATAGTAATTTATCTGTGCCTGAGTAAGCAGGGTTTGGGCATCCATCACATCGGTTGTGGTTGCTACTTGCTCTTTATACCGGGCTTCATTCAAGCGAAAATTTTCCTCAGCGCTGTTGATAGCGGTCACCGTTACCTTGATATTTTTTTCAGACTCTTGAAGTTTCAGAAAAGCATCCTTGACCTCTAAGGTTACTGCATCTCGAACCTGAATCTGGGCGTCTTCAGCCTGGATGAGGCCAATCTTGCTTGCGTTTACTGAATAGTAGGTCTTACCCCATTCCCACAATGTCCAATTCAGAGAGGTAAACACATTCCAGCTTTCTTGGGGTTGATAAATCGAACCATGCACATCGGGTGTATCGCCCTGTTTCAAGTAATTAAGTTGGAGAGAAAGGCTGGGGTAAAAAGGACTTTTTGCCAAGGTGATTTGCTTGCGAGCCTCCTCCACTTTAAGAGCCATTTCTTTTAGTTCAGGACGGTTAAGATAAGCCTTGTGAATGCAATCATCAAAGACCTCAGTAGAGGGGATATAGGTGAGAATATCAACTACATCAATCGATTCATTAATCTCTCGCCGAAGGGTAGTATTAAATGTTGATTTGGCGATGTTGACCCCGTTTTCTCCTTGGATAAGGTTTTGTTTTGCTTGCGCCCACTGTACTTCAGATTGGAGAAGGTCGTTTTTCGGAATAATGCCTACTTCAAAAAAAGATTCCGCTACCTTATAATGTTCGCCAACTTGTTTCTCGGTTTGTATGGCTACCCCCAGGATCTTTTCGGCTTTTAAAAGCGAAAAATATTCAATTTTAACGTTTCTAATCAGGTCGAGCTTTGCCTGAATTTCCTGAACTTTCGCAATATCAAAGCCCAGTTTGGCCAGCTGATGATTGGTAGTTATCGACCAGCCGGTAAACAAGGGCTGTTCCACGGAGACATTCCAAACATAGGTGTGTAAAGTCCCTACTGTTATATTTTGCGCGGGGACCGGCGCCAAGCCGAAACGTGAACATAAGGAGGTTCATTCAGCTGGGTAAAATTATATCCGGTTTTAAGCTTAGGGAAAAAATCCGAGCGTGCTTCCTTTTGCAGGGAATCTGTTCGTTTGAGCTCTTCCTGAGCCGAATGAAATAAAGGGCTTCGTTCGATAGCGATGGCAATACTTTGTTCTAAAGTCAAAACCTCTTCTTGTTCATGAGCGTTTGCATTAATGCCACCCCCGCAGAAGCAAAAGATTAAAGTAATCAGTGCAATTTTTTTTTGCATACGATTTATTCCCTCCTTGGGAAAATCTCGCCCGAGGCCTAAGGCACATTGGTGTGTTTCGAAAAACACCTTTCACATTATTGATCAGGATCTTAAGGATTCAGGGTTCATAAGTCAAGAACGAGAAGTCGGATTATCTTTTCTTCTTCTGTCTCTTGGCGCCAAGCCTCGTCTTCTGATGATGGGCAACCTGAAGCGCCCATCGTTTCCTTATTTAGAGCGTTGTTTCTTCTGTCTTGCTGACCGCTGGTTTTTTCTTTATTGACTTCGCATAAGTACATTTCGGGTAATTAGGACAGGCAAGAAACGTTCTTCCGAAACGGTTCTTTTTGATTACCAGAAATTCTCCGCATTTTTCGCATTTCTCGTCCGAAGCTTTAGCATTTTCCCGGGAGCCACCCCCCAGCTGTTTGGTGTTGGTACAGGCTGGGTATCCGGAGCAACCCAGAAAAAGACCGAAACGGCTCCGCTTCACTGCCATGGGCAAGCCACACTTCTCACAGACCTCATCGGTTTTTTTGTCCTCAGTCTCGGGGGAGAGCCCTTCAGCGCTGCTCGGTTTAACGAAGCGACATTGAGGATAACCCGTGCAGGCTGAAAACCGGCTGTACGGGCCTAAGCGACTCACTAAAGGTTTTCCGCACTCCGGACAAATCTCATCAATAGGTTCATTGACAACATCGGCTTTTTTAACTTCCGCGTTCTTCTTTTTGATAAGTTGTATAAATGGCTCCCAGAAGTTCCGCACCACCCCTTTCCAGCTCGCATCTCCTCGGGCGATGTTATCCAGTTCGTCTTCCACCCGTGCGGTAAACTGATAGTCAACGTATTGAGAAAAGTGGTCTCTCAGTAATTTGTGAACGATCATTCCAATTTCCTGGGGAATGAACTTTCTGCTCTCCAGTTTTACATAGTCTCGCTCCTGAAGCACACTAATGATGTTCGCATAGGTGGAAGGGCGGCCAATGCCATATTCTTCCAAAGCCTTTACTAACGAAGCTTCCGTATAACGCGGGGGCGGCTTGGTAAAATGCTGTTCAGGATTCAGAGTGACAAGCTCTAATTCCTGATTTTTATTGAGGGGAGGCAGAGCGTCAGTTTCTTGTTTGGATTTTGTTTCTTTCTCGGAGAGGAAAGCTTTCTTAAAGCCGGGAAAGGTGAGGATTGAACCATGAGCACGAAAAAGATAGTTTTCGCCTCCGGCGATATCCACGGAAACTCGATCCTCAACCGACTGAGACATCTGAGTGGCGAGCGTTCTTCTCCAGATAAGATCATAGAGCTTACACTGGTCAGGGGGAAGATAAGGTTTAAGACTCTCCGGGGTTCTCTTGATATCTGTCGGCCGGATTGCCTCATGAGCTTCCTGGGCAGTCTTTGACTTTTGTTTGAATCGGCGGATAGTTTTATTGAGATACTCTGATCCAAAACGTTGCTGGATCAAACCCCGGATAGTCTCAATGGCGACAGCGGCCACGTTGAAACTGTCGGTTCGCATGTAGGTGATCAGGCCTTCGCTTTCCCCGCTGATCTCTACCCCCTCGTAAAGCCGTTGGGCGAGGGACATAGTTTTTTTGGCGGAAAACCCCAGTTTGGTGCTTGCTTCCTGCTGCAAGGTGCTGGTGATCAGGGGAGGAGGAGGGTTTTCTTTTCGTTCTTGTTTCTGGATCTTTTTTACCCGAAAGGGAGCATTGAGAAGAGTCGCGGTTATTTCTTTGGCTTGAGTTTCGGTTTTGATTCCCAATTTTTCTAAGGGGCGATCGTTAATCGCGGTCAAAAGAGCGTTAAACGTGGTGTCAGGAGTGGCTGGTTTTGTGGTGGAGAGCTCTGCCGTGATGGTCCAGTATTCTTCTTCTTTAAAAGCACGGATCTCAAGTTCTCTTTCGCAGATCATCCGCAGAGCAGGAGATTGCACTCTCCCGGCAGAGAGGCCGGAACGGACCTTACGCCAGAGAAAAGGGCTTAAATTAAATCCAAAAAGATAATCGAGAACTGCCCGGCCTTGCTGGGCGTCAACGAGCGGCAGGGAAACATTTCTCGGATGTTTCATGGCCTCGGTAATTGCCGGTTCAGTGATCTCATGAAACGTTATTCGCTTAAGCGCAATTTTTTTCTTTTTTCCCTCCTTATTAAGGCCGAGCGCTTCTACCAGATGCCAGGCAATGGCCTCTCCTTCCCGGTCAAGGTCAGTCGCCAAATAAATTTCCTTGATACCGATCAGGGCTTTTTTTATCAGGGTGAGATTTCTGGCGCTTTGAGCGATGATCTCATAGTGGGGTGTGAAGTCATTCGTGATGTCCACCGAACCTGATCGGCTGGGAAGTCCTCGGACATGTCCCATGCAGGCCATAACCTGAAATTTTTCCCCTAAAAATTTTTTGATGGTTTTAACTTTTGTGGGTGATTCAACGATGAGTAAAGATTCTGCCATGCTTTTAACGCTCACATGTTTTAATAAACATTTTTTCGGGTAGTTGTTTTACCAACTCCTTTGTCTCCAGCGGTTTCCCTTGCCTGGAGGTTACCGGTGCTTTGTACTGGGGCAGCACCTCCTCGATAGGCTCCATAATGAGTTTCTCCCCTTCTTTGCTCAAGCGGTTCGTTCCCTTGCTCCAGGGAAAATCAACATTGTCAGGGACTGCAAAAACTTCTCTTCCTTGTTCTAAAGGCCATCCGGGCAGTGATCAGGGAACCGTTTCTAAAGGAGGCTTCCACGATAACGGTGCCTAAGGAAAGACGGCTGATGATTCGATTTCGGGAAAAAAAATTGATTGCTTCGGGTCGAGTCCCAAAAGGCAATTCCGATACAACAGCCCCGTGGAGAGTAGCCTCTTTAGCCAGTCCCTTATTCTCCCAGGGATAGATGAGGTCGATGCCGGAGTCAAGCACGGCCAACGTCCTTCCTCCTTTTTCCAGAGCGCCTTTTATGGGCACAGCTATCAATCCCTCTTGCTAAACCACTCACAATCGTGGATCCTCGTTCGGTCAATGTCCGGGCAAGACGTTTGGTCATTACCTTTCCATAGGATGAAGCGTTTTGGGAGCCAACCACTGCTAAGGAGAGGTTGTCTCCTTCACTAAGCTCTCCTTTGACATATAAAAAAGGCGGGGGGTCATAAATTTCTTTTAGGTTTCGAGGAAACCCCTCATCCTGTAGGGTTAAAAAGGTGATCCCCTGTTTTTCGATCTGGTCCAATTTTTTTTGCCCAATCGTTATCTTTGAAAGCAACGATTGCCTCAATCGTTTGCGAGCGAAACCCTTCAATTTTTTTTAGCTTCTCCGACGAGGCGTGAAAAACCTTTTCCGGGGTCTGAAACTTTTTAGTAAGACGGTTATAAATAACATTGCCTACTCCGCGAACCGGGCGAAGGCTAAGCCAGAAGAAGGCTTCCTGTCGATGATAAAAAGTTAACGGGCTTTTACTTGACAATGTATTAGTTTTTAACATAAATTAAAAACACAGCCAGCGTAGCTCAGCGGTAGAGCAACTGATTCGTAATCAGTTGGTCGGTGGTTCAATCCCACTCGCTGGCTTTTTTGAGCCGGCCAAGCCAACCCCATTATCATGTGGTTTCCCCTTGGCATCGCGAAGACCGAAAAGTGATTTTTATTTCCGGTATCATTTCAAATTTTTTTTGTCAATGAATTAATTAACATAAACGTGGTTAAAGGTTAAGAAGTCCGGAACTTCCGTAAATATCAATAAACATTTTTTCCTGGTGCGAGGCAAACCCGACACGTTTAAGACTATAAAATTAATATTTTTTTGAAAAACCAAAATACTTTATTAAAATTAAAAGAAGAAAAACAAATTTATTTACTTAAAAGCTTACTCTTTTGGCTTTTAAAATCAATCGAAGAGGTTTTGCGTGAAATATCCGGGCAATGATTTTGCTGATTTTGATCCCTTTGGCCCGCAGAATGAGCATTCCCCTAAGCAATTTGATCAGCTTGAAGCTACGGTTTTATTTTGTTCTCAGTGTAAGGATGCTGTCCCGGTAAGAAAAAGGCTTCTCTTAGCTCTGCCTGAGGGGGATAAGTATGATTATCTTTGTGTTTATTGCGGGAATTCAGTTGGAACGAAAATCGAGCGCGAAGAGCAGCCCATTAAATTACTTTTATAATTTTATTGAGTTAGAATTTGAGGAGGTATGATCTTTTTTTAATTAATGGAAAATATAATTTTTATTGCCATTTACTGAGAAATATTATAGAAAATTGGCATTGAAGTGGGATTCCTTTTTTAGTTTGTCAAAAAGGAGTTACACCCGTGAAAAAATTCCAAAAACCATTGGTGGGGTGATTGCCTTAGCAGTCGAATCATGGACTGTTAGGGCATTTTTATTTTTGGGGTGAAAGCGAAGGTGGCGAAAGACGAGAGGATGACAAAAGATTAATCGCCAGGCGGGAAATATGAGCCAATAACCCGGAAAATTTTGCCACTTGTTAATTCACAACCGAGGGTAATTCTGCTTGATTTGCGGCTTCCCAAAGTTGACGGATTGTAGGTTCTCACCACGATAAGGTCCGATCCCCCTACCCGGAAGATACCGGTGGTTCTCCTCACGTCATCACGAGAATACAAAGACATTAAGGAAAACTATAAACTGGAAGCCAATAGTTTCATCGTGAAGCCGGTTAACTTTGATTCCTTTTCCAAGGTGGTGACCCACCTTGAATTTTACTGGCTGCTTATTAACGAACCGCCGTAATAAGGAGGGGTTAGGATGATTGATGACAGGATTCGCATCTTGATCCTTGAAGACAATCCCACGGATGCGGAATTAATTGAATATGAATTGCGCAAGGGGGGAATAGTATTTCCATCAAAGCGGGTAGAGACCCGGGATGACTTCATCTCTCAAATCGAAGAATTCACGCCTCAGATAATCCTTGCGGATTATAAACTTCCCGCGTTCACAGGAATGGAGGATTTCTCCATAATCAAAGAAAAGGGCTTGGAAGTGCCGTTTATCATTGTAAGCGGAACCTTGGGAGAGGATTTAGCGGTAGAGGCACTTAAAAACGGGGTAACCGACTATGTTCTCAAGAGCAACCCAAACCGGCTGGCACCTGCGGTCAACCGGGCATTGGCGGAAACCAAAATTCTAACCGCACATAAGCAAGCTTTAGAGGCATTGAAGGAGAGTGAAAAAAAATACCGCAAACTGCACGAAACCATCAGGGATGCTTTTGTGAGCGTCGCAATGACTGGAACAATTATTGATTTTAACTCTTTCTTTCAAACTATGGTGGGTTTTACCGAAGAAGAACTTCGTCGGTTGACTTACAGGGACCTAACCCCAGAAAAACGGCATGCTTTTGAAGAGAAGATTGTTCAAGAACAAATCTTGGTGCGCGGACATTCCGAAGTTTACGAGAAAGAGTACCGACGAAAAGACGGGACTATTTTTCCGATTGAACTAAGGACATTTTTGTTACTGGATGATGCTGGCCCGCCGATAGGGATGTGGGCAATAATTCGGGATATCACCGAGCGCAAGCAGGCGGAAGAGGCATTGCGCGAAAGAGAAGAAAAGTACCGCGCTCTCATCGAGACTACGAATACTGGTTTTGTTATAATCGATGTTACGGGAAGGGTGCTTGACGCCAATGACGAATATGCTCGTTTGACTGGCCATGAGCGCCGGGATGAAATTCTGGGCCGATCAGTGGTCGAGTGGACGGCGGAATACGATAAAGAGCGAAACGCAAAGGCAGTGAAAGAATGTGTTCGACAAGGGTTTTTACGAAATCTTGAACTCGACTATGCCAGTATTCAGGGGCAGATTATTCCTGTTGAAACAAATGCAACTTTGGTCGACACCAAAAGCGGACCACAGGTCCTAGTTCTCTGCCTTGACATCACCGAGCGCAAGCAAGCCGAGGAGCAGATGCTTTTTCTCTAGGAGCAGCTTCGCCAATCCCAGAAGATGGAAGCGATCGGCCGGTTGGCCGGGGGAGTTGCCCATGATTTTAACAATCTGCTTACCGTGATCAGTATTCAAGCTCAACTTGGTCTGCGGGGGCTTAGGGAAGGGGATCCCTTGAAGGAAAAACTTAAAGACATCGAACTAGCCGCCGACCGGGCAGCCAATCTGACCCGCCAGCTATTAGCCTTTAGCCGCCGTCAGATCCTGGAGATGAAGGTGGTTAACTTGAATATCATTTTAAAGGATCTGGACAAGATGCTGTAGCCGGGTGGTCGGGGAGGATATTGAATTTAAGACCGTATTCGTTGATGATCTGGGATTGGTTAAGGTAGACCCCGGGCAGATAGAACAGGTGGTGATGAACCTGGTGGTCAATGCCAAAGACGCCATGCCCCAGGGAGGGAAACTCTTCCTTGAAACCGCCAATGCGGAATTGGATGAGGAGTATGTTCGTTCCCATGCCGGGATGATCCCGGACGCTTATGTCATGTTTTCGGTAACCGATACCGGGATCGGGATGACAAAGAAGTTAAAGAGCAGATCTTTGATCCCTTTTTTACCACCAAGGAGAAAGGCAAAGGGACAGGGTTAGGGTTATCAACCGTGTATGGGATCATAAAGCAAAGCGGGGGGGATATTAATGTTTACAGTGAACCAGGTAAAGGGACGACCTTTAAGATTTATCTTCCTCGGGTGTTTGAACCACCGGAGGAGATTAAAAAAGTAACACGGAAAAAAACTCCTCGGGGCAAGGAGACGATATTGTGGTCGAAGATAACCCTATGGTGCGGAGGTAGCAGTAGATATTTTAAGGAGACAGGGATATGCGGTACTGGAGGCAGAGGAAGGAGGGGAGGCCTTGGTTATCTGTGAAAAAGAGAAACAACCGATTGATTTAATTTTAACCGACATGGTAATGCCGAACATGATCGGCCCGGAGTTAATCGAACGGCTCAAACAAATACGAAATGATTTCAAGGTGCTTTACATGACCGGGTATACGGATGAGGCGATTGTCCAGCATGGGGTAGTTGATAAAACAATAAACCTTATTCACAAACCCTTTACGATTGAGAAACTGGCAAGGAAGGTCAGGGAGGTTTTAGATAAAAACTAAAACCCTTTATCCGGCGGTGGAAAAACTTTCCAAGACCTCACCTCCACGAAATGTTTTGCAATACAGCCTGCCCATAATGAATGAACAAGGAGGGGAGGGGCGATGACTGCGTGAGCAGTCTTTTTTTTTGGACAAGAAGATAAAAACATGGTTTTATAGTGAGTATGAACAAATTTTTAATTCTCATCGAGTCTGAGGATAGCGTGAAAAGGTATGAAGCTGAAAAATCATTATGATCGGATGGAATGGGCGGGCGCATTTGGAGATTTGGGAACTCTTATCCCTTTTGTGGTAGCCTATATCACCGTGGTAGGGATAAACCCCTTAGGGCTTCTTTTCATGTTTGGCGTTTCAAAAATTTTAGCCGGCTTTTAATATAAAACGCCGATCCCCATTCAGCCGATGAAAGCTATCGGAGTTGCAGCAGTTGCCGGAGGAGTAACCCCTCCCTTAATTTTTGGCGCCGGCATTACTACGGGGTTATTCTGGTTTGTCCTCGGTATAACTGGTGCGACACGATGGGTCACGAACCTCGTAAGTAAACCAGTGGTCCGGGGGATTTTGCTTGTGTTAGGTCTTTCTTTTGTGGTGGAAGGGATTAAAACGGATGAGGGTTACTCCTTTGCTCGCTGGCGTTGCTCTTGTTGTTACGTATTTGCTTTTGAAGAACCCTAAGATTCCGGCAATGTTTCTTCTTTTACTTATCGGGGTTGTTGCTTCACTTATCATGAACCCGTCGTTGTTTTCTGAACTGGGAAAAATTCATTGTTGCTTTAAATTACCGGCCCTCAATCTTACGCACATAACGTGGGATGATATCTTAAAGGGTACTTTGCTCTTTTCCTTACCCCAAATTCCGCTTACGGTAGGCAATGCCGTGATTGCCATTGTCGCTGAAAACAACGAACTTTTTCCTGATCGGAAGGTTAGTGAAAAAAAGATCGCCATCTCCACTGGTATCATGAACCTGATTGCCCCTCTTTTTGGGGGTGTTCCAATGTGTCATGGAGCAGGAGGAATGGCCGGTCATGTCCGTTTTGGCGCAAAGACGGGTGGTGCCATAGTCATTTTAGGAACCATTGTTATTAGTATCGCCTTATTTCTTAGCGAATCGATCTCCATTATTTTTCAAGTCTTTCCCCCTGCGATCTTAGGGGTTATCCTTTTTTTGCTGGTGTGGAATTAGCGGTTGTCGTAAAGGATATCGGGGATAATAAAATTGATTTTTATGTGATGCTGGTTGTGGCTGGGTTTGTCATGTGGAATATGGGAGTGGCATTTCTGGTGGGAGTGGTCCTTTATAAAACACTGAAAGCAGGATGGGTGAAAATTTGATATTCGTTTAACATGCAGTGTTCAGAATAACCGAATGATAGACTGGTAAGATATGACGTAAAAACCTGCTCAGTTTTGTTTTGATTGTCATTTTATTGGTAACCTATAGATAACCTAATAAATTTTCAACCATTTTCTTTCCCGTCCCATCACGCCTGATGGCCGCTTTTCGTGCGGTTTGGCTGAGGCTGTCTAAATTAGCTTAAAATTATAATTAGTTCTATAAAATCTTCAAGTTATAATTTAAAAAAACCCATAAATTGTTTGACAAATATTTGCCTTGACGGTATATGAATTACTTTCGAAAAAGACTTTTACCTTCGGAAAATTCTTAAGGGAGTCTAATATCTATGGGAATGACAATTACCGAAAAAATTTTAGCTGGGCATGCTGGCGTGAAAAAGGTAATTCCGGGAGAAATCATTAATACCCGGGTTGATGTGGCGCTGGGAAATGATATCACTGCCCCCATTGCCATTGAAGAATTCCGAAAAGCGGGGGGCAAAAAAGTTTTTGATCACGATAAAGTTGTTCTTGTCCCGGATCATTTCACTCCCAATAAAGATATTTCTTCAGCAAAACAATGCCAGATTTTACGCGAGTTTGCCAAGGAACAAAATCTGACCCATTACTTTGATCAGGGCGACGTGGGGGTGGAGCATGCGCTTTTGCCGGAAAAGGGACTTGTTTTGCCGGGTGATGTGGTCATTGGCGCTGACAGTCATACCTGCACGTATGGGGCTTTGGGCGCTTTTGCCACGGGCGTGGGAAGCACTGATTTGGCGTATGCGATGATGACCGGAGAATCCTGGTTTCGGGTGCCGGAGACCATGAAATTTATTTATAAGGGTAAACTTCCCCTCTGGGTAGATGGTAAGGACTTGATTTTATTTACCATCGGTGATATCGGGGTTGAGGGAGCACGGTATAAAGCGATGGAATTTACGGGTGAGGCAATAGCGGAACTCTCCATGGCTGGCAGGTTTACTATGGCCAATATGGCTATCGAAGCTGGAGCCAAAAATGGTATTTTTATCCCGGATGAAAAAACGAAAGTCTATGTTGAAGAACGAAAGACGCGGAAATACGCTTTTTATACCAGTGATCCGGATGCTGAGTATACGGAGGTCAAGGAGTACGATATTTCTCTTCTTGAACCTCAGGTTGCCTTTCCTCACCTTCCTTCAAATGTGCGGGGCATCAGCACTGTTGGTTCATTGCCGATTGACCAGGTGGTGATCGGCTCGTGTACGAATGGAAGGATAGAAGATTTAAGGGTTGCGGCTCAGATTTTGAAAGGCCGGAACGTGGCCCCGTTTGTCCGATTGATTATTATTCCTGCTACCCCGGCTATCTATCGGCAGGCTTTAGAAGAGGGACTTTTTCAGATCTTCCTCGATAGTAAAGGAGTTATCAGCCCGCCTACCTGTGGCCCTTGTCTTGGAGGACATATGGGAATTTTAGCCAAAGGTGAGCGCGCAGTAGCGACGACGAATCGAAATTTCGTCGGCCGGATGGGAGACCCGGGGAGTGAGGTCTACCTTGCGGGACCGGCAGTGGCCGCTGCTTCCGCAGTACTGGGAAGGATCGGAGGACCTGATGACCTGTGAGCGATCTGGAATCTGCGCCGGGGGAAGCTGAGGTGGGCGCTCGCCGATCATTGATCACAGATCGTCAGGTTGAATAGCTAAGAATCTAAAAGGAGAAAACCGTGAAGTTTAGAGGTAGAGTCTGGAAATTTGGAGCCAACATTGATACGGATGCGATCATTCCCGCTCGGTATCTCAGCACGTCTGATCCGGCACTGCTGGCCAAACATTGCATGGAAGATGCTGATCCTGAGTTTATAAAAAAAATGAAGCCGGGAGATATCATCATCGCCGAGCGGAATTTCGGTTGCGGTTCATCCCGTGAGCATGCCCCGTTAGCGATTAAGGCCGCGGGGATTTCGTGTGTGATTGCCAAGAGCTTTGCCCGGATTTTTTACCGCAACTCCTTTAACATGGGTCTTCCTATTTTTGAGTCATCAGATCTGGCGGATAATGCTGCTGAGGGAGACGAGATCGAGGTTGACGCCACGTCCGGTGAGATCGTCAATCTTACCCGCAATAAGAAATTTAAAGCAAACCCGATTCCTCCCTTTATGCAGGAATTGATTGCCAGTGGAGGATTAATGAAGTATGCTCAAAAAAAAACAAATGAAAAAGGATTAAGCTATGGGTAAAAGTCACCTGATTGCGGTTATTCCTGGAGACGGGACCGGCCCGGAAGTCATTGCTGAAGGTATTAAGGTTCTCAGCGCAGTATCCAAGATAGAAAATTTTAAAATTGAGTTCGTATTCTATGATTTTGGAGGGGACCGTTACCTTCGTACGGGAGAGGTTCTTCCCAACTCCGCTTTGGAAGAATTTCGGAAAATGGATGCCATTTATTTGGGTGCTATAGGCCATCCAAAAGTAAAGCCAGGTATTTTAGAAAAAGGGATACTTTTGACTACCCGGTTTGAGCTGGATCAGTATATTAATCTCCGGCCGGTAAAACTTTATCCGGGCGTGGATACTCCGCTTAAGGATAAAGGGCCGGCGGACATTGACTTTGTCGTGATCCGCGAAAACACCGAGGGTTTATATACCGGAAGCGGTGGGGTTTTAAAAAAGGGGACACTTGATGAAGTGGCAGTCCAAGAATCTATCAACACCCGCAAAGGGGTTGAACGCTGTCTGCGATATGCTTTTAATTTCTGCCGCAAGCGCAATAAAGAGAAAAAACTTACCCTTTGCGGAAAGACCAATGTTTTAACGTATGCTTTTGACCTCTGGGAAAGGGTTTTTTATGCGGTGGGCCAGGAGTATTCTGACATTAGAACCGATTATGCTCATGTTGATGCCACGTGTATGTGGATGGTGAAAAATCCGGAGTGGTTTGATGTGATCGTAACTGATAATATGTTTGGCGACATCATTACTGATCTGGGGGCCATGATTCAGGGAGGATTGGGGGTTGCTGCAGGAGGGAACATTAACCCCGAAGGAGTTTCCATGTTTGAGCCGATGGGGGGATCAGCACCAAAGTACACGGGTAAAAACGTAATCAATCCTATTGCGGCAATTTTCGCAGCGCAGATGATGTTGGAAGAACTGAAAGAAGAAAGTGCCGGAGGAAGAATTGAAAAAGCAGTCATGAAGGTATTGACCCATGACATAAAAAGTGTCTCAGCCGGACAAATGGGCCATACTACCTCAGAGATCGGCGATTTAGTCGTGAACTATATGGTGGAGGACAAGGGAAGAGTTTCCTCGTGAGGGTGTTTGGTGGAACATTACAAGGCAGGCGCTTACAAACCTGTCGGGTTGCGTCGCTTCGACCAACGTCGGAAAAGATACGAGAGGCGCTATTTAACATCCTTGTTCCCTTATTAACAGAAGGCCCGGTTTTAGACCTCTTTGCCGGAACCGGGAGTTTAGGGATTGAGGCTTTAAGCCGGGGGATGGAACGGGCAGTTTTTGTAGAGCGTAATGCCACCATTATTCCCTTTTTAAAGAAAAATATTAGTCATTGCCACTTAGAAGAGAAGTCCGAGGTCATTGCGTTTCCGGTAAGTAAAGGGCTCAAAATCCTTAAATCACGCAACGAGAAGTTCGAATTGATTTTTTTAGACCCCCCCTACCAGGAAAAGCTTGCCGGAAAAACTTTGTTGGAGATTAGTGAGGCGAAACTCGTAACGGAGAATGGTCTTGTTATTGCAGAACATTCATCCAAAGAAATACTTGAAGAAAGTTACGGAAGGTTAAAAATGGATGATCAGCGCACGTATGGTCAAACCTTAGTTTCTTTTTTTTTATTTGTATAATGTTAACATGAAAAGGGGGTTTTATGGAGCGAACTGCAGTGTATCCAGGGTCATTTGATCCCATCACCAATGGACATCTGGATCTCATTCGGAGAGGATTGAATGTTGTTGAGCATCTCATAGTGGCTGTGGCAGTCAATCCTGCTAAGACACCTGTCTTTACTTTGGAAGAGAGACTGGAAATGATAAGAGTAGCAGTGGGTGATAACCCCAGAACAACCGTAGATAGCTTCAGCGGTCTTGTGGTGGATTATCTCCAAAATTCCAATACGCATATTTTGCTTCGAGGTTTACGGGCAGTCTTAGACTTTGAATACGAATATCAGATGGCCCTCATGAACCGAAGGATGGACCGCAAAGTAGAGACCATCTTTATGATGACTGGGTATAAATGGTTTTATGTTAGTTCTCGGATTATCAAGGAAGTGGTTTTTTCGGGCGGATCAGTGGAGGGCTTGGTTCCTGCTTTTGTGAACCAGAAGTTAAAAGAAAAATACCAACAAAGCAGACAAAAGTAATTTTAAAATTTTTTGGAGTTTACGTTCAAAATTCCTTAAAACACAAAAAAATAAACTTTTTTTCGAAAAACATAGGGGGATAGTTATAATTTTTCCATGGCCCCATAAACACCGCGAAGCCGGTCACGCAACACATAAGCAAGTCTTTCCATTACCTTAAAACCTGCCGGAAGGTTTTTCCACAACTCTTCCCTTAAAGCAGAACCCTCGATTGCAATGACCTCTGTTTTTCGGGTGCATAGTGCCGAAGACATGAGGCAATGAGATTCGCCCAAAAGCGCTAACCACGATCCTAACGCTCTTCCTGGTCCTAAAATTGCAATTCTTAACTGAGCTTTTCGATCTCCTAAATCAACCGAGCGTTCTAAGGAAACCTGCCCTTCCTTGATGATGTAAATTTTGTTTCCCTGTTCTCCTTGATGGAATATCGCTTCTCCGGGTCGGTACTGTTCGGTGTGGCAGAGAGAAATGATCGGATTGATCTCTTCTTTGGAAAGAATAACCAAAAGTTCACATTTGAGTAACACCGGGAGAATATCTGAGGACATTTTTGTCTATTTTGGAAAATTATCCGAACATTTTTTTCTATTATTTTACGAAACCGGATAAAAAAGTCAAGATAATCAAAAGATATGAATATGATGAATATGAATAAAAAAAATTAATGAAAAAAAATCTTGCCGCAGAAAAAATCTATGTTAAAAAACCGTTTTTTTTTTGGGTTTAAGATTAATTTACAGCTTGTAAAAAAAAATTTTATTTGACCGGTGCTTTTTTAGGTGCAACGGTGAAAAAAAAATCATTTTAATAAGTTATAAAGCTTGACTTGTATTTTTTTTTGGCATATATATTGCTCACTTACAACTGAATGAATGATTATTCATTCATATAGATGCGAAATAAATTCAAAGCTTATTAAATATCTAAACGAAAGGAGTAAAAGATTATGGCAGATCAAAAAACAATTACCTCAATGATGGCGGAAGACCGTAAATTTGAGCCGTCGAAGGAGTTTGTCTCCAAAGCCGCTATTAAAAGCATGGATGAATACAAAAAGATGTATAAAGAATCCATTGAGAACCCGGAAAAATTTTGGGGAAAGGAAGCTGAGGAAATCCTTTGGGATAAAAAGTGGGATAAATTTTCCGACCACGACTTCGCAAATGCAAAGATCAAATTTTTTGTTGGTGGGAAAGTAAATGCCGCCAAAAACTGCTTGGATAAGCATCTAAATACTCCCCGCAAAAATAAAGTTGCATTAAGGTGGGTAGGAGAGCCCGTGGGGGAAAGCAAAAACTACACCTATGCTGAACTTCACCGTGAAGTGTGCAAATTTGCTAATGTTCTTAAGAAAATGGGCGTCAAAAAGGGAGATCGCGTAACCATTTACCTTCCCATGATCCCCGAGCTTCCCGTTTCTTTGCTTGCCTGTGCCCGGATCGGCGCTATTCACAGCGTGGTTTTCGGCGGATTCAGCGCTGAATCTCTCCGGGACCGAATCATCGATTGTGGTTCTAAGTTTCTTATCACCAATAACTTTGGATACCGGAGCGGTAAAGTTCTTTCATCCAAAGACGTTGCTGATCAGGCGCTTGCCCAGTGCCCGGATGTTAAGAAGACGGTCGTCGTCCAACGCGTTGTAAAAGAAACCAAGATGCAGGCAGGAAGAGATTTCTGGTACCATGAACTGATGGCCGAGGCAAGCCCTGATTGTCCGGCAGAACTGATGGATGCTGAAGATCCACTCTTTATTCTTTACACCAGCGGGAGCACCGGAAAGCCAAAAGGTGTGCTTCACACCATCGGCGGGTATCTTACCTTTGTCCACTCCAATATGAAATATGTTTTTGATATTCAGGATAAGGACGTATTCTGGTGTACTGCTGATATCGGGTGGGTAACCGGTCACAGCTTTATCGTGTACGGCCCCTTGTCAACCGGCGCCACTTCCCTGATGTTCGAAGGTGTTCCTACCTGGCCGGCGGTTGACCGATTCTGGGAGATTGTTGAGAAAGATAAGGTCTCCATTTTCTATACTGCTCCCACGGTATTGCGGTCCCTCATGAAAGAAGGCGATGAGTGGGTCAACAAGCATGATCTGAGTTCATTACGTCTGCTTGGTTCGGTCGGTGAGCCCATTAACCCGGAAGCCTGGATGTGGTACTACCAGGTGGTGGGGAAGAATCGCTGCCCGATTGTGGACACGTACTGGCAGACCGAGACCGGCGGACATCTTATTACCCCGATACCCGGAGCATTTTCGCTCAAGCCTGGTTCAGCCACCGCACCGTTCTTTGGCGTTGATGTGGCTATTCTCCGCGAAGACCGAAGCGAGGCAGGTGCAAACGAGGGTGGATACCTCGTTATCAGACAGCCATGGCCTGGGATGATGCGGAGTGTGTATGGCGATCCTCAACGATTCTTTGATACCTACTTCACCCAATTCCCCGGCTGTTATTCTTCAGGAGACGGCGCTCGGCGCGATGATGATGGATGCCTCTGGCTGATGGGCCGGCTGGATGACGTGGTGAATGTTTCCGGTCACCGTATGGGAACAGCAGAGATCGAAAGCGCTCTCGTGTCCCATCCCAGTGTGGCTGAAGCCGCAGTGGTCGGATTCCCTCATGACATCAAAGGCGAGGGCCTCTATGCGTTTGTGACCGTGAACGTGGGCGTTGATAAAACCGAACAGTTGAAAAAAGAACTTGTTGCGCATGTGCGTAAAGAGATCGGCCCGATTGCTGCGCCGGATAAAATTCATTACGCTGATGCTCTGCCCAAGACCAGAAGCGGAAAGATCATGCGGCGTATTCTCAAGAAAATTGCTGCAGGTGATATTTCTAATATCGGCGATATCACGACGTTGGCTGATCCGAGCGTTGTAGACATCCTGGTCAGTGGAAGAATTTAACATACCAACCTTGCGTGAGCCCAAGCATTGCCTTGGGCTCACGCAATAGTTATGATGGAATCAGACCCATAAGGAGGTAACTGATGAAGAAGATAGGGGTTATTTTGTTGGTTTTGTTTTTGAGTATTATGCCGGTAAAGATAATCAGAGCTGATTCAGGAAG
>CAVSIB010000026.1:0-77824 GCA_963727835.1 uncultured delta proteobacterium
TAAAACAACAAATCACTAACAACCTCATTAACGAACTTCTTTTGCTGGAAAGTGCGGAAAATGCCAGCCTGATGGTTCCGGAAGCTGAGCTAAAAAAAACCATTGAAGCAATACCCGGACTTCAAAAGAACGGAAAATTTGACGGCCAAACATATCAAGAGCTTTTGATTCAGAGCAGGATTCACCCCGCAAGAATTTGAAAACGATCAGCGAAAAGGACTTATGGTCTACTAAATAAGAGATCTGGTAATCGATGGAGTGAAATGTTCCGAAAAGGAACTCCAGGACAAGTTTATTTGGGAGAATCAGAAGGTTGATATTGGAATTCGCGGAGATTGACCCCGCAACTTTTTTCAATGTGGGTGAGCCCAAGGAAGAAGAAATAAAAGCTTATTATGATAAGCATAAAGAAGAATTCCGCGTGCCTGAAAAAATCAAAATTAGTTATATAGAATTTTCGCCCGAAGATTTTAAAAACAAGCCCACGGTTTCTCCCGAGGAAATTGATGAGTACTCGAAAAAATTTTCCGAGGAATTTTGTGGGAGCCCAGGAAGATCCATGCTCAGGCACATATTAATGGAATTTTAATCCAAGCGCAAAAAGCGAGGAGAAAAAAGAAGCTGAAAAGAAAGCCGAGGAAATCCTTTCTATTATTAAGGGAGGAAAGCCTTTTGAACGCATAGCCCTCATGTATTCCCAAGATCAGGCCACAGTCAAAGAGGGGGGGATTTAGGGTTTTTCCCCCGGGGCCAAATGATAAAGGAATTTGATGATGTCGCTTTTGATCTTAAGCCGGGAGAGGTGAGTGGGGTGGTTGAGACTAAATTTGGATTTCATATAATTAAAGTTGAGGCAATAAAAGAAGAGAGAACAAAACCACTTGAGGAAGCCAAGGAAGAAATTGGGGGGAAGCTTCAGTCAAAGAAAAAACCCAAGACCTCATAAAAAAAGGAGGCTTATCGAGGCTACCGGGCAAGCTGCTTAAGACGAAAGACTTTAAAGGATATGCCGATCAAGGGGGACTAAAGATAGTTGAAAGCAATTATTTTTCTCTGGAGGAAAACCTCCCTATAGCGGGGGGCGCCGGGGAGTTTTTGGAAGAAATTTTTGGACTTAACCCCGGAGAAATAGCTTCACCCAAGTATCTCAATGAAAGCTATTACATTATTCGGCTTGAGGACAAAAAGAAAAGCCATCTCTCCCCGCGGGAGAAGCAAAAGAAAAAATAGTGGTGATTCTAGGAACGAAGCTGAAAAAGAAGCTGCCAAAAAAAAAGGCGAGGAAGTGCTCAAAAAGCTTGTCCAGGGGAGCTCTTTTCCAGAGGCAATAACAGATCAAGAAAAACTAACCATTAAAGAAACAGGCCTTTTTACTCGCACGAACAACAACATTCCCAAAATCGGGATTTCGCCCGAGATGATGGTGGCCGCCTTCGGATTGAGCCCTGAAGTGCCCTTTGCGAAAGAAGTATTTGAGGTGGGCGGAAAAATTTATTTAATAAAACTAAAAATAAAAGAAGAAGTTGCGCCTCAAGAGTTTCTAGATAAAAAAAATAAAATAGAAAAAAGGTATCTTTATGAAAAAATAAATAAGTATTTGGAAGATTGGTTAAAAAATGGTCGGCTTCAAGCAAACATCGTTTTTAACCAGAGGCTTAAT
This sequence comes from uncultured delta proteobacterium, assembly GCA_963727835.1. Taxonomy (GTDB): domain Bacteria; phylum Desulfobacterota; class WTBG01; order JAGOGO01; family JAGOGO01. Next base: position 1,661 of record CAVSIB010000026.1, read on the forward strand.
CCTTGAAAACACTATCGGGCCAAGAAGGGACCGACCAGGCGACCGAGAATGTACCGATTTAAAAAAAGGAGTACTGATTGCCTTTGAAGGGGTTGATGGGGCAGGAAAAAGCACGCAGGCACGATTGCTATACGAGCGACTAACCAAAGCTCAATTCGAAGCCGATCTCTCCAAAGAGCCGACCGAAGGAACGTGGGGAAAAAAATTAAGAAAACTGATCGAGGAGGGGCGAGGAGATGTGGGCCCGCAGGAAGAGCTTGAATGGTTTATAAAAGATCGCTTTCAACATGTGAAAGAAATTATTAACCCTGGACTACTAAATAACAAAATAATTATTTTGGATCGGTATTATTTTTCTACGATCGCCTACCAGGGAGCCCTTGGTGTTGACCCAAGGGAAATTGAGAAGAAAAACGGTGAATTTGCCCCTGAGCCAACCTGCTTTTTTTAATCGAGATCCCACCGGGTGTGGGGATTAAGAGAATAAAAGAATCAAGGGAAAAAGAAACAGATTCGTTTGAGAGAGAAAGCTACCTTTTAAGGGTGGGCCAAATTTTTCATAGCATAGACAAACCTTTTCTTTATCGGCTTTCTGGAGAGGAATCTGTTCGAAGGCTGAGCGAGACCAGACTTGGGAAATAACCACGGCCCATTTAGAAGAGCACAACCTGATCGAAAGATAACGATCTTTTTTTCAAGGAGGGTTTAAAATGATTACAGGAAAATTAATCAGAATCCCAAGGGGAATAAACCGTAACACCAAAAAAACGGTTATTGTGCCGATTGATCACGGTGTTTCTTCCGGCCCCCATAGTGGGGTTGATCGACTTGGGGAAAACGGTAAACATGATTGCCGAAGGGAGCGCAAATGCGGTGATCGGACACCTAGGCCTTCCTCTCCATGGGCATCGGGGCACCGGAAAAGACATTGGTTTGATCCTGCATCTGTCGGCTTCAACCTCCCTGGGCCCCGACCCAAATCATAAGGTTTTGGTCAACTCAGTTCAGCATGCTCTAAAAATGGGAGCCGATGGCGTTTCGGTTCATATAAATATTGGTGCTGATGATGAAGCCAAAATGCTGGAAGACTTGGGCAAGGTCGCGGTTGAGTGCATGGAGTCGGGGAATACCGCTTTTAGCCATGATGTATCCCCGCGGTGCAAAAATCAGAGAGCAAAATGACGTTGAAGTAGTAAAGCATGCGGCCCGAGTCGGGGCCGAGTTGGGTGCCGACATTGTCAAGTGCCCTTATACCGGCAGTCCAGACTCATTAGGGAAGTGGTGGCGGGTTGCCCTGTGCCGGTAGTGATCGCCGGAGGCTCAAAGATGAGCGATGAAGAAACCCTGAAAATGATTGATGGAGCAATGAAAGCTGGGGCCGCCGGGCTTTCAATGGGAAGAAACGCTTTTCAACACGAAAAACCGGCTAAATTCGTAAGAGCCGCTTGCGCCATGGTGCATGAAGGAATTTCAACTAAAGAGGCGCTCAAGATAATTCGTATAAGATTAATGGGGAATTGACCACGGCACCCGAAATCCCATTTTAGAAATTCCTAACAAAAAAACTTCGTCCCTAGAATCGAGCCTGCTCTTTTTTTATCTTCTCCAGCCCGGGGGCTTTCTTTAGCATCAATTTCTGAGGCCTTGCCAAAGGAAAGGCAAGCGGAAAACCGCAGCAACAGAACAAAAAAACGTTGCTAAATAAAAGACATGAGAAAATCACAAAAGGAGTTTGTCTTGTGAGAAGGAGAGCCATTCACCTTGCTCGGAGGAAGCACACCCCCCCACCCCTCAGCATTATAGCCGGGCCTTGTATAATTTTGCTATGCTCACAAGGTGATGAAAGAAAGAGTGAAAATTGCTTTATAAGAAGCGTGAGGCGAGGAGGCGCTTGCCGCAAAGACTGATGTGACTTCCCCAGCAAGACGCCGAAAAGCTGGCGCGAAAGGCCACAGAACGATTCGGCCGGATTTGGCATATTGGGGGGGGAATAATGTTGCCATATACCAAGAGGTAGAAAAGAACCTTTGCGGGGAGATAACCAGAGGGGGGCTGGGGCAAGATAACGAGAGTGAACGTCAAAGGAATCTGGCTTTGCTGCTCGGCCAGAGGGGGGCGTTGAAGACCTGGGGGAAAGGGAAAACCACCAATTTTTCCTCGTCGGTGGTGTTTGATGTTTGATCTTGGCATTCCCTTTGAGCTCACTATGTGGCCCCTAAAAGAGCCGGTGGTGGGATTATATAGCTCGCGCACTGTGGCCACAAGGAGATTCGGCGTCCACGGGATCACGGTGAATTGTATTAATCCCGGACATGCCTGAACCGAGGCCGAACAAAAAGTTTGGGGAAAGCTTCCCTCCGGGATTGCTAAGGGTTGTGGATAATGTGTGTTGCAGGCAATCAAACGAAGAGAGTAACCTGCAGACAAAAAATCGACGCGGTTGTCCATCTTGCCCTTGCCGAGCCTGATTTTATTGCCGGGCAGAGCGTAGTCATTGACGGGGGCATGGCGTTGCATTAAAGAGTTCTTTGTCGAAAAAGGTTTCCTAGAAAAACAGCGTCGCTGTGACTCTCCACGATATTAGACAAAAAATTTTTCAGACTCCTTTGATTAACCCCCAAAGATATCATCTGGAGGACAATAGGCATGCTTCTTCGGTTTGGTACCCTTTGTTTTTAGGCTTTGTCCGCCCATACGATTTTTATTGCTTGCTTTGCTTCGACGCGGAAAGGATAATATATTTGATCCCTTAAGCGTTAACGGCGCAGCAAATATCCCAATACCCAAAACGACAATAATTATAAAAAAAAGCATTAAATTAAACACACTAGTCATTTTTCACCCGTCGCTTTTCAATAGTTTTTTCTTAGCTTCTTGCAAACCCTTGCTTATTACTGGGAGTAGGGGCGTGTGTAATTTTGGTGGAGTTACATTCCCGGTGGCATACCTTCCTCCCCACCTCCTCTACCCCTCCGACCTTTCCTCTGCCCATCTCTTGTCGTCCATTTTCCGGCGGCTTTGGCTGCTGCTCATCTTGTATCTTTTGGTATTCTTTCATTTGTTTTTCTGTCAGGAATGTTGCGAGTTGTTTCTCGATTGATTCCCCAAGGCGTTGCAAATCACACCTTAAGCAACAGTCCCCCCGCGATGTTCTTGCCCTTTGTACTTTTCAATAGCATCCCTCTGTTTTTTACAGTATTCCCTATTATCGGACGACTTTCTTTTCCTGCTCACCAGTAAGACTAAGTCGTTCCTTCATTGTCGCGATGAGTTTTTCCGGTGTGTACTGTTTTAGAGCCACTCCCCTTCCGGAAGGAGCCCACCCCCTCTCTCGGTCTTTGTCTGCGAACACGCCACCATGAATATGAGCAGGGAAAAGAGCGTTATTTTTGTTAATTGCTTTAAAAAATGATGCTTACAAGCATACATTGTTGACGATTTGCCTCCTCCGTTCATGTTGATCTCCTTTCGTTATAACTACACATGTCAGATGCCGAAAAACCTCATTAATATAAGTTGTCGTTTGATGTTTAAGAAAGGTTACGCAACAATAAATTTTTATTGTAGAGAAGAAATTTTCATCACGAAATCACGGATGGCGTCTGGGGAATTAGTAAATATTTTTAGTTAAAACAGCATGTTGTAGTATAAAAAAAATCAAAGAATTCAGCACACCTATTTTCTTGTAACTTTTTCCAATCGGACCGCAACTATAAAGGTGAAGGGAAAATGGGCAGACAAAAGTCAAAGAATGGTTCTATCGGAGGATCCTGCTTTTGGTTAAGGACATTAAAGGAGTTGGAGTCATAAAGCGTTTAACGAGTAGAAATATAAACAATAACCTTTGCCATGAGAAGGAGAACATATAAATAAACCCAAATTAATTGGCAGTCTGCTTTCTGGTATTTATTTTAGGCGTCTTGGCCGAAGCTTGGGGACTTCGACTATGCTTGGAGCACAGATTTGGGCAATGCGCAAAGAGTGGGCAACCGCCGTTTATGTCTGGGCATAAAATGGAGGGATGCGAGAAATAATTGATCGGGCTCGACCTGAAGGCAGACCAAAAGAAAAAGTTGATGATATCTTGATCAAAAATCAGGAAGGAAGACGAAAGCTCCTAGTGTAGTGCGTCTAACACTTCATTACATAAATTTCCGGGGTCGTCATTCCCGCTTTTCGCGGGAATCCAGCCAAAAATACTGGATTCCGGATCAAGCCCGGAATGACAAATAAAGCAAAGACATCTATGGCGCAGTACACTAGATAGCCTCAGGGAAGCGCATAAGGAGTTCACCACACTGGTTTCTGCCAAAGAATTTGATGAAGCTGCTTTCCGCGGAAAGGTTTTCAACAGGCATCATCCAGTTAAGGAAGGCTTAGCTGTTCTCGGGGCAAAAATGATTCCAAAGCTAAAGGCTTTGCTTAGTCCCGAACAGGCCGGATGCCTGAGGGGGCGAATGGAAGCAAGAAGGGAGTTTTGCAAGAAAGGCCGCCGGTGTTCACCACGATGTCAGTACCTGCACGGCTCAATGGCTGAACCCGATGTGTAGCATCCCAAAGCACCAGAAACAAGGTGACCAACCAAACTCTTAACGTCAGGGATTGGTATTTGTCCAAGTGGGCAGGAAGAAAATTTTATCTTCTGCCCGAAACTCGGTTGTAAAAATATTGCAATCAGTTTAAAATAAATAAAAGCAAAAAAAAATTATTTAAAATCCAAGGCCGAGCAAAACCCTGTTTTATCGTTACAGATGCCTACTCATTCCACCATCGCAGACGACCACGACATTGTCCGCCGGGTTATTGCCGGGGACATTAACGCGTTTGGATTTTTGGTGAAAAAATACCAGGGACACATTTTAACTGTTGTGAGCAATCACATACCATATAACCAGGCAGAGGAGGTAGCGCATGATGTTTTTGTAAAAGCGTATCAGTCTCTGCTGACTTTTAAATTCAAGAGCGGGTTTAAACAATGGGTGTCGGCTATTGCAGTAAGAGCTTGTTATGACTTTTGGAGAAAAGAATATCGTTCCCGCGAAATCCCGATGAGTTCTTGCTCCGAAGAAGATCGGAGTTGTCTAGGAGAGGATAATGGCTAGTCAACTGGAATCAAATAACATTTTAAAAAAATTCGCAGAAAGAGGCCGTCGAGTTATTAGGCAGGGCCTTGGATAGATTGTCCCCTGAAGACAGAATGGCTTTAGAGATGGTTTATCTGGATGGCCTCTCGGGCGAAAGGAGGGCTGGCCGGCCTTCTTGGTTGGAGTGTTCGCGAATGTAAAAATTCGTTTATTTCGCGCTCAAAAAAACTTCGTAAGATCCTTGCAGAATTTTTGGAAGACTAAGGGAGGATGGCATGCGATTTCATAAAAAAGAATATATGAAACTGGAAAATACACTCGTAAAAGCATATCGGGAAAAAGAAAAACCCAAGGTGAGTGAGCAATGGGAAATGAGCGTCATGCAACACATCTGCAGCCTCGGGGTGCTTTCCTTTTAAAACAAGCCCACTTGAACTTTTTGGGCAATTTGCGTGGCGTTTTGCGCCAGCTGTTTGTGTTGTGATTGCTTTATTAACCTTTTGGATGGTTAAGCTTGATTTTGTTCCTGAGGATGAAATGGCAAGACTTTCGATAGAGCAACCCATTGAGGCGAGCTACGTAGAAATGCTTGGGTTATAAGAGGGGAGACCATAATGGACAAACTCAAAGTAGCAATAATAATACTTCTGGTGTTTGCCGTAGGTGCGTTGGAGGTTCTTTAGGCAACAAGCTTTATTTTAAGCATAGATTTGAGCGATTTGCAAAAGGCAGCCCGCCGCCACTCATGCATATATTAATGAGAAAAATAGTTCAAGATCTCGACCTAACAGGAGCGCAAAAAACGGACATAGAAAAAATTGTGCGCCAGGCTGAGGAAAAGATATTAAGTTTCAGAGAAAAATACCGTCCGGAGTTTGAAAAAATTATGGACGACACCATGACGCAGATAAAGGAAAAGCTAACCGATGAGCAGAAAAAAAGTTGGACAAATTACATGAGGAATTAAAAATGAGGGGACGAATGGGCTTCAGAGGCATGCATCATCAAGCCATGATGGGCGGAATGCCTGATCAATTATTTGCCACAATGAAAGAACGCCTCAATCTAACTAAAGAGCAAGAAGAAAAAATCCGCCCGATTATGGATGCGAGTATGGAGAAAAAGCGAACCATACTTAAAAAACATAGGGAGCAAGAACGAGAGAATATGCGCATATTGGGAAACGACATGCAGGCGCTTGACAAGGATATGGGGAAACAGCTCGGCTCAGTCTTGACCGAAGAACAATTAAAAGAGTATCAAAAAATTCAAGAAGGGCAATACCAAAAAATGCACCACCATGATGCACCTCCGAAATTTGAACCAGGTCCTCCTCCTATGCCATGAGGAGAGCGCAAACGCCCTTAAACCATAAAATTTCTCTAACACGAGAAATCACTAATGACCGCAATATTGTTTTTTATGCTTGTGTTATTTTTTTCAAAAAACCAAGGTAAGTGCTTAAAGACTTTTGGATTTCTGGATAGCTCCTCTCTTGTCATTTGGAAAGAAAAGATTTGTTGGGAAAATATTATAGTGTATTTTTATAATTTAAAAAAGAACTATCTTTATGAGTTGGCGGGGTTGTCAATAGGGTAATTGACGGCGGAGACAAAGACCGTTTTTGAATAAAAAAACAGGAGGGTTAAAAAGTTAGCTAACCCTCCTGTTTTCAATAAGCGTCCCCAACGGGATTTGAACCCGTGTTGCCGGCGTGAAAGGCCGGTGTCCTGGGCCGGGCTAGACGATGGGGACAAAAAAGTGAGCCGCACAGGATTCGAACCTGTGACCACCGGATTAAAAATCCGATGCTCTACCAACTGAGCTAGCGGCTCACTTTTTTATTATAGAGAAAAATTTATCAAAAAAAAGAAGTTACCTCAATTGTTTTTTGAAGGAAACGGTTTTTTTACTATAATGGTCTCCCCCCGTTCAAACCCTACGGAAATTAAGATAAACTTTCTTTCCATCAATTTTTCAAGAAGCTTAATATACTTTTTGGCATTCTTGGGCAAGTCATTATATTTTTTTATGCCCGTTAAATCTTCCCGCCACCCTGCCACTTCTTCATAAACTGGCTCACAGTTTTGCAGAGTGTAAATGCTGGCCGGAAATTCAGAAACCTCTTTTCCTTCTAATTTGTAAGCGCGGCATACTTTTATTTTTTTCACTCCGGTTAAAACATCGAGTTTGGTCAAAGCCAGGAAAGTAAACCCATTGATTCTGCTTGAATGCTTTAGGGCAACGATATCAATCCATCCACAGCGCCGGGGTCTTCCAGTGGTAGCCCCGAACTCCTTTCCTTTATCTTTTAGTCTTAGCCCGATTTCATCATTAAGTTCGGTGGGGAAGGGGCCTTCTCCGACCCGGGTAGTATAGGCTTTGACAATGCCAACCACTCGATCAATCCTGGTAGGCCCAATTCCGCTTCCGACACAAGCCGCCCCCGCAACAGTATTGGAAGAGGTTACAAAAGGATATGTTCCGTGGTCAATATCTAAAAGAGTTCCTTGGGCTCCTTCAAAAAGGATGTTTTTCTTTTTCTCCATCAATTGGCTAATGACTACGGAAGTATTCACGACATTTGGCTTTAGCCTTCTCCCCAGAGCAGAATATTTTTCAAACAGCGCGCTCCCGTCAAAACCTTCTTGACCAAGGTACTTAGTTAAATAGAAATTTTTTTCGGCCACGTTTTTTTCAAGCTTTTCCCTAAGCACCTTCTCATTAAAAAGGTCAATAACCCGGATCCCGGTTCGGACTGTTTTATCTCCATATGCTGGCCCAATTCCCCGGCCGGTGGTGCCGATTTTATTACTTCCGGCTTTATTCTCTTTTCCGATGTCAATCAGCCGATGGTACGGAAAGACAAGGTGCGCTTCTTCGCTGATAAGCAGTTGGGTTTCATTTTGAAAAAACCCCCGCGATTTTAATTCGTTCATCTCATCCAGCAAAGCCTCTAAGTCGAGGACTACCCCATTGCCGATGATGCAGAGCTTTTCGGGGTGGAGGATTCCGCTCGGGATTTGGTGAAGAATAATTTTTTTGTTGCCGATTACTACAGTGTGGCCTGCATTGCTCCCGCCCTGAAACCGAACGATTGCGTCAGCAAAGTCGGTATAAATATCTACGATCTTGCCCTTCCCCTCATCCCCCCATTGGGCTCCAATTAGGATTACATTCGCCATATTTTTTATATGCCAATGAGTTAGAACAATAAAAAGCCCGCGCTGAGGCGGGCTAAGTTTTCTTTAGTCAGCCTTAGCAAAAAATAACGTTTATCGCCCTTCTAATTGGATTTGTTTGACCGAGATAATATTTGGTAACTGGGCGAGACCTTGATAAACCTCATCAGAATAGAGAGAATCAACTCCTAGAATAACTAACGCTTCACCCTCTTTTTCTTGACGGCCAAACTGCATGCGGGAGATATTAATGTGGTTCTTAGCTAGCGTTGAACCGATATCGCCGATTACCCCAGGCTTATCCTGGGTATGGAAGAGGAGCATGTTTCCTTCAAGCACTGTTTCCAGCCGGAAGTCATCGATACGAACAATCCAGGGATCATGCTTTCCAAAAACGGTTCCGGCCAACAGGCTTTCTCCCGACGTGGTCTTGGTTTTGAGGGTAATGAGGTCAGCGAAATCAGTTGACCCCATACTTTTTGCGCTTACAACTTTAATTCCTCTTTCATTGGCAATGTTCAACGCATTAACAAAATTTACATCTTCGTCGATCTTTTTAAGGAGACCTTTGAGCAAATAAATAGTAATCGGGTTGAGGTCATAAGTGATGAGCTTGCCGCTATACTCAACAATAACCTCTTCAGGGATTCCAGAGATTATCTGCGATTGGAAACTTCCCATGCGCTCTGCAAGGGTTAGATAAGGCGACAAGGTGGCAAGCAGTTCTCCGCTGATAGAGGGGACGTTGACCGCGTTGCTGATAGTCCCATTTAGTAAGAAATCCACCATCTGTTTCGCAATATCCACCGATACATTTACCTGCGCCTCCTCGGTAGACGCTCCTAAATGAGGGGTGCAGATCACTTCTTCAAGCTGGAGCAAAGGATGGTCTCCTGATGGTGGCTCTTCCACGAACACATCAAGCGCTGCGCCAGCAACCTTTCCGGATTTAATAGCGTCATACAGGTCGGCTTCATTAACGATTCCGCCTCGGGCGCAGTTGATTATCCTCACCCCGGCTTTCATTTTTTTGAAGGCTTCTTTGTTTATCAGGTTTTCGGTGTCTTTATTTTTTGGGGTATGAACGGTGATAAAGTCCGCGCGAGCGAAAAGATCGTCAAGAGAAACTATTTCTACCCCTAATCGTTCAGCCACAGCAGGAGTCACGAAGGGGTCATAAACAACGACGTTCATTTTTAAACCCCGGGCGCGATCTGCAACCACGCTTCCGATTTTTCCCATTCCGATAACCCCTAGGGTTTTATTGTAAATCTCTGTACCCATAAACTTCTTTTTTTCCCATTTTTTGGCCCGCATGGAAGCAGTGGCTTGGGGAATGCTTCGCGCCAAGGCCATAAGCATAGCAAGAGCATGTTCGGCGGTGGTTACGGTATTGCCTCCAGGGGTATTCATAACCACGATGCCCTTTTTAGTGGCTGCTTCTTTGTCAATATTATCAGTGCCAGAACCCGCTCTACCGACCACTTTCAGCCGAGCAGCTGTCTCAATGATTTCTTTGGTCACCTTAGTGGCGCTTCTTACCGCCAAACCGTCATAAGTTCCGATGATTGCCTTAAGTTCAGCTAGTTTTAAGCCGATTTTGACATCGACTTCAATCCCTTGGGTATTTCGAAAAACCTCCACCCCTTGTTCGGAGAGATCATCGCTCACTAAAACTTTAATCATTTTTCTTTCCCTCTTTTTTTACATTTCTTTTTCTAATATTTCAGCCGCAGCCTTAACGCCTTTGCCCATTTCGACGGAGACCCCAAGCTCTTTTAAGGTCATTTCTAAAGCGGAGATAACCATAATAATATCATAAGCATCCAAATATCCCATATGGGCGATCCGAAAAATTTTTCCCTTTGCTTCGCTTTGGCCCCCGGCAATGGTGATATTGTGTTTATCGCGAAGAATTTTTACTATTTTTTGGGCATCTATCCCGGCTGGAGCTTTGATTGCCGTAACCGCATTGCTTGGGCTGTCCGGGGCATAAAGCTCTAAGCCCAATGCTTTAGCTGCAGCCCGGGTGGCATCAGCCAAACGAGCATGCCGTTTAAACACTTTTTCTAACCCATCTTCCTTAATCATGTTAAGGGATTCCCTTAATCCCATGATTAACGAGACTGCGGGTGTGAAATTCGTTTCGTTATCTTTTGTTAAATTTTTTAATTCTTTTTTAAAATTAAAGTAGTATTTGGGTAGATCTGATTTTTCAACAAAAGACAAGGCTTTATCGCTTAATGTAACAAAAGCAAGTCCTGGAGGCAACATAAATGACTTTTGAGACCCGGAAACTACCACATCAAGCCCCCATTTGTCGACCGGAAGATCAAAAACACCAATTCCGCTGATAGCATCAACAATCAACAGAGTATTATCATATTTTTTAACAATCTCTGCGATTTCCCGGATAGGGTGCATAACCCCTGTGGATGTCTCGCTCGCCTGTATGAAGACGGCACGGATAGTGGGATTTTTTTCTAATTCTTGAGCAATAATCTTTGGATCAACCGCCATGGCCCCAGGGCACATCAATACAGATTGGTTTAACCCCATAAGCCTCACAAATTTCTGCCCAGCGTTCACCAAACTTACCCGCTCGTACTACCAAGGAGGTGTCTCCTTTGCAAAGCGTATTGGTTACCGCGCCCTCCATGGCCCCCGTGCCTGAAGAGGCAAGGATAAGAACCTCGTTTTTTGTCTGAAAAAGAAATTTTAATCCCTCCCGAACCTCTTCCAGAACCTTAACAAAGGCTGGTGCTCGATGGTGAATGATTGGTTCGGACATGGCCGCTAATACTTTTGGTGGCACAGGAACTGGTCCTGGCGCTAATAAATAATATTTTCTCTGCATTTATAAAACCTCCTTTGTCTTGGTTTTTATTTAAGTTTCCATTTGTTAATAGGGAAAGAAATTTACCAGAATAACCATAATTGTCAAGAAAAATTTATAAGATTATGTTGAAATGAAAGCAATTTCTTTTTAAATTATAAGAGAGAACATGTTTTTGGGTTTTCTATTTTTTTCACTAACAACTTGAAAGAGCGTAAATTTTGTAAAAAATTAAGAGAGCAGGGAAGTGGCTGATAAAATTGAGTTTATAGAAAAAGAAATTAAAAAGATCAAAGATCGTTTAGGAAAGCTTAAGAAAAATAAAGCCGAGTCTAAATTAGATAAAAATATTCAGCTGACAACAGTTTCTCTTTTAAAAAATGTGATAGAAGACCTTAGACAGCAACAGCAAAAATTAACCAATTCAAAAGATCAAGAGCAATATTCTTCCAAGAAAATATTGTTGGGGAGCGCTTTGGCCTTAAAGGTTAACGAGATCTTTTTCGATATCCAGGGAGAGTCTTCGTACGCTGGCTGGCCTTGTGTTTTTATTAGGCTTACGGGTTGCAACTTACGATGCTCGTACTGCGATACGGTGTATGCATATGAGGAAGGCAAAGAGAAGACCATTGCAGAAATCCTGGAAGAAATCAAAAGATTTCCTTGCACACTGATCGAAATTACCGGGGGAGAGCCACTTCTGCAAAGCGATACCCCAATGCTCATCGAAACCCTTTTTGAAAAAAATTACCGCGTTCTTTTGGAAACGAATGGGAGCCTCGCTATTAAGCAGTGAGCAATCAGTGCGTGAAAATAGTAGATTTTAAATGCCCCAGCAGTGGAATGTGCAAATTCAATAATTTAAATAATATAAACTATCTTGCCGACCAGGATGAAATAAAATTCATTATCGGAAACCGGGAAGATTTTGAATATGCCAAGGGAGTAATAACTCTTTTAAAAGAAAGGCCTTTTTTAAAAAGGCCCATTCATTTTGCACCGGTTTTTGGAAAACTAAAACCCGGAGAACTTGCCAAGTGGATACTAACAGAACAGGTGCCCGTTCGCCTTCAGCTCCAGATTCAGAAAATAATTTGGCCTAAAAAAAAGAGAGGTGTCTGAAATGGGGGGAAAAGCGGTGGTCCTTTTGAGCGGAGGGATGGATTCTGCCACAACCTTGGTGATAGCTAAAAAGGAAGGAGTTTGAAATCTATGCCTTAAGCTTTGACTATGGCCAGCGAAACTCTTTAGAAATTGAAAAGGCTGAAAAGATTGCCGTGTTTTTCGGAGCAAGGGATCACCTGGTGATCCCTGTTCACCTTAAAAAGATAGGGGGATCGTCTCTTACTTCAGTGGGGATGTCTTTGCCAAGAGGGCAGAGACTTCGGGGAGATTGGGAAAGAGATTCCTTCCACGTATGTCCCAGCCAGGAATACCATATTTCTTTCATACGCGCTTGCCTGGGCCGAAGTTCTGGGTGCTGGGGACATCTTTATTGGGGTAAATGCAATAGACTGCAGCGGATACCCGGATACAAGGCCAGAATATATCCATGCTTTTGAGCAAATGGCCAACCTGGCCACGAAAGCCGGGGTAGAGGGAAATTTAAAGTTTAAAATTCGTATCCCGCTTATAAACCTGAGCAAGGCAGAAATTATCAAAAAAGGGATGGAGCTTGGGGTTGATTATTCGCTCACCCATAGCTGTTACGATCCCTTTCCCAATGGCATGGCTTGCGGTGAGTGTGATAGTTGCAGACTTCGCTTAAAGGGGTTTGAAGAAGCGGGTTTTAACGATCCGATTTCCTATAAGGAGATTCGTTAACATTAAATTTTCCATTGAAGAGGTGTTTCCTGCCCGCTATTAGGTATAGAAATGTAAACCTTGATGGACGGGAATACTGGGAATTTGAGACTGGAATAAAGATATTGCTGGGCCGCTATAGCAGAAAGAGAGGGAATGAGTCACGAGTGCCCCCTTACTCAAGAAAAGATCGATATCCTAAGGGTTATGAGAGAATATTACAAAAAGGACAATTCCCTTCCCCTGCTTAAGGCGGTCTGTAAAAATATTCATCAACCGAAAAATTGTGCCTACGAGCAGTTTCTTGACCCGATTAAGGCATGGAAATTGCCGGACTTCCAAAAACCTACTACCGAGGTGTTTGCTCGCATTAGACACAACCCTTGATCCAAGTTCCTGTCTATAAGACGTGTGGAATAGCAATAAAACCTTTCGGTGGGTTCAACAGGAAAGATTAAAGGCTAGTGTAGTGAATCTAACACTTCTTTACATAAATTCCAATGTAACCATTCCCGCGAAAGCGGGAATCTAGCCCAATAACACTGGGATTCCGGGTCAAGCCGGGAACGACAAAGAAAGCAAAGAAATTTCTGAATCACTACACTAGAACAAGCATCCCTAAGGATTGCTTGGGAAAGAATTTGAATTTCAGGGATACTGAAAAGGTTTTTTAGACAGGCCAAGGCCCCGCTTTCTAAAAATTCATCACTAAGTCCCTCGGTTGCAAACGCAAGAATAGAAAGAGAAGGATCAATTTTATTTATCCTTCGGGTAAGTTCAAGACCATTAATTTTTGGGACCGTATAATCCGTGATGATTAAATCGTAATTTTTTGATTCTATCTTTTGAAGGGCTACCTCACCATTTTCAGCAGTATCTATTTCATAACCAAGTGGCCGTAGTGTTTCAGAGATTATAAACTGGATAGATTCTGCTTCATCTACGATCAAGACCAATTTTTTTCTTGCCCGGATATCATTCCCCATTTTAGGAAAATTCACCTCCCCCAGGGGCAAAGACCCTTTTTCTCTTGAAGGCAGTTAAGAACATACCTTCAAGGAATTTTTGGGCCCCTAAATTTGGTTAAGGGCCCTCATCCTTGGCGCTTCATTAAAGACGCACAAAAAAATGGTTATTTCTTTTTGGCGGCCTTTTTTTTGGCCGGGGCTTTTTTTGCTGGCTTTGCGCATTTTGCTTTTTTCATTTCATCCTCCAATTTTTTAACTTTGTTTTTATACATGCCAACTTTTTTAGTTAGACTGTTAATAGATGTTTTGGCGTACTTAATCCTGAGCTCTATTTGCTTTGGCGTAGCCATATCTTTTCCTCCTTTCTAAGGAAAAAAGATACTATATATTGTAAGCTAAAAATTTAATTACCACAACATATAGGACGATGTCAACAAAAAAATGCATTAATTTGTTTTTTTTCTGCTTATCCAACATGTTATACCGTATCACAGGGTTTTTTATCGCCAAAACCCAAAAAACCTTATAGAAATGCAAAAAAGCACAATTTCATTTTTATTAAATAATTTTAAATGGTTTTAATTAATTTTACTTGACTAGTTGGCTGATTTTTTCCAGTATACTAATAAATAGAGAAGAATATTCCTTGGATAAAAGACAAAGGGGTATCATGAAAATAAAAAAATCTCGTCCAATTCAACAAATAATTGAAGACCAGGTGAATAATTGGAAATCATGCCCTTCCGCACAAGGAAGAAAAGAAAATAACGGTTGTTACTATTTCAAGGCAGGCCGGGAGCGGAGGTCATATTTTAGCTCAACAGCTTGCTCAGAAATTGAGTTTCGATTTCTTTGACCAGGAGATAACCCAAGCAGTGGCTGAAGACGCCCACATGAGAACTTTAATGGTGGAATCATTGGACGAAAAGGGGATTTCTGCTATAGATGACATAATTTCAGCAGTGGTGGAAAAACATCATCTCTGGGGTTACGAATATATGCAGCATCTTTTGAGGGTGATTGCTACCATAGGAAAACATGGCAACGCAGTGATATTGGGCAGGGGAGGGAATTTTATTCTTCCCCGAGAAGAAATTTTACGGGTAAGGGCGATAGCCCCACTGGCAGTTCGGGTTAAAAATATTGCCGAGTGGCTTAGGCTTTCTTCTGAACAAGCTAAAGAATACATCCAAAAAATTGAATTGGAGCGGAAAGATTTTATTAAGAAATATTTTAAAGCTGACATTAATGATCCAGAAAATAATGATCTGGTGATCAATTTGGAAAAGCTGAGTATAGAGACTGCCATCGAAATAGTAAAGGCCGCCCTGAAGTCCTCATAAGCCAAGGACAACAGTGCTTGCGAAAAAAACAGGGGATAGGGGATAATTTCCTTGGGCCCCCTTTTCTGGCCCCAAAAAAACTTTTCACCAGGCATAAAAAACCTTTCATCGTCCCTCTTTTTCGCCTTCGATTTTTTGAGAGATTTTTATTTATTGTTCACAGGACCAGGTATATAAAAAGATATTTTATTCGATAAGATATTTATTAAGCGTGGGGTATCTTTTCCAAAAACGCGACCACTATGAGTTCTTATCCAACTAAAATCGCAGTGCTCACCCATGTTAATGATAACTTCGTTTCAGGGCCTTATTTATTGAGGTTTTTGGTTGACGCCTGGAAAAATGTTGGGATTGACATCCGAGTGTTGCGCGGCATAGAGCATTTTGAACCAGCGGATGCGTTAATCTTGCACACTGATTTGACCATTGTGCCCGATGACTACCTTGCCTTTTGCAAGCAATATCCTTTTGTTATCAATGGGGGTGTGGGTGATATCTCCAAGCGGAAGATCAGCTCCAGTCTTGTTGGCCAAAGGGATTCATATTTTGGGCCTGTGATCGTTAAGACCAATTGTAACTTTGGCGGCAAACCAGAACGAAAAATGGCTCGGCCTTTGTATCGGTTGTTAAGTAGATTGGCAGAATGGCTGCCCTGGAGCTGGACTGGACAGTTGCGCCCCGATAAGTACCCGATATTTAACTCGTCCCGGGATGTTCCCCGCGCCGTATGGCGCAACCCCCACCTGGTGGTTGAGAGGTTTCTTCCTGAGCGGGAAAGCGCTTATTATTGTTTGCGCCAGTGGATATTTTTCGGAGACCATGAGATAAACCACCGTGTTTTTTCTAAGAGTCCGATTGTCAAGGCAAGAAATACATATACATCGCGAGGATGGGCTACCTGTTCCAGAAGCACTGCGATCGTTGCGAACAAAGCTCCAGTTCGACTACGGTAAATTCGATTACACTCTCGTTAACGGGGAGCCTATCCTTTATGACACCAACCGTACTCCCGCGGTTGCGTGGGCCCACTACTACCGCAAGGCAGGCTTCGATAGTTAACGAACTCACCCAAGGATTGTTCTCTTTTTTTTTCTAAAAAGGCGGGAAAGCACGGGGTAGCGACGCCGTGATAGTATCACGAGATTTCAAGGAAGCTCGGTGGCGTCCCACCAACAGAGATGTAAAGCATGAGCCAGAGTCATCATAAGACTAGGAGTTATGTGTGGGAGCTTGGTTGAAACCTACCCAAAGCCTGAGCCAGATCTATGGTTCTGATGTGATTTATTCACCACGGGCCTCACCAAACGCGTGCATTTGGTTGCCCCATGATGAGTTTATCTTGGATAGCATGACCGGCGGACAGATTCCCGTTGCGGGCGATATATCAATTTTCTGTGCGGCAGGCGTTTCAACTCCGGAGGGGCTGCAACTTCTCCGCGATGCAGGATTTGATATTCCGCGGGTGGTGTTTCGTTACTCCACTGTCACTGATTACCTGCACAAACTAAAAAGCCTGTACAATGAGAGAAGAAAACTAGCCCTCCTCCACGTACATCCAGCTTCTGAACTTCCACCGGAAGCCTGTTGGGTTAAGCCGGAAACGTTGTCTTTTCTAAACAACAAGGCGAATCTTGCCGCACTGGTTAGCCCACGCCATGTGCCTACGCGTCGGATGTTGATGCCCGGTCGTCTTCTCATTGAGCTCTCGTCTCATTGTTTTCCGCTGGTGGTGAAGGCCGCAACCGACGAATCAAGCGGGGGAGGCGTTGATGTGGTGATATGCCGGACAGTTCGGGACCTGAAACGGGCCACAGTCTTGTTTCGGTCTTGTACGCGTGTAGTGATTGAGGAATTCCTTCCGATAAAGAGAAATTTGTGTCTTAACTATGCCGCGACGGCTGAAGGTGTGATTAATTATTTAGGTTGCGCAGAGCAAGTTAGTAGTGCCCAGGGTAAATACCAGGGGAATTGGATCGACCCTACGACCATGGCTCCCCCCTTAGCAATAGAGATTGGCACCAGGGTGGTGGCTGCTGGATTTGCGCTAGGATATTATGGTTGTGTGGGTATTGACATGGCAGTACTGGAAAATGATCGGATTATAGTATTTGACCTGAACTTCCGCGTTAATGGGTCTATCGCTGCCTTGTTACTTGCTGAGAGCGTGCAACACACCACGGGCCGAACGGTGTTGCGATTTCGAGCTCTGCAGGGAAGCGGGATCTATCGTGATCTTTTCAATAGTGCTTATGCCGCTATACATAAAGGTATCTTTTTGCCGCTTTCCAGTTACGATCCTGAAGTAGGCGGATATCCAAGAGCGCGTCCACGAATGACTGGCCTGATCCTCGGAAAAACCCGTGAAGAAGTGGAAGAACATGAACGCGAGCTTTCCACAATGGGCTTATCATGAGGCAAAAAGTTTGAAACGGGAACCAATGACGGAAGGCAGTTTTTTATCCGGGTTTATTCTTTTTAGATTTGTATTGTATCTTGCGAAATGAATAATTTTTGACGAACCATTGCGAGGGTTTGTCTCATTGATGCTGCAGCAGTTAACGCAAAAAGATTTTTGCTTCACTGCCCCCCCCCTGGGATTGGCCTGTATTGCGGCCACGCTTGAACGAGGGGGTTCACGAAGTTTGGGATGTTCTCTTTAGAAAAAATTGACTGCGGATCGACAAGGCTGACCACATCATGGAGGTAAGGCTCACGTTTTTCGGCCCCGATTTAATTGGGCTGAGCTCGGCCTCAGAGTTGCTTCTGGATGTAGTGAAATCAGCTCGCATTGCCAAGACGCTTTTTTCTCCGGGTGCTCGCCATGCAGTATCTTTCTTGAAAAAGGCTCGGTAAGGCCAACCGCGAACTTTAGTCCTATGCTAAAGCGGGCAAGAGAATGGGTTTTGAGATTGGAAAGGTAGATAATCTTATCTGCCTCCATGGCGGCTTGAACAAGCGAAACGTTTTTAGGATGTGCGCCATTTATAGGAACATTTATCCATTCACCCTCATCAAAGTTAATGACTTTGATGTGAAGCTCTTCGGCAAGCTTATAAATTTTCTTTTTCTTTAATACCCGCGCGTTAGGTTGGCAAGCCAATCCACTGCCTGCTCCGAGAGCGATCTCCGTGACGCCGGATTCTTGAAGGAGGGTTACTACTGCCTTAATAAATTCAGGATCAGAGGAAGCAGGATACCGGTCAGGGCTATTGAAGTTTGCTTTTATGAGTACTTTATCATGAGAAGAAAAAACCCCTTAAATTCTTCGAGCAATACAACAGCGTTTGATATTGTTGCTCGAAGGTCGCCTTTTCCCGCAACCTTGCTTACCAGTATTTTTGATTTATTGTTGCCAGAAAGCATACAATCATTTTTTAGAAGTGACAATAGAATAGGAATACCTTATCAAAGTTCAGCAAATTTTTAAAGGAAACTTACTTAGGGTTCAATATTTTTAATAAAGGATTTCATTTCGTTCATGCTGATCCCCTTGCATTGTATGAGTTTACGGCGAGAGGTCTTCATCTTCAGAATTTTAATGTTGGATTTTCTTATCCGGAGAGCTTGAGATAAAAGCTCGATCAAGGCCTCGTTAGCCGCGCCTTCTAAAGGCGGTGCAGTTACTTTAACCTTGAGAGCTCCTTCGCTAAGTCCGACAACCCCGTTTTTTTTAGACCTTGGCTGGACAATTACCGGAAAGGTGACGCCGCTTTCATGGGTTCGGATTTCAAGGGCGATGGTTTTTGGAGCTTCAAGATTCGCTCGGAGGTTTTTCTTCTGGTTCACGGG
Organism: uncultured delta proteobacterium; assembly: GCA_963727835.1. Taxonomy (GTDB): domain Bacteria; phylum Desulfobacterota; class WTBG01; order JAGOGO01; family JAGOGO01. The sequence goes on from CAVSIB010000026.1 coordinate 20,666, forward strand.
ATTCTTTTTCAGAAGATGATTCGAGGAGTCTTAAGTGGGTTTCCAAGAGAGATCGTAGTTCCTGCTTTAATATTATTTTTTTTCTTTTTAATTCATTGAGCTCTTCTTGGGTTTTGACTAATCGGCTATTGGTTTCCGCGATCATTTTTTCTGCTTGTTCTCGGGCACGGGCAATAATAAAGGTTGCTTCTTTCTGGGTATTTGCTTTTAATTCTTCGATAGCTATTTGAGCATTTTTTTTCATTTGCTCGGACGTAGCCTGAGCCATAAGCAAGGTCTCTTTCAGGGTCTTTTCCATGTTCTGGTATTCCCCGATGCGCGCTTCTTTTCTTTCTAGCTCCTCTCGCAGTTCTTTGTTCGTTTTTAACAGATCTTCCAGTTCACTGGCTATGGTTTCTAAAAAAGCGTCAACTTCATTGGTGTCGAACCCTCGGAACCGAACGGAGAACTGTTGTTGTTGAATATCAAGAGGTGTTAGTTTCATCTTGCTCTACTCCCTTACTGACTGGTTAATGGAGTTTATAGGCTAATTCATAAAGGCTTTTCACTAAAAACTTTTGTAAAAAGATAATTCCCAAGAGAAGAATGAGCGGAGAAAAGTCTATCCCCGTTCGAGTAAGCGCAAAGGGGAGTCTTCTTCGGATGGGATTTAAAACCGGATCGGTTGAGCGCCGGAGAAAAACCACGACCGGATTGTAAGGGTCGGGGTTTACCCAGGAAAGAATGGCTCGGACAACCACTACCCACATATAGATGGTTAATCCGATATCAACCACATTGGCTAATGCTTCAAAAAAGTAAGCAAGGAAGACCATGGTTAATCAGCTTCTCCTTTTTCTCCCAAATTTTTTTCGTAAATCAACCGAAGGCCCGCAAGAGTAAGGAGAGGGTCAACCTCCTCAATGGTTTTTGATCCTTCGGCAATTAAAGGAGCTAATCCACCGGTAGCAATGACACGGGGATTGGTTTTTACTTCTTGCTTTATTTTTTCTACGATGCCATCAACCATGGCGATATAACCGAACACAATCCCAGACTGGAGGCTGGCAATAGTGTTTTTGCCGATCACGGATTCTGGTCTTATCAGCTCAATGCGAGGAAGCTTTGAGGCTCTCACAAAAAGAGCTTCGCTCGAAATGACAATTCCCGGCGCAATCGCGCCCCCCATATACTCCCCCCGGGGAGACACATAGTCAAAGGTGGTTGCGGTTCCAAAGTCAACTACCACTAAACTCTGTTTGTATTTATCGTAAGCCGCAATAGCATTAACAATCCGATCAGCTCCGACTTCATGAGGATTGTCATACCTAATGGGCATTCCCGTTTTTACCCCGGGACCAACAAAAAGAGGGGTAATATGAAAGTACTTTTGGCAAAGCCCCTCAATAGTGCTCACCATCGGGGGGACAACACTGGAGACAATCACCCCTTTGGTTTTAGCCATATCGATCTTGGCGGCTCGGTATAAATTTTCGATTAGGATTCCATACTCATCTTCGGTCTTGTCTTTGTGGGTTACGATCCGCCAGTGATTGACCAGCTTTTTATCTTCGAAAACCCCGAAGACGATGTTGGTATTACCAATGTCAATGGTAAGGAGCATTATTTCTTTTTCCCCTCCAGTTCCATACTGATATCTATTGCCCGGAAAGCGCTGGTTAAGGCGCCAATGGAAATAACGTCAATTCCGGTTTTTGCTACGGATGCAACCCGTTCCAGGGTTATGCCTCCGGAAGCTTCCACGAGAGCGCGGCCTTTGATTTTTTTGACCGCATGTTTCATATCTTCTAAAGACATATTGTCCAGCATAATAATATCCGCTTTTGCCTTAAGGGCTTCGTCAACTTGTTCGAGGGTATTGACTTCCACTTCAATTTTAAGCGTCACAGGGGCTTTGGATCGGGCAAGCGCTATGGCCCGGGTAATAGATCCCACCGCTTGAATATGGTTATCTTTTATGAGCACCCCATCAAAAAGTCCAAACCGGTGGTTAAATCCACCACCAACTCGCACCGCTTCTTTCTCAAGCACGCGCCATCCGGGCGTGGTTTTTCGGGTATCTAAGATTTTTATCGGATAACCTTTTACTTTTTTTGCCACCATGCGCGTGAGCGTAGCAATACCCGAAAGCCGCTGAAGAAAATTTAAGGCGGTCCTTTCCCCGCTGAGCAAAACCCAAAGAGGACCTTCAATCTCAGCAATGATATCTCCGGCTTTTACTTCTTCTCCATCTTTAAAAAAAGACGTTATGCTGATTTTTCCATCTAAACGAAAAAACACCCGGGAAAAGACGCTCAATCCTGCCAGCAGAAAATTTTCTTTGGCCAATACCGTGGCATACCCACGGTCTTTTTCCTTGATCAAACTTTTGGTGGTTATATCGTGTGGACCAAGGTCTTCTCTTAAGGCCAAATCAATGAGGTTTTCAACTGCTTCGATCATTGCCCGGCACTTCTCATTTCTTGGAGGCGCGCGATGCTTTCTTCCAATTTTTTCTTTTTCCCCAATAAGACCTGATGCGTTTCTTTCTCCTTTTCCACTACTTCCTTAGGGGCTTTGCTGAGGAAATCTTCATTGGTCAACTTTTTCTGGACAAAAGCCATTTCCTTCTCCACTTTGAAAATTTCTTTTTTGAGTCTTTTTTCTTCTTCGCCAAAATCAATTAGCCCCTCTAAAGGAATAAAAATTTCTACGCCTTTAACTATTGCAGTGGCAGCAGCATGAGGCTTTTTCCTCGAGGTTGAGAACGTCAGGTTCTTTAACAGTGCTAAGGATATTAAATAATTCTGATAAGTTTCTAAAAGCCGTGTTGTCTTAACCTCTTCGCAGAAAAGGATAGCTTCAATTTTTTGTGATGGAGGAATATGCATTTCTCCCCGGATATTACGTATATGATACACTACCTCTTTAATAATTTCTAGCGCTTCTTCTGCCGGAAGATTAATCAATAAATCATTTTTCTTGGGAAGGGGAGAGATCATGATGCTTCCTTTATTCCCTGGGAGTTTCTGCCAGATTTCTTCAGTGATGAAAGGCATAAAAGGATGAAGGAGTTTTAGGATAATGTTAAGAACTTCCAATAGAATTTGTTGGGTGGCCTTACGCGAAGAGCTTTTGTCATTGGTGTTTGATAGCTCCTGCTTGCTAAATTCTACATACCAATCACAGAACTCGTGCCAAATAAATTGGTAGAGGAAACTGGCGGCCTCATTAAACCGATACTCGTCCAAAGCATCCCTTACGTTTTGAATCAGCTGGTTTACGCGGCTTAAGATCCACTTATCCGCTAAGGAATAATGAGCCGCTAAATTTTCATCGGAAGAATAGTCAGTAAGGTTTAAAAGCACAAACCGGGCAACATTCCAAATCTTATTGGCAAAATGCCGGTATCCTTCAATGATGTCCTCATCCAGTCGGATGTCCCTTCCTTGGGCGGCCAAGGCAGCTAAAGTAAACCGGAAGGCATCAGTTCCATATTTTTCAATCATCACCAAGGGATCAATGACATTTCCGAGTGATTTACTCATTTTTTGACCTTTAGCATCCCTCACCAAGGCATGGATGTACACATCCCGGAAAGGAACCTCACCCATAAACTTTATTCCCATCATCATCATTCTCGCAACCCAGAAAAAGAGGATATCAAATCCAGTGACCAGAGCTGAGGTGGGATAAAACGTTTCCAAATCCTTAGATTTCGTTGGCCAGCCGAGGGTGGAGAAAGGCCAAAGCGCAGAACTAAACCACGTATCTAGCACATCTTCTTCTTGCGTGAGGTCTTTGCTCCCACAGTTTTTGCATGTCTGAGGTTCGCCTGCGAAAACAGTCACTTCCCCGCAAACCCCGCAATACCAGGCAGGAATTCGATGCCCCCACCAAATTTGCCGCGAGATGCACCAGTCGCGGATATTTTCCATCCACTCAAAATAGGTTTTTTCCCAAACCGAGGGGATGATCCGAGTCCTGCCTTCTTTGACAGCGTCAATTGCAGGTTTGGCCAGAGGGGTGGTTTTAACGAACCACTGTTTAGAAAGAAAAGGCTCAATAATCTCGTTGCACCGGTAGCAGTATCCGATATTGTGGACATAGGTTTCGACTTTTTTCACGAGTTTCTGAGCGGTTAAATCTTCAACGACTTTTTCCCGGCAGGCAAAGCGCTCTAAGCCTTCATAGGGACCAGCATTTTTATTCATCCGGCCAGACTCATCCATCACCTTGATTATTGGCAGTTTGTGTCGTGAAGACACTTCGAAATCATTAGGGTCATGGGCAGGGGTGATTTTCAGAGCGCCAGTTCCAAAACTTTTATCAACGTACTCGTCCCCAATAACGGGAATAGCCCGATCCACTAAGGGTAAAAGCACTTCTTTGCCGATCAAATTTCGATACCGTTCATCGTCAGGATTGACAGCTACCGCGGTATCGCCCAACATGGTTTCCGGCCGGGTCGTTGCCACAATAAGGGTCTTTTTCCCTTTTTTTAAAGGGTAATGAATAAAATAGAATTTTCCTTGCGTTTCTTTATATTCGACCTCAAGATCAGAAAGGGCGGTATGACAACGAGGACACCAGTTGATGATATAGTCTCCTCGGTAAATAAGGCCTTCCTCATACAGGCGAACAAAAACTTCCCGGACTGCCCGACTGAGGCCCTCATCCATGGTAAACCTTTCCCGAACCCAGTCGCACGATGCGCCTAATCGTTTTAATTGTCCGATAATAATCCCCCCGTGTTCTTTTTTCCATTGCCAGACCCGCTCAATAAACTTTTCCCGCCCCAGGCTTTTTCGAGTCTTTTTCCCTTTTGCCAGCTCTTTTTCCACCACGTATTGTGTGGCAATGCCAGCATGGTCGGTTCCGGGAAGCCAAAGAGTATTTTCCCCGTCCATCCGATGGAACCGAACGAGGATATCTTGGAGGGTGTTATTTAAAGCATGTCCCATATGAAGAGACCCCGTGACATTGGGGGGAGGGATCACAATGGAATACGGTTTAGAGGAGGATTGTTCGTTGGCGTGGAAAAACCCCTCATTATCCCAGTGGGTATACCACTTTTGCTCGATCGGATGTGGGTCATAGGTTTTTGGTAGTGAAAAATCATCCATAGCTTTTTTCAATTACAGCCGCAAAAATAAATTAAAAATTTAAAAGGAGATTGTAATCGTACCCATAACCCCCAACTTTTCTATCCAAAGACGATAATCTTAAGCAAAAAAGAAAAGGCGCAAGCGTTCGTTGCAGGTAATGGCTACCACAATGCCCATCAGGTGTCAAGTGGTTTTGGCTCTCTCCGCATTCTTCTTGATAGGGGTTAGACTATTATTATTCTTGATGTAAGGTTTCCGGGAAAAAGGGGGATTTTTTTTCGATCAAAGCTTTCAAGTAGCGAGAAAGTAATAAAAAAATAATTTTCCATAACAAAAAAGGATAGTGGGCATATTTTTCTTTGTATTTTTATACTTGCTTATTATAAAAAAACGAGTAAACTCCTAATTATTAGCACTCAAAAAAGGAGAGTGCTAATTTGTTTTTTAAAAAAATCAAAAAGTTATAAAATTTTTTCTGGGTAAGGACTTGACAAATAAAAAATAGGCTTTATTAATCTGACACCGAAAAAGTACCTTTCAAAACCATTCCTTTTTAACTCTAAACAACAAATCATAAGGAGGTATTTTAGCCATGAAGATTAGACCGTTACAAGATCGAGTTATCGTAAAGCGGGTTGAAGAAGAGGAGAAAACAAAAGGCGGTATTATTATTCCGGATACAGCCAAGGAAAAACCCCAAGAGGGTCAAATAATTGCCGTGGGACCGGGTAAAGTTACTGATGATGGGAAAAAAATCCCGATGGAGGTGAAGGCAGGAGACCGGGTTCTTTTTGGTAAATATTCTGGCTCCGAAATTAAGATGGATGGTGAAGAGCATTTGATTATGCGCGAAGATGATATTCTTGGAATCATTGAAAAATAAACCTAATGAACTAATGAACTATAGGAGGGAACTCAGATGTCAAAAGAGATTAAGTTTGATCAAGAGGCACGCAATTTAATTTTAAAAGGGGTAAATGCCCTGGCAAATACAGTCAAGGTAACCCTGGGGCCCAAGGGCCGGAACGTGATTTTGGAGAAAAGCTGGGGCGCACCCACAGTAACAAAAGACGGCGTTACCGTAGCTAAAGAGATTGAACTGGAAGACAAATTTGAAAACATGGGAGCCCAGATGGTAAAAGAGGTTGCCAGCAAAACCAGTGATGTTGCTGGAGACGGGACGACCACTGCTACCGTTTTAGCCCAGGCAATCTATCGTGAGGGTTCAAAGTTGGTTGCTGCCGGCCATAATCCCATGGATATCAAACGGGGAATTGACAAGGCAGTGGAAAGGATAGGGGAGGAGCTCAAGAAATTAAGCAAACCCACGAAAGAGCAGAAAGAGATTGCTCAGGTGGGAACGATTTCAGCCAATAATGATCCGAGCATTGGAAACATTATTGCTGAGGCCATGAGCAAAGTGGGTAAAGAAGGAGTCATCACGGTAGAAGAAGCAAAGACCATGGAGACCTCGTTGGATATCGTCGAGGGAATGCAGTTTGACCGAGGTTATTTATCTCCTTATTTTGTAACTGATCCTGAGCGGATGGAATGTGTGCTTGAAGATCCGTACATTCTTTTAAACGAAAAGAAAATTGGCAACATGAAAGACCTCCTTCCTTTATTGGAACAGGTTGCGCGGACCAACAAGCCGTTACTGATTTTGGCTGAGGATGTTGAGGGTGAAGCCTTGGCAACGCTAGTAGTCAACAAATTGCGGGGCACCTTAAAGTGTGCTGCGGTTAAGGCACCAGGATTTGGCGAACGAAGGAAGGCAATGCTTGAGGATATTGCTGTGCTTACCGGCGGCCGTATGATCGCGGAGGACCTCGGCATTAAACTCGAAAGCTTAAAGATTGATGATTTGGGCCGGTGTAAGCGCGCTACTATTGATAAAGATAATACCACCATAGTTGAGGGCATTGGAAAGAAGGGTGAAATTGAGGGAAGGATTAAACAGATCCGTGCCCAGATTGAAGAGACCACTTCTGACTATGATAAGGAAAAATTACAGGAACGTTTAGCCAAACTGGTTGGTGGGGTTGCGGTGATCAATGTTGGCGCAGCCACTGAGACCGAGATGAAGGAAAAGAAGGCTCGCGTGGAGGACGCCCTCCATGCTACCCGCGCGGCAATTGAGGAAGGGGTTGTTACTGGCGGCGGTGTTCCCCTCATCCGCTGCATTGCTAAGCTGGATGCGCTGAAGCTCGAGAATGAGGAACAACAAGCAGGCGTGAATATTCTTAAGAAGGCTTTGGAAGAGCCTTTACGGTGGATTGCCCAGAATGCCGGCTTTGACGGTTCGGTAGTCGTAGAGAAGGTAAAAACCGGTGAAGGTTCATTTGGGTTTAATGCGCAGACTGATAAATATGAAGATTTGGTTGCTGCAGGAATCATTGACCCAACCAAGGTAGTGAGAACCGCTCTCCAAAACGCTGCCAGTGTGGCTGGCTTGCTTATCACCACTGAGGCGTGCGTGGCGGAAAAACCCAAAGAGAAAGAAGTTCCCTCAATGCCTCCAGGAGGAGGGATGGGTGGCGGAATGGGTGGAATGTATTAAAATTCATCGCGCAAACAAAAAAGGCCCTCATAAAGAGGGCCTTTTTTGTTTTATTCTCAAGGCATTTTTTAAAAAGGGATATCATCATCTTTTGCGGGTTCCTCTGCATAAGAAGGTTCTTCTTTGCCAGGCGCCTTTCCTCCTCCTGCTGAGCCCAACATCTGCATTACCGTGGCGATTATTTCCGTGGTCGTTCTCTGGTTTTTATCCCGGTCTTCCCAGGTGCGGGTTTGAAGTCTTCCTTCGATATAAACCTGTTTGCCCTTGGCCAAATATTCTCCGCATATTTCTCCGAGTTTTCCAAAAGCCACAATGCGGTGCCATTCGGTGCGTTCTTCTTTCTCTCCGTTCGGATTAGTCCATTTTTCGCTGGTGGCGATTCTGAAATTTGCTACCGCGGTTCCGTTGCTGGTATACCGGATTTCAGGGTCAGCGCCTAGGCGGCCAAGCAAAATTGCTTTATTTACTCCTGCCATTATACCCTCCGTTTTGATAGATTTCTGAAATTAGGGATAATTCTAACAGGGACTAAAAAAAAATCAAGCTTGCTATCCTTGAGGAGCTTATCGGATTTTTGTGTTCGGCAAAGAAAGGGGATATGATCTTTTAAAGAGGGCAATAAATACACTCTATCCTCTTAACACACTTTTGCTTTTCTGTTGACTTTTTCCCTGTTAGGATTAAAAAGGTAAAAAATATCAAACCCCAAACGAGTTAATCGAGGGACAGAAAAAAGGGAGTGTCTCATGGGAAGGTTTTTAAACAATCATGGTGGCTTAAAGCGACAAACAAATACCCCCCCCTCGTCTTCTGTCACGTTCGATGGGTCTATCGCACGCTGAGAAGCCTTGCAAGGGTCTTCAATTAAAAAGTATTCTACTGAAACCTCTCCCCCAAAAAATGGATAGTTTTATATTTAATCTTTTTCCGCCAGCCGGGCTACGCCCACCACTTTTTCCTCTGACTCAAGCGTAATCAGGCGAACGCCTTTGGTGTTTCTGCCGATGATAGGAATGCCGTTGGCTCCAATGCGGATCAGCCTTCCTCGGTTATTGATCAAGATAAGGTCATCTTCGTCAGTGACTTGTTTAATTCCCGCCACATTGCCATTTCGAGGTGTGGTTTGGATATTAATAATGCCGCTCCCGCCTCTGCCCTGGGCCCGGTATTCAGCAATGTTCGTTCGCTTCCCATACCCATTTTCCGTGACCGTGAGGATGGTAAACCCGTCATTGCCCGAGGATACGATCTCCATTCCCACCACCGAATCACCGGAAGCCAACTCAACCCCCTTGACCCCCCGAGTCACCCGTCCCAGGCGCCGTGCCTGATTTTCCGGGAAACGTATTGACTTTCCTTTCTCGGAGCAAAGGAGAATATCTTGTTTGCCATCAGTTAAAGCAGCAGCGATGAGTTCATCTCCCTCATCAAGATCAAGCCCGATAATCCCATCCCGTCGAGGCTTGCTATAATCCATAAGAGAAGACTTTTTAATGACCCCTTTTCTCGTGGCCATGACAATAAACTTTTCTTCCCCAAATTCCTTCACGGAAAGAAAAGCAGAAATTTTTTCTCCTGGTGGAAGCTCAAGAAGATTCACTAACGCCTTCCCCTTGGTGGCTCGTCCTGATTCTGGTACTTGATGAACTTTAAGCCAATATACCCGGCCCGAGGAGGTGAAAAAGAGGATATAGCTATGGGTTGAAGCCACAAAAATGTGTTCAACAAAATCGTCTTCTTTGGTAACCATGCCGGAACTCCCCTTCCCTCCCCGCTGCTGGCTTCGATAAAGACTCACCGGGCTTCGTTTGATATACCCAGAATGGGTTATGGAAACCACCATGTCTTCCTCAACAATCATGTCTTCCACGTCGATCTCTGCGGCCTCTTCAACGATCTCGGTCCGGCGGGAGTCGCCGTATTTCTTTTTAATCTCATGAAGCTCCTCAATAATAATTTCCAAGATCAATCTTTCGTTCGCCAAAATTTGTTTATACCGCTCAATCTGTTTGAGCAACTCCTGATATTCTTCCATGATTTTTCCCCGTTCCAGGGCGGTGAGCCTCTGGAGGCGCATGTCTAAGATTGCCTGGGCTTGAACTTCAGTAAAATCAAAGGTGGAGATAAGGTTGGCCTTGGCTTCGCTCGGACTGCCTGACTTTCGAATCAAAGAAATTACTGCATCCAAATGATCAAGCGCTTTTTTAAGGCCCTCTAAAATATTGGCTCGCTCCTCAGCCTTCCGGAGCTCAAAAGCAGTCCGGCGATGTACTACTTCCTTCCGGTACTGGATAAATTGTTCCAGCACGTCCTTTAAGGTAAGAAGCTTTGGCTGACTACGGACAATAGCAAGCATAATCACCCCAAAGGTGATCTGCATCTGGGTATGCTGGTAAAGCTGATTAAGCACCACTTGGGCAATCGCATCTTTTTTCAGTTCGATTACCACTCTGACTCCATGGCGATCAGATTCATCCCTGAGGTCTGCAATCCCGGTAATCTTTTTATCCCGTATCAATTCGGCAATTTTTTCCAGAAGTCTGCCTTTATTTACTTGGTAGGGAAGCTCTGAGACCACAATGCTTTCGCGGTCTCCCCGCTTCCTTTCAATAAAAGCCCGGGCCCGAAGCCGGATGATGCCTTTGCCCGTGGAATAAGCTGATTTAATTCCTTCCCTCCCATAAATAAAGGCCCCGGAGGGAAAATCCGGCCCAATCACATACTCCATCAACCCGGCAATGGAAATATTCGGATCCTTGATTAAGGCAATAAGGGCATCAGTTACTTCAGAGAGGTTATGGGGTGGAATATTGGTAGCCATTCCAACCGCTATTCCTGATGAACCATTGATAATGAGCTGGGGAATGCGGGTGGGAAGGACTATGGGTTCCTGCAAAGTTTCATCGTAGTTTGGGGAAAATTCAACGGTCTCCTTGTCAAGATCTTGGAGCATCTCGCCCGCTAATGGCGACATCCTTATTTCCGTGTACCTCATGGCGGCCGCAGAGTCTCCATCAATGGAGCCAAAGTTTCCCTGGCCATCAACTAGGGGATACCGAAGAGAGAAATCTTGGGCGAGCCGCACAATGCTATCATATGCTGCGGCATCGCCGTGGGGATGGTATTTTCCGATTACATCACCCACGATTCGAGCAGACTTTTTGTAGGGCTTGTTCCAGGTATTTCCGGTATCATGCATAGCGAAGAGAATTCTTCGGTGAACCGGCTTGAGGCCATCGCGCACATCCGGCAGAGCCCGCCCGATGATAACGCTCATGGCATAGTCCATGTAGGATCGTCTCATTTCATCTTCAATATTGACCGGGATCTTTCGCTGATTGATGAACATTAAAAATTTCTCCTTAAAGAATTTCAGGTTTCATATTTCTGGCTTTTAGACCTTAGGGAAAAGGGCAAGAAGGCAAAAAAAGTTTTTCTAAAGACGGACTTTTGATTTTTTCCTTCCGCAATCAAAAATCAGCACTCTTTTGATTTGCAAAAATACTTTAAACATCTAAGTTCTTCACATCAAGAGCATTCTGGTAAATAAACTCCCGGCGAGGCTCAACCTCATCACCCATGAGCACGGTAAAAATAGCGTCTGCCTCCACTGCATCCTCAACTTTTACCTGGAGGATGGTTCTGGTTTCAGGATTCATGGTGGTTTCCCACAGTTGTGCTGGGTTCATTTCCCCCAATCCTTTATACCGCTGGATTTCAAGCCCCTTCTTGCCGAGGGTAAACACCACATTGATTAATTCCGAAAAATCCTTAACCTCCAAGCCGTTGCCATCTTCTTCTAATCGGAAGGGGGGTGAACCGAATACCCGAACCTCTTGAGCCAGTTTCTTCATTTCCTCAAATTCCGGGGAGCTGAGCAAATCAAAATCAATCTGGCTTATTTTTTCTCTTCCCTGGTCATGTGAAATAATCCGGATATTAAAACAGTTGTGCTCGGAATCCATCTGGAGATCAAACTCTACCGGAGAAATTTCCGGGTGATGAGAGTGAATGAACTTCTTGATTTCATTGATAATCTCTTGAAGCATTTTTTCTTCTCTCAAGGTATTTTCGTTGAAGCGAGGGTTTTGGATGAAAGGATCAATCACCGCTCTGACCATATTCTTCCTTTCCATCTGCTTTAAGAGTTTTTCATACCTCAGGACCTTTTTCATTAGTTTTATCAGGTGATCGCCGAGTACGATTTTGGGTGATTGGGAGGCAAAAAGCTTCAGACTCTCTGCTCCTTCGGCAAGGAGGTAATCTTCCAGGACGGTTTCATCTTTTAGGTACCGTTCTTTCTTCCCTTTTTTGATCTTAAACAAAGGGGGCTGGGCGATGTAGAGTTGTCCCTTTTCTATAATATCCGGCATCTGCCGATAAAAGAAGGTGAGGAGAAGGGTCCTGATATGAGAACCATCTACATCTGCATCAGTCATGATAATGACATTGTGGTAGCGGAGTTTATCAGGGTTATATTCTTCTTCTCCCAATCCTGTTCCTAAAGCAGTAACCATAGTGATGATTTCTTGATTTTCTAACACCTTATCAAAACGTGCCTTCTCCACATTCAATATCTTCCCCTTTAAGGGCAGGATCGCCTGAAATTGCGGGTTCCTTCCCTGTTTGGCTGATCCACCGGCCGAATCACCTTCGACCAAGAAAAGCTCGCTGAGGGCGGGGTCTTTCTCGCGACAGTCAGCTAACTTGCCGGGCAAAGAACCACCCTCCATAAAACTTTTCCTCCGAATAAGCTCTTTAGCTTTTTTGGCCGCCTCCCGCGCTCTGGCGGACTCAGCTGCTTTTTCAACGATTTTTCGGGCTACATCGGGGTGTTCCTCCAGATAAGCGGAAAGCTTATCGTTTACCACGCTTTCTACCAGGCCTTTTACTTCGCTGTTTCCCAATTTGGTTTTAGTCTGGCCTTCAAATTGAGGATTGGACAGTTTAATGCTTATGACTGCGGTTAGCCCTTCCCGAAGGTCTGATCCTTCCAGGTTTATTTTTAAATTTTTAGCTACGTTCGCCTTGCTTATATAGTTGTTTACCGTGCGAGTAAGTGCGGCTTTAAACCCACTTAAATGTGATCCACCTTCTTGCGTATTAATAGTATTTGCGAAAGAAAAAAGAGTTTCTGCGTAGCTGCTGTTATATTGAAAGGCGATTTCGCATACGACCCCATCTTTCTCTGCCTCAATAAAGATAGGTTTGGGATGGATGGGGTGTTTATTTTGGTTCAGAAAGGTAACAAAGGAGGTGATACCCCCTTTATATTGAAAGGTATGGTGCTTATCGTTTCTTTCATCATGAATCGTTATCTCTAGGCCCCGATTGAGGAAAGAAAGTTCCCGAAGACGTTGTGAAAGGGTATCAAAACTGAAAATCAGCTCTTCAAAAATTTGGGGATCAGGTTTAAAGGTGACCTTGGTACCGGAACGTTTAGTCTGGCCAATCTGCTTGAGTGGTTCTTTGGGCACCCCCCGTTCATATTTTTGTTGGTAAACATAACCATCACGTCGTATTTCCAGAACCAAAATTTCTGAAAGGTAGTTTACGACCGAAACTCCGACTCCATGAAGCCCACCTGCTACTTTATAGGTCAGGTTGTCGAACTTGCCTCCGGCATGAAGGGTGGTCATAACCACTTCAGCGGCAGATTTTTTTTCCGTGGGGTGTTCATCAACAGGTATTCCCCGGCCATTGTCTTCGACGGTGACACTATCATCAATATGGATTGTTACCGTGATCCGGTCACAAAACCCAGCTAACGCCTCATCAATGCTGTTATCCACAACCTCATACACCAAATGATGGAGGCCTTTATTTCCCGTACTTCCAATATACATTGCGGGTCGTTTTCGAACCGCAGTAGGGTCATCGAGGACTTTTATTTTATCCGCAGTATAATCACCACCGTTTGCCGGTAAAGTATTATTTTTTTCCGCCATGGGATTATTTTCCTCCTTGAATTATTTCCAGGATCCGCTCAAGATCATCATCTGAAAAAAAGAAAATTTCGATTTTCCCTTGCTTTCCCTTCCTAAGAATTTTAACCTGGGTACCGAGAGCTCTTTGGAGATTTTCTCTAATAGATTTAATTTCAACTGGTTCCTTGCGAGGAGCGGGAAGAGGCTTTCCCCCTCTCCAATGCTTAACTAGTTCTTCCGTTTGTCTGACCGAAAGTTCCCGTTTAATGATTTCCCGATGAAGTGTAAGCCGCTTGGCATTATTGTCCAGAACCAAGATGGCTCGAGCGTGCCCAGAAGAAATTTTTCCTAACGATAAATCTTTTTTGATTTCTTCCGGAAGCTTAAGAAGTCGAAGCGCGTTGGTAATGGTGGAACGGTTTTTGCCAACCACCTCCCCTACAGTTTCTTGAAGGAGCTTGAAGTCTTCGATCAAACGATAATAAGCCTCGGCTTCCTCTACGGGGTTTAGATTTTCCCGCTGAAGATTTTCGATTAAAGAGAGAATGAGGACTTGATCATCAGAAACATTTTTAATGATTACAGGAACTTCTTTTAGGCCTGCTTTAATAGCGGCCCTCCAGCGTCTTTCTCCGGCGATCAATTCATATCCATCGGAACCCTTTCTTACTACCAAGGGCTGGATGATTCCGCTTGAGCGAAGAGATGCAGCTAATTCCTCAATCTTTTCTGGATCAAAAATTTTTCGGGGTTGATAAGGATTGGGATGTATAGCCTTAATGTCTAAGAGAGCCGCTGTCCCAGTTTTACCTTCTTCTTCCATGACCGAGCCAATATCAGGGAAGAGGGCATTTAAGCCCTTTCCCAAAGTCGTCTTCTTATTCATGGGGATTTCTCCTTTTCTGGATAATCTCTCGAGCCAACTCTAAATAACATTGCGCCCCTCGAGAATTTTTATCATAAAAGTATGCTGGCTTCCCAAAACTGGGGGACTCGCTTAGACGAACATTTCGGGGAATAATAACCGTGAACACCCGATCATTAAAATGGTTGCGGATATCTTGGACAATAAGATGGGAAAGCTTGTTCCTCACATCAAACATGGTAAGCAGTATCCCTTCCATAGCCAAGCCTGGGTTGAGCACTTTTTTTACTCGCCGCAAGGTTTCGAAAAGGTGAGCGAGTCCCTCCAAAGAATAATATTCACACTGAACCGGAACGAGAACCGAATCCGCGGCAGTTAAAGCATTTAAGGTCAAAAACCCTAAGGAGGGCGGACAGTCAATCAGGATATAGTCGAATTCTGAGCGAACCGGTTCAATGAGGTTGCGGAGCCTTCCTTCTCGATTAGGTAAATTTACGAGTTCTACTTCTGCGCCGAAAAGGTCAAGGTGAGAGGGGATAACTTGTAAGCACGACACCTCGGTGGAATAAATTACTTCTTCAACCTTAAGGCCATCAAGGATAGCGTGGTAAAGATTGTTTTTGATTTTGTCTTTACTTAAGCCCACGCCGCTCGATGCATTCCCCTGAGGGTCAGCATCAAGTAAAAGGATACTTTTTTTACTCAACGCCAGAGAGGCTGCTAAGTTTATCGCGGTTGTTGTTTTACCAACCCCACCTTTTTGATTGGCAATACAAATTACTCTCGCCATTTTTCCTTGTAATTTAATTGTTGCGGAGGCAAAGGACAAATGAACAAAATGGACTGTTGCTTTTTGTATTTTTTAGAGAAAGTGCCATGTCCTTTTTCTAAAAAGTAATCCCTATTAAAAGGTAAGGAGGGAAAAGCATCGTTTTTATTTTGTCCGCAGCTTACCATCAAATAAAACTAATAGTTACAATTATTTGCAAGAACAGTTTTTTTTTGAAAAACCAATTGGGACTTTTATAAAAAAATATCACATTTTGGAGAAATTCGGAAGAAAATTTATCAAAATTAGCAAATAAAAACCCCCGGCCTTTAATTGTATCTTTTGGCCCAATGGTTGTATGTTTCACGTGAAACTTTACAGTGATTATCCAAAGACGATGATAGCCCGTTGTTTGTTGGTAAAAGGGAGGACAAACTCCTTAAGCTGTTTTAGGGATATGCCCCAGTGGGGAAGCTGGGGTTCGACTGCCTTTAACTCATTTAAAAAATTAGGCCCTTTCATGGCGATAACGATTCCTTGTGGACTCCTGAGGGCTAACGCGAAAGGTAAAAACTTTTCTAGCGAGGAAAAAGCCCTCCCGATGCAGACATCATACCGATTATCTGAAAAATCATGGTGTTCTAATCGCTTCTGAAGGACAACAACGCCACGTAAGTTAAGCGATCTAACCAGATAACGTAAAAACAGGACCTTTTTTAAAGAAGAATCCACCAAGGTAACAAAAAGATCAGGCCTGATGATTTTTAAAGGAAGGCCAGGAAATCCTCCGCCAGAGCCTAAATCGATTAAACTGCTCTTCAAGGGAATAAACCTCTCCGGGATGAGGGAATCAATGAAGTGCTCAATAAAAACCTTTTTTCTTTCAGTTATCCGGGTAAGGTTTATTTTTTTATTCCACGCGATGAGTTCTTGATAATACGTTTCGAATTGTAGGCCAGCTTCTTCCGAGAGAGGAATGTTTAACTTTTTGGAGGCTTGGAAAAAAAAATCCAGAAGGGTATTTTTTGACACAAAAGCTTAGATAAAAAGTTTATTGGTTAAATTTTATGTCAATATAAGCGTTAGTTCGGAGTTCTTGTAACCATTCTTGGAGTTTGCCTTCCATTTTTTGTTGGAAAAGGTAATTTGATATTGCCTCATGGGCTTCCTCAAATTTTTTCGTTTTTTCCTCAGAGCGCTCCAAGACTCGAATAATGCAGTATCCTTTGTCGGTACTAATAACCTTACTTATTTCGCCCGGTTTTAAGGTGAAAGCTTCCTGATCAAGAGTACTCATCAATTCCCCTTTTTTATACATACCAACATCACACGAGGTGTTATTTTCAGGAAGATTCAATTTCTGGGCAACCTTTTGAAAATCTTCTCCGGATTTTATCTTCTTTAATGATTCCTCAGCGCTTTGTGAGGCCGCTTTTTTCTTTTCCGGGGTTGCCTGATCCGGAACAGGGAAGAATATCTGTTCAAGTTTTACTTGGGCAGGTTCGAAAAAATCATTAGGATGTTTTTGATAGTAGTCCTTAATTTCTTTTTCGCTTACACTTATCTGTGAGCGAATAGTTTGAGTAATAACTTGGTTGCGTCGAATTCCATCGCGGATTTCATTACGGTATTCCCCCCAGGTAATCCCCTGTTGCCGTAATGCATCTTTGAGTTGATCATCGGTTATTTTATTATTCTCTTTAAAGCCCTTTATCATCGCATCGATTTCTTTTTCGCCGACCTTTGTTGGCATATCTTTGGTTGCCTGATCAATGAGCTTTTGATCAATCAATTTTTCAAGCACCTCGCGATAACGGGAGGGATCAGCGTTGGAAAAATATACTTGGGCTACCCGGAGAAGTTCAGAAAGGGTAATGACCTCATTATTAACAACCGCAACGACTTCATCAACGACCTCTGCCCTAGCAGAGAAAGAAAGCATCATTAAAACAATACTTAAGAAAAAAATATAGCCACCAACTTGATAGTTTTTTAGATTAAACATATTGCAGCAAGAAAAAGTTTAAATTTTTATTAAGTATTTGGTTTCGCTCTTATAAATTGACCGGCGTAGTACTTTTAAAGTTTAATTTAAATCATTTATTCGTTTTATTGCAAAACCTTTTTTACCTCGCCAATTATTTCCTGCCAAGTATTTTCCCTCGGAAAACTAATAATTAATCTATGGTCTGGCGTAAATTTAACTTTATTTTTGTACTGCTTAATCAAATACAGAACTTTTTCAAGAGAATTTTCTGCCTCAGGATGAAAACTGAGAATAATCTCTTTATCATTAAAATCGAGATTTGTAACCAAGTATTTTCGTAACGCTGGTTTCATATTAGAGATAATTAATAAATTATTAACCACCTCTGGCAAAGGCCCGTAGCGATCGCGCAGTTCAATTTCTAAATTTTTTATTTGATCATCCTCCAAACCCAAGGCCAGATTTTTATAAATTTTTAACCTTTGATGAATATCCGGCACATAGTCTTCTGGAAGATAAGCCGATGCTTTTAAGCGAATCTCCGGATCAACATCAGGAGAAATTTTTTCTCCTTTGATCTCCTTAACTGCTGTTTCAATAAGCTGATAATAAAGCTCGATTCCCACTTGCGCCATATGGCCGGATTGAGAGAGGCCCAGAATGTTTCCCCCGCCCCTAAGCTCCAAATCTAAGCTCGCCAGACGATAACCTGATCCCAGTTCGCTAAATTTTGCGATTAGTTCAAGCCGTTTTTTTGCCTTGCCGGTTAAATACCGTTCCTTGGGAATCAAAAAGTATGCATAAGCTTGGTGACTTGAACGGCCAACCCTTCCTCGGAGCTGATAAAGTTGGGCCACCCCTAACCTGTCTGCCCGGTTGATGATAATAGTATTGGCGTTGGGGAAATCCATTCCGGATTCAATAATTGTCGTACAAAGGAGCAGGTTTACCTCTTTTTGGTGGAAAGCCCACATCACTTTTTCTAATTCCTTCTCTTCCATCTGGCCATGAGCAAAAGCCAGAGTGGCCTCAGGGACAAGTTCTTTTAAATAACTGGCAACCGTTTCAATATTTTCTACCCGGTTATGGATAAAAAACACCTGACCATTTCGCATAAATTCTCTTATAATTGCTTCGCGAATTATATTTCCGTCAAAATGAGCAATAAAAGTCCTTACCGCCAGCCTGTCTTCGGGAGGGGAATTGATGATACTTAAGTCCCTGATTCCCAAAAGAGAAAGTTGCAGAGTGCGGGGAATCGGGGTTGCAGTAAGTGCTAAAACATCAACCAGCGCCCTTAGTTTTTTAAATTTCTCCTTGTGCCTCACCCCAAACCGATGTTCCTCATCAATGATGACCAGGCCTAAATCTTTAAAACCAATATCTTTCTGAATGAGGCGATGTGTCCCCACGACGATATCAAGGGTGCCTTCTTTGAGCTGGTCAATGACCTCCTTCTGCTCCCGGGGGGGTTGAAAACGGCTGAGCATGGCAACGTTAACGGGAAAATCCCGGAACCGATGAGCAAAGGTCTGATAATGCTGATAAGCCAAAATAGTGGTAGGCACCAATACGGCTACCTGCTTATTATCCAGCACTGCCTTAAAAGAAGCCCTGAGGGCTATCTCAGTTTTTCCATAGCCTACGTCTCCGCAGATTAACCGATCCATAGGACGCTGGCCTTCCATATCTTCTATCACATCTTCAATGGCATTTGCCTGATCACGGGTCTCTTCATACTCAAACCGGGTCTCAAACTCCTGATAAAGCTGATCTCGGGGAGCAAAGGAGTATCCTTCTAATGCCTGGCGGGTAGCATAGACCTTGAGAAGTTCTTTGGCATGAGCCATGATCGCTTTCTTTACCTTGTTCTTTGGTATTTAGCCAGGCTGTTCCTCCCAGTTTGTTAAGCACCGGAGTAGCGTTCTTCCTCCCCGCCCCGAAATTTTTGGACTAAGTTAAGTCGAAAAGCCGGAACGTAAAGCCGATCCTGGTCCCGGTATTCGATAAGGAGAAAGTCATTTCTGTTTCCACCCACCTCCAGGGGATGAAGTCCTTTGTACTGGCCAATCCCATAATCAACATGCACAACAAAATCTTCAACGTGAAGGTCATCAAGACTGGAGATAGGATCGCCTTCAATCGGTTCAATCTTTTTCCCATGAGAAAATTTTTCTCCGAATACCTCGCCTTCAGTCAGCACAACAACCCGGTCAACATTCGAGCAAAATCCTCTTTGGATTTGGCCCAAGGTGAGAATCAATTCTCCTTTTCCTGAGTTACCATTCGGCAAGAAGGAAAAATCCTCGCACATAGTTATTGGCAGTCCATAGCCATCAAGGAGGTCTTGGAGTCGTTTCATTTGAATAGCGGAATACATGACCAGGACAATTAAAAAATAATCATTAAGCCAATCTTTTATTTTTTGGGCCAGCTTTGCTAACGGGCGGCCCCGGCTTTTTGTTTCCATGATCTCTCGGAAAAGTCCTTGATTGTCGGACGTGGAGAAGGTAAGAGAGTTTTCTTCCGGACGAAAGATTTCGAGCGAATCGATTGATACTTTTGTAAACGGGGCTAAGGTTTTGTTTGTTTGCTCAGGAGTGAGGTAGAGTTTTGTGCCTAAACTCGAAATTTTTTCTTCCTCCTGGGCAGAGATAAGGCTCTGGGTGATCTTCTCCGCATAATCAGCCATTCTTTGCTCCCAATCGGAGACCCCATAAAACCACACGATGGCATCATCAGGAAAATACTGAATGAGGGTTCCCAGGGATTCATAAAACAACTCTAGGAGAAAAGAGATTCCCTGGAAGTGACCTTCTCCTTTTATTTTTTCTTTCATTATTTTTCGAAGACGAGGCGGGATGCTGTCTTGCTGATGAAGACGCTCGATCTGTTCTAATGCCCGGGTTTTGGATAATTCATCAAGAATAATTTCTGAAACCGGGAGAATATAAACCTCTTCCTGGTTAGAGATTGATCGTTGGGTTATTGGGTTAAACTGGCGGATAGAATCAACCGTATCTCCGAAAAACTCTAAACGAATTGGATAGGCACATAACGGAGGAAAGATATCTACTATTCCTCCGCGGACACTAAATTCTCCCCGTTCTTCCACCAGGGGCACATTGCGGTATCCGCCAACGACTAACCGCTCCAATAAGAATTCACGATTAATCGGATCATGACAATTTATCACGATAATGGATTTTTTTAGGTCTTGCGGGGGAATGCAGTGCTGCATGAGGGCTGGAAGTGGGGCAACCACAATCGGAAAAGCTTCCTGGTGCTGCAAATGAAAAAGGCTTTCAATCCGGGCAATCACCTTTTCCGGGTGAGGATCAGCGGTATCGTAAGGAAGCGTTTCCCCGCTGGGGAAAAAAAGAACAGGCCGATATCGAGCTTCATCTTTAC
Organism: uncultured delta proteobacterium; assembly: GCA_963727835.1. Classification (GTDB taxonomy): domain Bacteria; phylum Desulfobacterota; class WTBG01; order JAGOGO01; family JAGOGO01. The sequence continues at coordinate 41,272 of CAVSIB010000026.1, forward strand.
CTAAATAAAACCGTAGTTCGCGACATGTTTCTTCTGCCAGAATCGTTGTCAGGGGTAACAACCAAAAAACTTCGCGCGATGTCTAAGGCCAGGGTGCTTAAAAGAAAGGGGAAAAAAGAGCCTTTTACCCCTGAGAGATTGATCTGCTTTTGTCCCTGCAAGAGAAAGGTTTTTAGGTTCTCCAAAAGAATTTTTTAGTTCATTAGGACGGTGAGATCGAGCTTGCATTTTAAATAAACTTCTTAAGCCACTCCCGCGCTGCGTTCATGGCCGCTTCATTTAATCGAAGGCGGTGACCCCCACTTTTGATAATGATAAGCTCCTTGGGATCAAGCGCTTTTTCATAAAGCCGATAAGCATGTTCAACCGGAACAACATCGTCCTGGTCGCCATGGATGATAAGCTTGGGTTTTAACATAAGGGTGCCTACCCAATTTTCTGGCCTGAGCAGGTGAAAGCTTTCTATCCAGGCTGATTGGTCAAAAGGAAAACCTGGGGTTTTAATAATCCCAATTTGCCGGCAGTGATTTAAGTATTGGTCAATTCCTCGTTCTTTTAAAATAGAATCAAAATCAGCCGGACAGCCACAGAGGATTAATCCCGCAATTTTCTTACTATCTTGAGCACAGGCATAAACTGCCACCGCAGCACCAGCACTAAAACCAAAGAGCACAACCGGAGAAGAGCCAGTATCGAGCGAAACAACATAGTCTTTAACTCCTTTTAAATCCTCGGCCCATCCCCGAAGGTCGAAATCCCCGGTGCTTTCACCGGCGCCCCGAAAATTAAATGTCACCGCCTGCAATCCTTCTTCACCTAAAACCTGCGCCAGTTGGGCGTAGCCGGGATCTTCCGGGTCTTTTTTCCCGCCGGGTATTCCATGACAAAGAATAACTATCCCACTGGTTTTTTTTATGTTTATGCGAAGGATAAAAAATTTTTCCTCTAATACGATTTTTTTTAATCAGAAGGTCAAAATCATTTGATCGCATAAATAATCCGAAATATTAATTGGTCAAAAAAATCTCTGTATTAAATAATCTATTTGACGAAGATAGTAAAGTAATATGGATTTTTTCTCAAGGAAGTTTAAAGGCAAAAAAGGTAATAATTTGTTTGAAAAAATCTGATGATTTTAATATATTACTCCGGCAATTAAAAAATAATAATATTATTTAAATAAGATAAGGGGTAAGGGCAAAAAGTAGTGAGATACGCCATTCTTTCTGACATCCATGGAAACCTCGAAGCCTTTGAAGCAGTATTAAAGGACCTAACCGGAAAGGATATTCAAAAACTAATCTTCTTGGGCGACATTGTTGGCTATGGGCCAAACCCAGAAGAATGCATTACCCTCCTGCGGGAAAAATTCGACGTCATGATCGCGGGAAATCATGACTGGGCAGTAACAGGAAAAACAGAGATCAATACTTTTAATTCAGTTGCCCGGCACGCGATTGAGTGGACCATTGCTCACCTAAGCCCTGATGACAAAAAATTTTTAACCGAGTTACCCCTTCAAAAAGAAGAAGAAGGTTTAACGTTTGTTCATGCCTCGCCCCTGAATCCTCAGGATTGGGTTTATGTTTTTTCAGGGCATGAAGCTCTGCGGAACCTTCGAGCCGTGAAGAATGACTTATGTTTTGTTGGTCATTCTCATATCCCGTCAGTATTCGTGCTCAACGAATTTGGTGAACTCTTTTTTTCTAAAAACTTTACCGAAATCATCCTGGAAGGGACAATCCGTTTTCTAATCAACGTGGGCAGCGTGGGCCAGCCCCGGGACGGTTCTTCCCTGGCTTCTTATGGAATCCTTGATATGAAAAAGCGGGTTTTTTATCTTCGGCGGGTACGGTATGCTTTCGAAACTACCCAGAAAAAAATTTTATCAGCCGGGCTTCCTTCCATCCTGGCTGAACGTCTGGCTCGGGGTTGGTAAATTAATAGCAGACTTCTTTTAAAAACAGACCCTGAGCAGGAGCGGTTTTCCCTGCTTTGGTGCGGTTCCGCGCTTCAACAATCTCCACAAACTCTTGGTGCGACATTTTGCTTTTCCCCACCTCAACTAATGTTCCAATAATATTGCGGACCATATGGCGCAAGAAAGCATTTGCTTGAATAAAAAAAATCACTTCCGGTCCTTCATGCCGAAACGCTACCTCCCTCACCTCCCTTTCGGGAGAAACCTTCTCATGGTCAGCACCTTGGAAGGAGGAAAAATCGTGCCAACCGATTAAGTAAAGCGCGGCCTTGTGCATCACCTCAACATCTAAGGGCGTCTGTACCCACCACGAATAGCTGCGGTAGAAGACCGAAGGTTGCGATGCATTCCAAATCCGGTATTCATAGATCCTGCTCTTGGCGCTAAACCGGGCATGAAAGTTTTCTGGTACCTCTTCGATGCTCTTGATCAAGATATCGGCAGGAAGAAGGCTGTTAGCACCTTTAAGCAAAGCATTCGTATCAAGCGCGGACTCAGTCTTAAAGTTGGCTACCTGCCCTAAAGCGTGGACTCCGCTATCAGTGCGGCCTGAGCCATTCAACCGAATTTTTTGGTTAAGGATTTGGCTTAGGGCTTTTTCCAAAACATCCTGAATGGTGAGGCCATTCTTCTGGCTTTGCCATCCCTGATAATGGGTGCCATCATATTCGATAACCAGTTTTAAGTTGCGCATTGATTCATCTAATAAGTGAGGTGTCCTTTACAAAAGCCTTCTTGGAAAAACTTTGGATTTTATAGCACAAGAAGAAAGAAAGGGCAAGGTTTCAACATGGATTGCTTTTTTTATAAACTCCTTATTAATCCTTGGTAGACCTGCACAGTGAAGGTCGCGCTCTTTTTTTTCAGAGTAGTTTTGGCGGGCGAGGCTTTTACTCTCCTCTCCCATCTTTTTTCGCAAGGAAGGATTACGCGCGAGCTCTATCGCTCGCTGTGTTAATGCGTGCTGATCCTCAACCGAGAAAATAAAACCATTTATATTTTCTTGGACCAAAGCCAGATTCCCTTCCGCGCTGCTTGCCAGTATCGGGAGGCCCTCAGCCATAGCCTCAAGGATGGCTCCGGACATGCCCTCATGAAACGAGGTGTTCACCAATACATCAGCGGCCCGCATTAATTCCCGCACTTCAAGCGGCGAGAGCCCGCCGAGGGAGCGGAAACAGCTTAGGTTTTCGCTTAATGCAAAGACTCGATCAGCCTCTTCCTTATCCATGACTGGGCCAAGATGAAGAAGGACAACTTCTGGCACCTGCTTTTTCACTTCGTAAAAAACCTTGATTGCCAAAGGAATATTTTTTACTGGTCGAATCCCGCCTGCCATTAAAAAAACTATTTTCCCTTGCCCTATTCCGATACTTTGTTCGAACCGTGCTCCGGTCTTCGCGACTCTTCGAGGGGAGATATTCCTTGCGGGATGATATGAATTTTATTTTTAAGCATCGGAAGAGAGGCAGAGAGCGAAATGGCGGCTGCTTCATGAAATACAATTAATGCATCGGCGTTTTCCAGGTTTTCTTTGATACGCACGGGAGGATCATTTATTCCACACCAGGGGGTATAGTCAGTGCCGGTCAGCGTGATCACCCAAGGAGCTCGAAGCCGGTTTTCAGATGCTTCATCCATTGGGATGTCCGTTCGGCATTAAAGCTATGGATAATTTGGGGTGAAAACTGCATCACCTGCTCAGGCTTGTCTTTATTGGAATTAAAAAGAGCAACTTCATAGCCTCGTTTGACCAAACCCTTCTGCAGGCGGTCAGCTAAAACGCTGTTTCCGCAATAATCCGGAAAAGTAAATGGACTTACGAGAGCAAGCTTAATCATAGAGCTATAGGTCGTGATACGAGATGAGGTTAATATTCTTATGCCTTATGGCTTTGAGCACTTCCGGATGGGTGAGGGCCACAAGCTCCTTTTCATGCTGTGACCATGCAGTTTGTGGTAATGGCATGGCGCGGTATCCTGGGTGACACATTAATTCGGTAATACCCGGAGGAAGGTTACGAAAAAATTTTCGGAGCGATTCAATGTCAGCAACCCGAGGTAACTGAATCCCGGCAAAATGCTCCGGAAAAAGAAGATCAAAAGATTTAAACACAAGATATGCCCGCTTGGCAAGTAAGCCGAAAAAATATTTCTTGAAGGCTTTGGGCTGAAAATAATGCTTGGGGTTTTGGAATTTCTCCAGCGGCAACCGGATTTTTTTTATGTTAAAATCCCGCGCCAGACGCGCCACTACTCCCGCGATCTGGGGAAAGATATGAAGGTGGTTATTTCCGTCAAGGTGATCAGGGGAAATGCCTAATTTTCGCAAACGAGAAATCTGAGCGGCAAACTCCTCTTCAACTTCCTTGAGGTTATACTGATGAAGCAAGGCTCGGCGCCAGGCATTTTTCTTTTTAAAAAATTGATTGCTTTCATCGACCAGGGATGTAGTTCGCCTGGTTATGGGCGCGCCTTTGGTGAGGTTAAGGTGAATGCCGATTCGGGTGCCAAATACGGTCTTAAGCTTTGCCACGCTCTCTGCGTTAAAAGGTAAATTAGCAATCACTGAGACACTGGTAGCAATGCCTTTTCCCCCGGCCTCTAAAATGCCTCGGTTTCGCTCCTCATCCGAATTAAAATCATCAGCATTGACGATTAGGTTTCGGGTGACCATTATTTAACGCTTACTTCCTTCCAGGCCAAATTGAAAAAAAGGAATATACTTTTGCGCTTGCGTGTCCCAGGTCCACTTTTCTTCAATGGTTTTTCTCGCCTGCCTTCCCATTTCAATCCGCACATCTTCTCTGTCTCGAAGCCTTGTCACTGCCTCGCGAATCGCTGGTATCGTGCGCTCAATCAGAATCCCGTTTACACCATCCGAAATTAATTCTGGAGCAACTCCCACGCGCGTTGAAATAACCGGCACCGCGCAGGCTGAAGCTTCTAAAATCGGATGGGGGCCACCTTCGGTGCGGCTGGCACAGATATAGGTATCAAGCCCCTGATAAAAATGCACCATTTCTTCATGGGTTCGCCAGAAGGTTTCCCGGTCAGCCATTTTGAATGTGACCCCTGAGAGGGCCTTCAGTGCCGGGAGGATAAAGTCTTCAATTCCCCGTTTTCCCGGATGGTTTGTTCGTGAGCCAGACCATCCGAGGATAAGTTTCCCCGGAGGAGAAGAAACTGTTCCTCCTGGCCGCGGATGAAACAACTGGTGGTCAACCCCATGAGGGGTGTGGAATAAAGCTGGGTGGAGGTTTTTAAAAATATCAAATAGCATGAGTGAAGGCACATTGAGGGCTTTGAATTGCTGTAAAAATTCTATGGTCTCTGAAGAAGGGGGAAGTCCCTGGCCCCCATCCCATTTAAAGTGACAGCGGATTCCGGTAATCGTATTTTTGGGGAGCTTACGCTTAAGTCCTGCCTGCTTCACTTGAGGGAAGTCGGTAAGGTAAAGAAGGTCAAAATTCCCTTCCCTGATTTTTTCTTCAGCATTTTGATTAAAGGCTTTTTCAAACTCAAAGAGGTGGTTTAGGCGCTGAATAACATTATCCGCCGCGCGCTCCAAAGCCCAGCCTGGAACATCAGGGATTATGAGAATTTTTGGTTTCATAAAAGCATGCTCATTTAAAAAGATTTGGAGATCGTTTTAAGCCTATTGTAACCTAAATTTAGCAATGTTCAACCCTGTCTCGAGGGCACGTTGAAGCGGTCATTTTGGACGGAATCCAGAGAAGCGTTAGCAAAGTTCCCTTTTCCCGGATCCTCGCCTTTGACGGAAGATTATGCTTCACAAAGCTTCAGGAAGTCCCCAAGTTTTTTAATTGTTAGGTCCAAATCATTTTGATAGCATTACAAAAAAAGCTAATAATTTGGTGAAATTGTTTTTGCTTTTTAACTCCCCGGAGCTTGTTTGCTGCCGGGTTCTCTTTATATCATTCCCGCGAAAAATGGAATCCGAGGGGCTGAATGCCCCCGAATCACGTTCGAGGCAGGCTCATTAATGACCGGAATTAGTTATTGACCATGAATCGTGTACTGTCTCATAGCGGGATAGACACTATTAGGCAGGTAGTTTTATTGAGATGAAAAAGACGTTCACCATTGCTGCATTTTCGTCGTCCTGAATATTACGAAAACTTACTCAAGAGTCTGTTTCGAAATAATATTGGGTTGTTTGAGATCTTTGTTCAAATTGACCCGTCTGATGTTGTTGCTGAGATGAAAAATTTAACCGCTCAGTATTTGAAGGGAACACATTGCACCATTACGGTAAACGATGTGAGGGGGCAAGGGAAATCCATTTTAATCCTGGATGAGGTCTTTTCTCAAGGCTTAAGAGTGAGTGTGTATTTAGAAGAAGACATAGTGATTTCGCCGGGCGTGATGGACTTGGCGGAATGATAAGCTGAGTTCGGCCAGTTTGCCGGGTTAACTGCACAGCCGGAGCAGGTACAGGAAATCAAAAATAGCCCTGCAACAAAAATACTTGTGACAAAATTTTTCGCTAAAATTTTGGATTTTATTAAAACCATCTAAGCTCCGTCAAGATCACGGGAAGAATTGTTAGAGGGGTTAAAAAAATCTTTAAAAAATTTTTTCGCCTTAGGAAATTTTACGGACACTTTCGGCTTTTGTACTGTACCCTTAATATGAATCGGTATGGTAACATCGCTGTCGCTGAGAAAAGATAAAAATTTTTGCGCATCTTTGCCCAGAAAATTTTTAAGAGAATCTCCAGTAACTGAATAGTTAATCGGGTTCCCCTTTTTTTCAGGATCGTAGACAAGGGAAGTCCAACCTTTAAGCTCCAGCGAGAGGTCCTTACTGTTTATTTTGAGAGTATCATTATAAATTTTCCCGTCTCCCAAGTGAAAGAGTGTCAGAATCTGATCAAAACGGATCTCTCGGATTTTCCTAAAACCTTCAATATCTCGCTTAAGGCGCCCTCACTTTGAACGGACACATCATGCAAACTAATTTTTCCAGTGCCCACGATACTCGTGCTTATCTCTTGTTCCCAATCAGCCCCCTTCCAGGAGGTCTGGAAAGAAAAAAATCCTTTTCCGGAAAGCAGAGTATAGCGGGAGCCGATAGGAATAACGTAACCCAACATAGTTTGTTCTTTAGATAGTTCAATGTCTTTTCCTTGCCCACTTAATTTCATTACGGGGCGCTTTTGCCTTAAATCAATAGTGCCCTGAACTGTTGAGGGGCCATTATTCAGAAGGCCTCCCAAAGCCAAACGGAGAATACTTTTATTGAGCGTAAATTCCGTACTTTTAAGATTCTGAATTGTGCCGAGGCCTTGGTAGCTCATAGCATCTAAAAATACGGTGCCATTTCCGGTCCAAGAGGAAAGAACTGGTTTGCGTTCAGCAGGCTTCAAATTCCCTTCAGCAGCAAAGGCTAAGCTTCCCTTTCCATGAAGGATCATTTTTTTTGGAAAGACATCCTTCCATTCTTTTTGGAATTCTTCTAAGGCAAGAACGAGTTTTCCTTCGCATTTCGCAAAAGGATTTTGGGAAATTTGAGTAATGGTTCCCCGGCCATTAAATTTTAAGCAAGGAGATTCAGCCGTGAGGGCAGTGAAGGTAAGAGTGTCTTGCTCTGGAGAGTAGATAAAGTTATGCGTGACTTTAAGTTTGGGTAGCAAAGGAAGATTGTGATCCCCCTTCACAACCAGCGAATTTTTTAGATTTCCTTTAATGGTAAAGTCAGAGGAGGACTCTCCTTCACTCGGGAAACCTCGAGGGAGTACATCGAGAAGTTGTTTTTTTAGCTCAGCAAGCTTTAATGAAAGAGTGCCTTCCACGTCTATATCACTTTGCCCATCCACAGCACCCTTAATTTCCCCGGATAAGGATTTCCCTCGAATGAGTAAGGATGTTATCGTAAACCGATTTTCTTTAAGGTTGCACAAGACGTCTGGAAAAATTCGAAGCGTTTCTTCCTGAAAAGGCCGCCCTTTGAGAGCGGGGTGTTCGATGCTCAAACCTCTAACAACGGCAGCTCCTTTAAGATTAAACTCTTTTGCAGATCCAGTTCCCGAGAGAGATAGCTGGGTTATGCCGGAAAGGTTAAGATCAGGTAGGAGGTGAAAAAAATTTCTCAGAATGTGGACAACCTCATTTAGGTCCCCAGTTCCTGAGAGCGTGAGGTTGCCATAAGGGGCCTTTTGAAAATTGTTGATTGTCCCGGAAAGAGAAAGCTTAAGAAAGTCACTATTGAGATCAAAAAGTTTAACTTTAATCTCGTGGGTAGGAAAGTTAAATAAAACCTCTTGAGAAGAATCAATGCGAGGTTGCGCAAGGGGGGGCGGTTGGAAAGCTCCTCCGGCTATGGACACATTGGTCAGCTGGGTTGCACCCGTTATTGCAATAAGAGAATCAAAATTTCCCCGGGCTTCTAAGGATGACCGAAGGTTGCCTTTCCAAGAATACCCAGGAGGAAAACCCAGGACCCCGGCTAACACCTGAGAAAGTTTGTCTAAGTCAAAAGAACAGACTAGGCGTCCTCCGGTTGCCTCGGTGGAGGAGGTGTTAAATTTGTCTAAGTCAAAAAATCCTTCCACATGGCCAAAGCCTGCTTCCATGGTGAGTGTCCCTCGGGCCTTGGGGAGGTTCATTTTTTCTTTGGAAAAGAAAAGGGCTGAACCGCTTATTCTTAATGGCTCAGGGGGGTTGTTGTTAAGTATGACCGTGCCTTGCAAAAGAAACTTTATTGGTTTCGCAAGGGAACGAACACTTAAATCAGCAGAAAATTGTTTTATCTGAGTAGTCGTATTAAGACGCTGATCAATAAAGGTAAAAACACCTTCCGTGATATGAGCGTTGAGAAACAGCGCAGAAAAGCCTTTATAGATACTGGAGTTCTTTTTTGGCCGTGGGGCAAGGGATTCATTTGGCGTAAGCGGAGAAGATTCTTTATCGGCAAGGCCAGTCCTCTCCTGGGGGAGAGATGCGACGCGATCGTCTCCCCGTATTTTTCCCGTTTTGTCTCTTATGATCGTTAACGCTATTCCCTTGATCGTTAAAGAGGTAGCCTTGAATTTTCTTGCCAATAAGGCTCGCCAGTCGGGCAGGAGTTGAACAGAATGAAGCACGAGCAAAGGTGATCGGTCTTGATTTGTGATGTTTAGCTGAGAGATAGAAAACCCATCTTTCCAGGAGAAGGCCAGAGTCTCCATCACAACCGGTCTTTTAAAAGCCTTGGCCAAATACAGCGAGGCTTTCTCACGTGCACGGTCTGAAGACAAAAGTGGAGGGAGAATAAAATATAAGATGATAATAAAGATAAAAACAAAAATAAAAAGACGGAGACCCCAGTGCAAAACCTGTCTTATTAAGAGTTCATTCTTCATCGTCAATCACAAAGTCGGGATAAAGCTTTTTCACACACTCTGGGCAAAGGCCGTGGGTAAAGGTAGCATCAGAATGTTCTCTGATGTAAGCTTCAATTTGTTTCCAGTACCCGCTATCATCGCGAATCTTTTTACACGAGGCACAGATGGGCAACAATCCGCTCAATGTCTTAACCTTGGCAATGGCCTCCTGAAGTTCTTCGAGGGTTTGCTGCAGTTCCTGGATGAGAAATTTTCTTTCCTCTTCAGCCTGCTTGTGCTCAGTAATATCATTGCCAACACTAAGAATCCCCGTGAGGTTCCCGTGCTCATCTAAAATCGCTTTATTAGTCCAGGCAATCCAGACTCGCTCGCCGTTTCGACGGATGTTTTCATTTTCGTTGTTTTTAAATTTTTCAGGATAGAGCATAAGGTCTTTCCTCATTTGTGCGAGGTCACGGCCCGTGGTTTCGGTTTTAGGTACAATCGTTTCCAAAAGATTTTTGCCGACAATTTCCTCTTCCGTATAGCCAAAAAAATTTTGGGCAAATTCATTAAAGAAGGTGATTCGTCCCTGAGTATCAGACCGGAGGATAATACTGTTGGCATTTTCTACCAGTTCCCGGTACTTCTCCTCGTGTTTTTGCAATGCCTCTTCTTTTACATTGAGCATTGCTGACCGGGGGGCAAAACGATCCTCGGTTTGCTTCTCCACCTGCAGGTTCTCCAAATTTTTTGATCCCATATTCTTCCTTTTTGGGCATCTTCGATTCGCTTACCCAAGGTTTCAAGTTTGTTACAGAACTCATCCCAATGCTTTTTAAACCGTCCCAATAATGAGAGGATCTCGCGGAGGGTTTTTCTAAAGCAAAATGTTCAACCGCCTGCCGAATCACAGCCAGAACTGCAAAAAGAGTTATGGGCGAACAAAATACCACCTGGTTTTTAATACCGTTTTCTAAGATCGAGCTATCCTGTTCATGAATAAAAGCATAGACCTGTTCATTGGAATAAACAAAAGCACACAATCAACCGTGTTATCATCCGGGTTGATGTATTCTCGTGTGGTCACCTCCTTGACCCGGGCTTTTGCGTTATTTAAGAAAGCTGTGCGGTATTTGGCCTTGTCCACCTCGGACTGTGTCTCCAGGTATTTGAGGTAGTTATCCAGAGGGAATTTAACATCCATATTGAGCTTAAGGTTATTCAGCAAGAGGAACATAAAGTCAGAGAAGTAAAGCAGGGGGGATAATATATCCCCTCGCGTTAATAGCTTGGATTGGAATAAGTCACCTCGCATTTCCTTAATTCCAAGAAATTTTTATAAAAATACCATAAGCTTTTCCCTAGGTCAACCTCTTCTCTTTGCGAGGATTTCTTGTTTAAATTTTCATTTCAGGCAAATTAAAATAAACATTGACTTGAACACAAATTATTTGTATACAAATTAAACAGAGGGTTAACCATTCATATTTTAATCAGAAAGAAAGAAAAATGGTCCAAAATTCTCAGGAAGTTGCTGAAATTATAGACAATCTTAGGAAAGCATTTCAAGCGGTCAATGAATATTCTAAAAAAGCGGAAGGGCGAACCGGATTAACCGGCCCCCAGCTTTGGACTATAAAAGTTGTTGCCGAATTTCCTTCTATAAAGGTGTCTGATCTTGCCCATCGTATGTATCTCCATCCCGCAACCGTGGTTGGAATTATCGACCGGCTTGAGACAAAAGGGTTTGTGTCGAGAGTACGCTCAAGTAAAGACCGCCGTGTAGTCTGGGTGAAGCTCACTAAGCACGGTGAAGAGCTAATTTCCAAGGCGCCTGAAGTTGCTCAAGGTTTACTGGTGGCAGGATTAGAAGCACTTCCAACAGCAAAACAGAGGGCTATTGGGGAAGGGCTTAGCCACTTGGTGAAAATTTTAAAAGCCCAAAGCCTCCCCCCCAAATTAATGTTCTCAAATGAAGTGAACGAGCCTAAAAAAACAATGTGAGAAAAGTTAAAATAATTAACAATGAGTCTTCTGGGCAAATTGGGCATTGGAATAATGGTAATCCTCATTTTTATGAAAATTGTTGCCACCAGCTTCACCATCTCTTCAGGCGGCTCAGGAGGGGTTTTTGGCCCCACTCTTTTTATTGGAGGGATGATTGGTGGAATGGTTGGGTTTACCGGCCACTATTTTTATCCGGAAATAGTATCCCACCCTGGCGCTTATGTGGTGGTGGGGATGGCAGCGTTTTTTGCGGGAGTAGCCCACGCCCCTATCGGTTCACTTCTGATGTGTTCGGAGATGACCCAAGGGTATGGTCTTATCGCGCCCCTTATGCTCGTTTTATTTATCGCTATCCTTTTTAATAAAAAATATTCCATTTACGAAAAACAGGTAGAAAGTCGGCTCCAATCCCCAGCCCATATCGGGGACTTCACCATTAATGTTTTGGCTGAGATGAAGGTGAAAGCAATATATAAGCCTAAGAACATAAAACCCATCTCAAAAAAAGCACCTTATGGGGAACTGAAGAAAATTCTTGCTGAATCAACCGAGCGCTGTTTTCCGGTTAGCGACGAGCAAGGGAAATTAATTGGGTGCATCAACTGGCAGCATGCCCGGCCGATCGTCTTTGAGGTGGGACTTGAGCATCTGCTTATTGCTGAAGACTTGATGATCCCAGCCGAGACCTTAGCCCCGGAAAACAATCTCTATGAAGCACTGCTTAAGTTTCTAAAAACCAATCAAGAAGAACTTTTGGTGGTAAATTCAGAAGAAAATCCCGATCAGGTCTTAGGAGTGTTGCGGCATGACGACTTAAGCCAGGCCTACAATCAAGAAATTAATCGGAGAAAAAGTGAATAATAACTATGGGAGATTTGGTTGGTTTTTAGCACAACAGGCGGTTGATGAAAAAAACTTTTAAAAAAGATTGTCTGACTATTTTTGAGGCTGGAATTAAGGCAGTTAATCCTTATCAAGCAGTCAAGCACTATTTAAAAGTTGAAGGGGATTTCCTCTATCTCCCTAACCACACTTTTAACCTATCTGCTTTTAAAAACATCTATGTTATCGGAGCTGGGAAAGCCAGTGCTTATTTGGCTTTAGCATTAGAGGAAATTTTGGGGGAACGGTTAAAGGGAGGTCTTATTATTGTTAAGTATGGGCATGGAGCTCATTTAAAGAAAGTAAAAGTTATAGAAGCCGGGCATCCGATTCCCGATGAAAACGGGCTTTGCGGTGCACACGCCTTAGTAAAGCTCGCCAAAGGATTCGGCATAGAGGATCTTGTCTTTTGTGTAATATCCGGAGGTGGTTCCGCACTCCTTCCCTTGCCAGTTGCGGGAATAAGCCTGAAAGAAAAACAGGAGACTACCAAGGCTCTCTTAGGTTGCGGAGCCCCTATTCATGAAATTAACAGTATAAGAAAGCATCTTTCCCAAATTAAAGGGGGCGGTTTGGCGAGGGTCGTATATCCGGCTACCCTGGTCTCTTTGATCATTTCTGATGTAATTGGAAATGACCTTGGAGTAATTGCCTCGGGACCTATGGTTGCTGATACCAGCACTTTTCTTGAATGCAAGAAGATACTTGAGCGATACCATCTTCTTTCAAACATCCCTCGTGCAGTTCGAAACCACATCCTTAAGGGGGTCAGGGGGGGAGTACAAGAAACTCTAAAACAGGGGAGCGCTATCTTAAAAAAAACCATTAACCTGGTAATCGGTAGCAATACCCAATGCTTAGAAGCTGCGGAGAAAAAGGCAAAAACAATCGGCTACAACACCCTGCTTCTTTCCTCCTTTGTAGAAGGAGAAGCAAGAGAAGTAGCAAAAATGCAGGCAGCAATTTTAAAAGAAATAATAAACTTTGGCCGGCCAATTCTCCGCCCCGCATGTGTCATTTCCGGTGGTGAAACAACCGTAACCATTCGTGGTACTGGCAAAGGGGGGAGGAATCAGGAGTTTGCTCTGACCTGTGGTATTGAAATAGCGGGATTGAAAGGAACTGCTGTCTTAAGCGCGGGAACGGACGGCACCGACGGGCCAACTGATGCGGCTGGCGCCTATGCTGATTGGAAGATGGTAGATCGTGCGAAAAAATTAGGCCTTGATCCTTGCCATTACCTTGATAATAATGATTCCTTTCATTTTTTTGAACAACTCAATGACCTCATCATCACCGGATCCACCAAAACCAATGTTATGGATATGATCGTGCTTCTGGCAACGTAATTTTTTTGGGTGAGCCGCCACCATGAAGGTGTTGCGTTTTTTGTAACTGCTTCTTTAGGTTTTTCCGAAACAAACCCGTATCCTTAAATCCGATATGTCTTAACTACCCGTTCAATACCGGATAGGTCCTTTATGATTTCAGGGAGAGAAAATTTTTTGGTCTCGACCATTATCTTTGCAACATCATGACCCTGCCCGCTTCCTGCCTCTAACAGTAGGTAACCGCCCGGTTTGAGATAATCAGGGGCTTTTTGGACAATCGCGCGATAAAACGTCAACCCATCTGCTCCCCCATCAAAAGCAATAGCGGGTTCATAGTCGCGGATTCCCGGAGGTAGGTGAGGGATTTCATTGGTGGGAATATACGGCGGATTGGAAATAATGAGATCGAATGGTGTTCTTTCCCCTTCTAATGGCTCAAAAAGGTTTCCCTCAATGAACCGTATGGAGCGCACGCCATGCGAAAAAGCATTCTCCTTTGCTACAGAAAGCGCCTCCGGAGAGATATCGATGGCACTAATTGATGCCTGGGGAAGTTCAGTAGCTAAGGTAATTGAGATTGCGCCGTTTCCGGTCCCTATCTCTAAAATGGAAGGGGATGAACAAGGAGAGAAAATTTTGAGAGCCACTTCTACGAGAGTCTCAGTTTCCGGTCGCGGAATCATAACCGCTGGATTAACTTTAAACGGTAAAGACCAAAACTCTTTTCTCCCAATAATATATGAGACCGGCTCTCCCTTAATCCTCCGAGCTATCAGATTTTGAAACATTTCTTTCTCTTGTTCAGGAACTATGTTTGAAAATGAAAGGTATAAGCCCTTGCGATCAGTTTTAAGCGCATGGGCAAATAAGACTTCCGCATCTAATCGGGGAGTTGGTAGCTGATAATGAGATAATGATTCGCTTGCTTGAGTCAGGAGGAGGGAAACGGTAAGGGGATTGAGAGGATTTTGATTAATTTTTTATTCCTCCTACCTTCAGGGCTTCACTTTGAAAATAAGCTTGGAGTGGGTTGATGATTTCGCCTAAGTTCCCTTCCAAAACAAAATCGAGTTTATAGAGCGTGAGGCCAATGCGGTGATCAGTAACCCGCCCTTGGGGAAAATTATACGTACGGATCCGTTCGCTCCGATCTCCTGAGCCAACCTGGTTTTTTCGGGTCTGCGACATTTCATTTTTCTGTTCAGTAATCGCCAGATCTAAAAGGCGTGCCCTGAGTACTTTCAAGGCTTTTGCTTTGTTTTTATGTTGAGATTTTTCATCTTGGCAGGTTACCACTAAGCCGGTCGGAATGTGAGTTACCCGAACAGCGGAATCAGTGGTGTTGACGCTTTGCCCCCCGGGACCAGAAGAACGGAACACATCGATCCGCAAGGCATTAGGATCAATCTGGATATCCACCTCCTCAGCTTCCGGGAGAACAGCCACGGTAACCGCTGAGGTATGAATGCGTCCTTGTGATTCAGTGGCGGGGACCCGCTGGACTCGGTGGACCCCGCTTTCATATTTTAAATGACTATAAACCTTCTGTCCCTCAATGAGCGCAATTACTTCCTTAAATCCTCCCAATCCGGTGGCATTAGAGCTCATTATTTCTACTCGCCAGCCTTTTGCCTCAGCAAAGCGGCAGTACATCCGAAAAAGGACAGAAGCAAAAAGCGCCGCTTCCTCTCCACCCGTGCCGGCCCGGATTTCTAAGATGATATTTTTCTTATCAAGAGGATCTTTCGGCAAAAGAAGAGTTTTAAGCGAGGACTCCAGTTCTTGCCGTTTCTCTCTTAAGGCATAAATTTCGGCTTTGGCGAGTTCCTGAATCTCCTTATCGTCATCCTGTAATAAGTTTTGATTTTCTTCTGTTTCCTGTTCGTTTTTTTTATATTCTCGGTAGGTTTCAATAAGCGTGGTAAGTTCGGCATACTCCTGGGAGAGCTTTCGGTATTCTTCTTTATTGTCTAAAGTCTTAGGATCGCTTAACCGCTGAGCCAGGGCATTGTAATGGTTTTCAACTGATTCCAGTTTTTGAAACATCATTATTCCACATTACGCATTTGAGCAGGCGTATTTTGGGTTTTGCCCCAAAATCCGGTTATTCCTCTTTACTCTTTTTTTTTGCGGTTGAAGGAGGGGTTGCCTTTTTGCCGTACTTTCGTTGAAATTTTTCCACGCGGCCAGCCGCATCAATAAACTTGTGCTGCCCAGTGAAAAAGCTATGACACGCAGAACAGACTTCAACCTTGATGTCCTTAAGCGTGGAGCGGGTTTTGATAACATTCCCACACGCACAGGTTACCGTGGTATCAAAATATTCTGGGTGGATATCCTTTTTCATTTTTTGCCTCCATTCATTAGTATCTTTGTAATCCGCTTTCTTCTAAAGAAGCGTATTAGGTTAAAATATTATTGCTGAGACTCGATACGTGTTTTTTGGTAGTGGAGCACAGGAGCATGAGGATGCGCTGCTACATTACTCAATGCAAAAGACCCCACGGCTACTGATTCATCGAGTCTAAGAAGTCGGGATTTGATTTTGTTTCGCTCATTTTTTCTAACAAGAACTCCATCGCATCGATCGGACTTAAAGGCTGCAATACTTTGCGCAAAACCCAGATTCGGTTGAGGTCTTTCTTGTCTAATAAAAGCTCTTCTTTTCTGGTTCCAGAGCGGTTAATGTCTATGGCGGGGAAGATTCTCCGGTCGCTTAATTTTCGATCCAAATAGATCTCCATATTCCCTGTTCCTTTGAATTCTTCAAAAATAACTTCGTCCATCCGGCTGCCGGTGTCTATTAAGGCAGTTGCAATAACGGTAAGACTGCCTCCTTCTTCGATATTGCGCGCAGCTCCGAAAAACCGTTTTGGCCGGTGAAGAGCATTGGAATCCACGCCACCCGAAAGGACTTTCCCACTGGGAGGAACCACGGTATTATACGCACGAGCAAGGCGGGTAATGCTGTCCAGAAGAATAACCACATCTCTCCCGCATTCTACCAATCGCTTGGCCTTTTCCAAAACCATCTCAGCTACCTGAATATGGCGGGTGGCAGGCTCGTCAAAAGTAGAACTGACAACTTCTCCTTTGACTGTTCGTTCCATGTCGGTTACTTCTTCAGGTCTTTCATCAATCAAGAGCACAATCAGGATAACCTCTTTATGATTCATCGCGATACTGTTGGCAATTTGTTGCAAAATCACCGTTTTTCCGGCTCGCGGAGGTGAGACGATCAAGCCTCGTTGTCCTTTTCCGATTGGGGTAAGGAGATCCATAACCCGGGTAGTGTATTCTTCCGCTTCAGTCTCAAGTTTTATCCTCTCATCCGGATAAAGAGGGGTTAAGTTATCAAAAAGAATCTTTTCTCGTGAACCTTCTGGGTCCTCATAATTGATTGCCTCAACTTTTAAAAGCGCAAAATAGCGCTCAGAATCTTTTGGGGGGCGAATTTGACCAGCGATGGTATCTCCGGTGCGGAGATTAAACCTGCGAATCTGGGAAGGAGAAACATAAATATCGTCAGGTCCAGGGAGGTAGTTGTAGTCAGGCGCTCGAAGGAAGCCAAAGCCATCGGGAAGAATTTCCAAAACACCTTCTCCATAAATTGATCCGTTTTTTTCTATTTCCGTCTGGAGAAGGGAAAAAATAAGTTCCTGCTTTCGCATTCCGCTTACCCCTTCGAGACCAAGGTGTTTTGCCATTGTTGTCAATTCGCTGATTTTTTTTGATTTTAATTCTTTAAGATTCATTTTTTAAAAACCTTTTCTTTTGAAAGTTGTAAAAAAGGACTTTGTTTGCCCTGTATTTTTCAAGGGTTTGCTTAATTATTTGTTGGGACAAAAGAAGATATACTATCCATTCGAAAAAACTCTTCGAGATTCTGATTGATTTAAAAAAGGATGGTCTATTTTTTGTGAGATAAAAATTTTTGGCTTGGATTTTCTTCTTTTTTAGCCTTTGTCTCATACAAGGAAGAATAAAGCTATACTCCTTATCGAAAAAAAAATTTAAGGAAATTTATAATCTCCCTTTTCGAAATCCAAATTATCTTTGGATCACCCAAAAGGGAGGGCTTTTTTTCGAAAGCATATCTCAGAGATTATCTTCTTGGGTGGGTTAACCTCAGTGTTTTTAATCTATAACTATAACAACATCTTTTGTCAAGAAAAATTTTTAAATCGCGGTTTTGTCAGATAGTCAAGATCCTTGATGCTGCAATTTGATTCAACCACCTATTCGGCAAATAAATAAAAAATTATTATGCACTAATAATAAAAGAGGGAAAGAGATTCTTTGGTTTTGGCTCTTGCCCTCAATACCTTTAGGCAAAGCTACTATCAAAGATGTTTTTAGATAAATCGCTAGTAAAACTAAATACTTATTTTATTCTTAAAACACCAGATTTTTTATACCTATCTATATATAAATAATGGGTCATGTTATAGAGAATCAAACTACTAAACCAGTTCATCAACCGAGCAAATCTTTCATCCCGGATTGATTCCTTAGCTATCGCCAACATTTTAATTTATTTCAATTTTCCCAGGATCTCACGGCCAATAACGATTTTCTCTACCTCTTTTGTCCCTTCGTAAATTTCTAAGACCTTGGCTGCCCGGTAAAATCGCTCAATATCCTGATCATTGAAATACCCATACCCCCCATGGAGCTGTAGCGACTCATCCGCTACTTCTACCGCAACATGACAGGCATAAAGTTTAGACATCGCGGTCAGTTTCGTGTCAGGCCGGCCTTGGTCAAGTAACCATGCTGCCTTGTAAACCATGTTGCGCGCAGTTTCAACCTTGGTTGCCATCTCAGCAATTTTAAATTGCGTAACCTGAAAAGCTCCCAGGGGCTGACCAAATTGTTTCCGCTCTTTGACATGTTTGACCGCCATGTCGAGCGCCCCTTGGGCGAGGCCCAATGCGTGCCCGGCTACATAGGCCCGGGATCGGTCAAAAAAATTCATCAGCTGAATGAATCCGTTTCCTTCCTTCCCAATGAGGTTTTCTTGGGGAACCCGAACATCGGTGAAATAGATGCTGGAGGTGTCCGAACACCTCAGCCCCATTTTCCCTTCCATCCGGTCGGCTTCGTAGCCTTTGCGATCCGTCTCCACCAGAATAATGCTGTGGCGGCTGGTCTTGGATTTTTCTTCCGGATTGGTAAGACAGTAGACGATCATATGGGTTCCTTTGGTGCCATTGCCGATCATGACTTTGCTACCGTTAATAACATAGTCCTTGCCGTCTTTAACTGCCGTGGTAGAAGCAGCAGCAGTATCGCTTCCAGCATCGGGTTCGGTGATGGCAAAACCAAAGATCGTATTGCCCTCAAAGATGGGAGGCAAGAATTTCTTTTTCTGTTCCTCGGTTCCGTAGAGCAGGAGCTCTTCGACGCCAAAACTAATGGAGCAAAGCTGCTGGCCAATGCCGGGATCTACCCGCCAAAACTCCTCTAAAACCATCGCCTGTTCCAAGTACCCGAACCCAGGCCCGCCGTACTCCTCGGGAATAAAAAGGCCGACCAGACCGAGTTCCTTTGCTTTTTTAATTATTTCTTCGGGAAAGGTCTCGTTTAAATCATACTCACGGGCCACATCGGCAAACTCCCCAACCGCAAAATCCCGCGCTGCTTTCTTGATGTCTTTTTGCTCATTGGTTAAATCAAAATTCATGTCAGTGCCTCCTTTGTTAGTACGCTAATAACAATCGCCCATAGATTATAGCGTTACGCCACTATTTTTTAATAAAATTGCCACCAGCTTCAAGACGCAACCATCTTTTGCTGCACCACTGAACGCCAGTCACCTTTGGTGCTAAAGCAAATTCACAAGTACTTCTGCCAGATCCTTCACTTCGATCTTATTTTCATATCCGGCTGTTTTTACTGCGTCCTCCAGCATGCTCATGCAGAAAGGACACACAGTTATAAGAAGCTCGGCACCTACCTCAGCCGCATCCCGAGCGCGAACCTCGGATATTTTTTCCTTGGCTTCGAATTCTTCCATCCAGACCCGGCCACCGCCTCCACCGCAGCAAAAGCTGTTGCGCCGGTTTCTTTTCATTTCCACAAATTTAACCCCCGGGATCGCTTGGATAACCATCCGCGGAGCATCATAGATTCCGCAGTGCCTTCCCAGGTAGCAGGGATCGTGATAGGTTACCCGCTTTTCTAACTTTTTGGAAATTGTCAGCTTCTTTTCCTGGATCAGCCCTGCCAGGAGTTCAGTATAGTGCTGAATTTTTATTTCCGTCTCAGTTTGAATCTCAAGTTTCTTGCGATAAAGGGGGTATTCATCCCGCAACATCTTCAATCCATGGGGGCAAGTGGTCACGATCTCTTTAACGCCGCACTCTTCGAAAGTTTCGTAATTTTTCATGATCAGCTCTTCGAGGAGTCCTTCCTCGCCGATCCTTTTTGCCATATCTCCACAACAGGATTCTTTGTTTCCGAGAATGCCAAAATCCAATCCTGCCTTAGTAAATACTCCCGCCGCGCTTCGGGCAATCTCCTGCAAACGGTTATCGTATGCAGACGCGCATCCCACGTAGTAAAGCAACGCTGCCTCTTCTCCTTTGGAAAGGTCTTTTATTCCCAAATCTTTTGCCCATTCTATGCGTTTGTTCTTGGCCCCCTGATAAGGGTTTCCATACTTGAAAATCACTTCTAGCGTTGTCCCCACCATCGCCGGCACCTGGGTGCCTTCTTCTACTTTAGACCTCCTGACTTCACGAATGATGTCCAAATTATTAATGGATAACGGGCACTCCTCCACACAAGCCCGACAGGTGGTGCACATCCATGCTTCTTCTCCCTGAATAACTTCGGTTTTGGGAATCTCGGCTATTGGTTTTTTTAACCATTCGTTTACTAAGCGTGAAATACTGTATTTTGCTTTCACATAAGTTTTTATCTTCTGGTTCATTCCCCGAGGTGAGAGCGTTTCTCCGCTGAGATTTGAAGGACACTTCGTTTCACACCGATTACAGCGGGTACAGGCATCAAAGGCAACAAGGTGTCGACGGCTAAATTCCTGGGTTAGTTTTTCTCTTTCTTCCAAAGTCACTACTTCTGGAGGAAGGGTTTCGATAATTACATTGAGAGAGCCGGCGATTACGTGAAAAAGTTTGGAAAAGGGCAGGTATCCGATAAACACCAGGCTTAAGACTGAATGGATCCACCAGATGGTGACATGCCATTGGAGCGCATCTCCTCCCCGGAGAAATCCGGCAAGGTATGCACCCACTGGTTCCCAGGGTAACCACGGTTCCGGTTTAGCTACTAGGCGATACCCTTCGATAAGAAAGCCCGTGATACCAATTGCAAGAAGTAAAAAGAGCATCAGGGGGTCTTCAAGAAGATTATTCATTTTTCCGGCCTTGATTAGATATCGTCGGATCAAGGCCATTATCAGGCCGATAATAAATAACAGCCCAAAAACATCCAGGGCTAAAGAATAATAGAGGTATATCGGTCCTTTTAAAAAATGAAAAATATAATCATTAAAGGCTGACAATACAGTTCCCAAGAATAAGACAAAGAAGCCCCACATGATAAACATGTGCATAAGGCCTCCGAAGAGGTCTCCAGAAAAGACTTTGGCGTTTCCCAGAATTTGTTTTAGGGTTGCTGAAAAAATCTGCGAAAGATCTAACTTGTTTGCGCTGGGCCAGCCTTGCAACCAAACCCAGATATTCCGGTAACAACCACCGAGAAAAATCACTACTGAAAAAGCAGCCAGCAGATAAAAAACCCCGTGGTGGCTAATATTCCAAAACACTATTCGCTCAGCCATAATCACACCTTTCCTATCTGTGCATTCTTACGCTGGTTTAAAAATATTAACTTAAGGTTTCGCCCCCCCTTTTTTTATTAGGTTGAACGTGTATCAACCGTTAAACACTATCCCTTCGAATAATGACTCATTGCTTGTTTCGATGGCTTTTTTCATTGCAAAAACATAGTCGGGTCTCACTTCATTTTGCCAACGCGGATAACCTCCTCGCCAGACATATTGAATTAATTCATGAAACGAGTCCCAGCTAAAGGAGTAATCACCAATGGAAACCTTCTTTCTGTCTTCATTGATAATCACAGCAATATCAATCGCCGTGGCAAAATGTTGGATTAGATTTTCTACGGTTTTCCGATTCTTAGCTCCGTCGGGTTTCTGTTTGAAGCCCTCCGGCAGGGCAGGGAAGGGAAACAGTTTATAGACTTCCCCGATGAACCCTTGAAAGATAACTCCGTGAATAGCGCCCATCAGATTTCCGATATCGGAAGGGCGTTCAATATAATAAACGTGCCAGATATTCCCTTTGGAATCGGCTTCCTTTCTCTCAGATAGGTTCGAAATGTACTTGCAGAATTCACTCGCAAAGAAAAAGTAATGCTCTAGGAGAAGCATGTCACTTTCTATGTTGAAAAAGCCAAACGCAATCGGGCCATGACTGAGCGATTGAAATTCAAGGGGCATTTTGGGGCCTTTTATGAGCGGTTACTTTTTATAAGTTGGCGTCCTTCGTTCCTGAAACGCGGATATCCCTTCTTTTGCTGCTTCAGTGCAGGCTATGGCGCCAAAGCCTCGATAGCCGATTTCCAGAGCTTCCTGAAAGGTGTTGGCAGCAGCGCCATCTTTAATGGTTTTCTCGACAATAGAAACTGCTTCGCAACTCAGGGCAAGCTTTCCGGCCATGGGATTTTCGACCGTCTGAATCGCCTCGAGAGCAACTTTGCCATCGGGAATCCTCGGTATTTTTCCCTGGAGGTTGTTAACTTCCTCAATCGCAGCTTTAACCGTGCTGAAATAGTCATCAGCAACTTTTTTTACCATCCCGAAGTTTTGAGCTTCCTGAACTTTTACGGATTTTCCTAATCGTAACATTTGATGAAAAACCGTGGCTGCCTGAGGCCATTTTCGGTAAGGGACAACACACCCTCCGATGCCCGGAAGGATTCCCAGCGTAATCTCGGGGAACTGGAAAGAAGCATTTTTGCTTGCCACGATGCTATGACAACGAATAGCAATTTCCAATCCTCCTCCTAAAGCCAGGCCGTTTACCGCTGCGACAACCGGTTTTTGCATGGTGTCAATGTATACCAATAGATTAGAGCAATCCCGAGCAAACGCGGCAGAGGCACCAGCGTTTCCGAGCATCTCGGGAAATTTGCCGATTTCCGCACCCGCGCAAAACGCTCGGTCACCATATCCGGTGATAACGAATCCTTTGATGGCATTATTTGCGACATCTTCTTGAATGGCCGACAAGATTTCGTTATTCACCTCATCGTTAAGGGCATTCATAAACTGAGGCCTTCTGATGGTGATGATTTTTACTCCCTCTATGACATCGATCAGAATGTGACGTCGAAAATTCTGGTACGTAGTAAACGGTTTTATGGGACCAGGAAACCCCGGTCGGTCTTTTTGAAAGGTTTCGATAATGCGTTTGGTTTCGGATTCACCCAGATCTCTCATGACATCCAAAGGACCTTTTTTAAATCCCAGCGCCATTTGGCACCCCAAATTGAGGTCCCCGGGAGTGCCGATACCGCGGTTCAGAATATCGAACGACTGGGATAAGAGAATGCCTAAAAGCCGATCCCTTATTTTCTTGCTGGTAGCTTGAGGAACCTCCAGAGGATCCCCCATGTTGATGGTTTTCCAGCGATCAACTGAGTTGAATACTTTTGCCGGGCGGTAATGCTCACCTTCCTCCATTTGGAGGGTATTGGTTTCAGCGATGATCGGGTTTCCATTGGCCATATTAAGGACAAAAAACGGTCCGGCGAAAACAAACTCTTCTGCAACTTTATCAATTTGGCTGGCGGTAGCATCATTCAAAAGGTAGGCGGCATCATTACACCAGTTGTCAAAGATTCTGTCTAAGATAAAACAGATCACGTTTTCCGAGACGATAGGTGTTTTTCCTGTTATACAGAACATCCAGCAGAGGTAATCAACGATTTTTTGATCAGCTTTTTCCCAGGTTATAACTTCTACTGCCGGATTACGCCAGGCAGGGGCAAAAAAATGGGTGACCGTTGCTCTTTCAGGATTTTTCATTTCCGAAAAGATTCGATCCGCGGGGATTGAGCTGGTGTTAGAGGTTATGATTGTTTCCGGGGACACCATTTCTTCCACCATTTTAAATATTTTTTTCTTCAGAGAAATACTTTCGGTGGCGGCTTCGATAACCAGATCACAATTTTTTATGGTAGCATAGTCTTGGGTATAGGAAATATTTTCCAGAATTTTTTTCCCTTTATCTTCCGTCAGCTTCTTTTTCTTAATCGCTTTATCCACGTATCCCTGATAGCGCTTCTCCGCGCTTTTCAGAGGTTCTGCAACCACATCAATCAGAACAAGCTCCATATCCACAAGAGCGCTTTTCAAATAGTAGCCAATATCCGGTCCGATAGTACCCGCCCCAATGAGCGCTACTTTTTTAGGAAGAGGGCGGTCGGGTTTGAAGAGTAGGGGATTGGTGAAATTGGGGTAAAGCCTTGATCGATAGTCCATAGTAGCCTCCTTTTGTTACCTTCGATAAAGCAGAGAAAAAAGTTTTTTGGTTATCATCCTCCGTGGTTGCAAAAAGAACCCTGCAGATCGCAACAGTTTTTATTCTTGCTCTAACCTGTTAAATGAGCTCCTGAACAGCTCCGGATCGATCGGGTGGATGAGAAAAGACTCACCCTTATTTTACGCTCTGAGAGCCTTTGCTTTTTCAGTTAACGCGGGCAATACTTTAAAGAGATCATCGACGATTCCGTACTGAGCAACATTGAAGATAGGGGCTTTAGGGTCTTTATTGACCGCAATGATGGTGCCGGAGTTTTTCATTCCCGCCACATGCTGAAACGCGCCGCTTATTCCCAACGCGATATATACCTTGGGCTTTACGGTTTTTCCGGAGGTGCCGACCTGCCGTTCTTTCGGGAGCCACTTTTTGTCAACCACCGGGCGAGAACAGGACAATGTTGCTCCTAAGGCCTTGGCCAAAGCTTCGGCTAAAGGAATGTTTTCCGCATCCCCGATACCCCGTCCCACGGAAACCAGGATGTCGGCCCGGGTGATATCAACCTCACCGGCAGCGGCTTCAAGAAACTCAACAAACTTCCGCGCCTGTATCTCCGTGGTTAAAGGAGAAGGAACGGACATGACTTCGCCGTCGTAAGCGGCATCGATCTCAGCCGGGAAAGAACCAGGACGAAGCGTGACCAGACAGTTCTTTGCCCCCCGAAATCCAATGCGGGCATTAACTTTGTCAGAATACATTTTGCGGGTTGCTTCGATGCCGTCATTTCCAACTTCCACGTCAACGCAGTCGGTAGCTAAAGGCCATTTAAGGGCGGCTGAAAGCCGGGGAGCGAACTCCATCCCGTACGATGTGTGGCCCATGAGTAACAGCGAGGGAGCTTTTTCAGTTGCAAGGGCGCTCAGCACTGCTTGATAGGTGAGCGCATTGTACTGTTCTAACTGCTTATCCTCAATAGTCAGTATCTTGGAAGCGTATTTCTTTACCTTGTCAACATACGCCTTGGCATCCGATGCTAAGATGACGGCACTGAGCTCTTGATTTAATTTTTCAGCCACCATTCGGCCTTTGCCTAACATTTCATAGCTTATTTCACGGATTTCTCCGCGTCGATGTTCGATTAACACCCAGATTCCGCTCATGTTATAGCCCTCCTTTTTCTTTCAAGATCTCGATTACTTTTACCGAAACATCATCAGGGCTTCCTTTAAAAATTTCTGCTACCTTGCCTGTTGGTGGCAGAAACAATTCTTTCAACTCGGTTAAAGAGCCTGCTGGCCCACAATCCTCTGGCGCAAGGGAAATATCATTGCGGCTGAGTTCTCGAAGTCCTTTGCTTTTTGCCTTGCGAATCCCCATAATGGATACATAGCGTGGTTCATTGATACCGGTTTGGATGGCAAGGACAGCGGGTAACTCAAGGGAAACCACTTCTTCCATGCCGCCCTCCAGTTCCCGATGAACCTGGGCTTTTTTGTCCTGGATGGTGAGCTTGGTTACCATGGTGGCATGAGGAACGTGAAAAAGTTCAGCGAGAATCGGGCCGACCTGGCCGTAGCCGTCGTCTCCGGCCTGAACTCCGGTAAGCAGAAGGTCAAAGGGCTTATCTTTTAAAGCAGCATGTAAAGCCCGGGCAGTAGCATAAGGATCACCGCCGAAAAGTGCCGGATCGCTTAAATGCAATGCCTCATCTGCTCCCATGGCCAAAGACCGTCTCAAGGTGTCCTGGGATTCCTGAGGTCCGAGGGTAACCACGGTAATCGTTCCGCCGCCCTGGCTTTCTTTAATGCGGACCGCTTCTTCAACCGCATAGTTATCCCATTCATTGATGTCGTATACCAAATCTTCAGTGCGAATACTTTTGCCCGACTTATCAATGGCAATTTCTGCTTCTGAGGTCTCAGGTACTCGCTTTACACAGACTATTATGTTCATAAGGACCTCCTGACTTTAAACATTCCCGTAATTTTTTTGGTTATCCGTTCTTGATTTTATCAACACCCAATGGTTGTGAAATTTTGTTTTGTATGTTGCCGCCCGTGAACGGGCGGCAACATGATTGAGGAGGAGAGATAGAAAAAACAAGCGAAACAACTATTTAATTTTCAACAAAAAAACATTCAAGGAAAGGTGCTCAACCCGTGACCTTCACGATCATCGCTGCGCCAGTATCTCCTGCGGCGCACCCGGCAAACATTCCATAACCACCACCCCGTATAACCAATTCTTCAATCAACTCAATAATCAGACGGCCGGCCGTAGGTCCCTGGGGATGTCCAAAAATAATCGAGCTCCCGTAGTTGTTCATTGCCATAACATCAATTCCGAATTCCCGGGCGAAATAGAGGTCATTGATTACGAACGGGTTATGGGATTTATGTGCTTTTATGTCTTTTATGGAAAGGCCGGCTTTTTCTAAAGCCATTCTTGCTGCCGGGACCGGGGCCATTCCCATATGCGCCTTAGGTGCGCGGGCATACCCATAAGAAATGATTTGAGCTTCGACTTTTGGATCAGCGCTGAGCTCGCGGGCTTTTTCTTTTGTGGTTACAATGATCCCGCAGTTTCCGTCAGCCGGATGCGTCTGGGAACCGAAAGTGAGCACTCCGCCAGGGATTACCGGTTTAAGGCTCGCCAGCCCCTCTTTGGTGGTGGGCGTTATCCCTTCATCAGTCTCCAGGACGCCGACTTCCTTTTTGCCTTTTTTAAATTCTATAGGGAACATGTAGCGCTTCTGAAATGCTCGATCTTTGGCTAAAGCATCCATATACTGCTCATATCGTTTCAGCGTTACTGCATCACAGTCTTCCTTGGTAACTCCCCCTTTCGTCAGTTTGGCAACGTTTTCTGCCGTCTCTATCATTGGTTTCTGTCCCCAGGGATCAAAATTGAAGTTGTCAAGCACCCAGTTTTCGACCACGACCTGGCCTCCCTGCCCCATGGGATTTGGCCAGATCGTATGGGGGCCGTTGGAGACCCTGTCGGTCATAAGACAACAGACGTTAGAATACAACCCACAGTCAACGCCCAAAGCCGCTTGATTGACCACTGTTACCGATGTGGTACAAGCCTGAGAAATAAGCAATGCCGAGATGTCGGGATTACCCATGAGGGCGGCTGCCCACTGGGCTGAGTAAAAGGTGTGGCGCTGGGTTACGGTTTTTCCGAGAAAGAGGTAATCAAACATTTTGGGGTCAAACTTTTTTGCCGCAAGCCATTTTTTTGCGGTTGCTGCAACCAGCTCAACCGGATGTTCACATTGAAGGCTTCCCTGCCAGCGAGAAAAGGGGGAACTGTAATAACCGCGATAGGGGATAAATACTTTTGAGTACATGGCTAAATGCTCCTTTCTTTATTAGACGCTAATGCTAATCATTTTTTTCCCAAAACAGATTACTTACAAAAGCTATGCCAGATAAACATAAAGCATAATATGTTGATATTTCAAATTTCTTTCCAACTACAGCCTAAAAATATGCGGTAAAAAGAAAGATTTTTTCCAAGTTTATTGAAAGAATCTTTCACCCAGAACTTTACAGCCGAAAGAAAGATAACCCTTCTTTTTATGATCCCATGTCAAGATGCCCGCTGTTTATCCCCAGGCACCGCCCCACACCCATCGGGGTAAAGTTCCTCAGCGGCGGGAGGTTATATTTTTTCCAGGTCTCATACCAGGCAATATCAACCTCAATGTAGTAATCCAAAGGGATCACAGGCTGATCATACTGACCGAGCACTGAGTTGGGTTCGATAACCCAGCTTGAACTTCGCGGTGTTACCCCATGAGACATCAGGTGTTCCCAGCACTCTTTCATTGACTTTACCGCGTCCTGCCATTTTTCAAATCCCCAGGGGCGGGCCATTTCACACCCGGAAACAAAAGTGGGACAGACATTGCCTTCCCCAAAGATTTCCACCGAATCACAAACGCGTTTTACCCACTCATCCCGACCAACAAACTTTTCTTTTCCCGGACAGAAAATTTTAAACTTCTCCTTGTCCCACACCTCGATATTCGCATGATGAGAGTCAACGCCGGCATCTTTAAGAATTTTGCACTCTTCTTTGGTCAGTGCGGTAGTTTGAAGATGGATCGCCCACCGGTAGCCGATTTTTTCCCGAATAGCTTTGATGTACTGGGCGTAGAAGTGGACATTGTCTTTACGCTTAAGGCTTTTGGTAACGGCTCCGCCGGTTAACAGAATACTATGATTAATAGATTCCCGTTCTTTATTGAAAATAGTGTCCAGTACGGTTACCACATCCTCAACGCCCTTATGCATCATAAATGGTCGTCCGGTCTTTGATTGCTTGCGGGCATTGGTGTTAATATCACAGAAAATACATTCTTCTTTTGTTCCCCAGTACTGGCAACTCCTCAAAATCGTACAGAAGGTGAGATATCCCCAAAACACAGCAGCTGCGATATCCGAGTAGGGAGTTCCATTTGGTAAACGGTGACGGTAGTAAGGGGGTTGGGGTCTCAACTCGAGATCGCCGATAAAATTGTCTTCCCAGCGAAGCTGTAACTTCCCATCAATTAGATCTATTTTATAGGGAGTTTTTTCCGGCTTCTCGAGACAGGTTTTGTTGTTTGAGGGTTTGAGGTTGTAAGGTCCTCCTTTGAATTTGAATTCTTCGGGGGCCCGTAAAAACTCCTGCCGCTTCATTTCCTCAACATCGGTTTGATCATAGGAGAAAAGGTAGTAAGATTTAGTAGTAAACTTAGCTGATTCTTCTAAAGCAGCATCGGTGAAATGAATCCCCAGCCGAAGAATATCCTCCTTGATGATAACCTCTTTCGGCACATCGGGATATCGTTCGAAATACTTTTCTAAATCATATTTTATATAAGGCATTTTACCGGGCATGACGACCAACCTCCTTCACTGTTTAAGGGTGTCTAATTTAGTTACGTTCTCTCAAGGTTTTTGAAAATTCTTTCTGGAACCTTAGAACGGTTTTTGTAGATATGAAAAAGGTGTTCAGCGGTCTCTTTACCGCCTTCCACTTCTACCACATAAACAAAATCCATCTTTTCATCAAGCATTACTTCGGTCATTGAGACACAATGGGCGCAATAAACCGGACAGTCTTTGCTTTGACCGGTCATGACCTGTGGTTTTTTTATCCTGAGCAGGTCAAGGGGTGGTCGGTATTTTCCGTCCCGAAGCTGTCTGCCGCCTGAACCACAGGGTTTGAGAAAGAACGTTACTTTTTCATCATCTTCCTTTAATTCAAACTCGCTGAAATGCGCCCTCCAGATTGCGGCAGTTGCTTCCACGCACGCTTTAAACCCTTTCTTAAAAAGTTCTCCCAAGGGCATCATATAATTTCTTACTGTTTTAAGCATGATTTCGTGTAACTTTTTATCTCCAAACTGCCTCCCGATTTCCGAAAGGATGTCGGTGACCCAATCGCGGTAAAGGTCGTGAGCAACCATAAATTCATCATAAATAGACTGCACCAGCTTCTCAGCCCCTTCCTTATCCCCTCTCCGAATAGCTTCTTTGGCCAAGGTTAATCGGGACATCGCTAAGCCGGCCAATTCCTTATCAGTAAATACTCGTTGAGTTTCCATAGCGCCTCCCTATAAATACTATACATAAGTTAATAAAAATTGCGGGGAGTTGAACAGCACTGCAAAGGAAACCTTTTATAAGGCTGCCTGGCCGCAATACACTACTTCCTGTGCTTTCATTAAAAAAATTAGTAACGTCACTTCAGAAATTGTTTAGTATTATTGCTCTTGCCTCCTTCTTTGAAACCAATTATAGGTGCCTAAAAAATCCCTGTCAACAATTTTTAATCAATTAATTAAAAAAATTTTCCCAGAAACATTTAATTTGTGCATTTCGGACGACCACAAAAAAACAAATTGCTCCACCTTAGTTCACATTTTATTATTTAAAATTAATATATTAACTGTATTGTCGAATATATTTCTTGAACGCTATTTTTTATCAGGGAATTAGAATAATTTTTCTTAAATTATAAAAACGGGTTATTTTTGACAATTTAAATAAGCGGGTCATTTTTGCCTTGGAATTAAAAATAACATTTAAAATCAATATAATAAATAAAAAAATAACGATTTAGATTTTTCTTGACATCGTTAAAAAAGTAGTGTTTTAATTAATCAACTAATTAATAACTCGTCCCATACGACGAATTGCTATGCAGTATGAATTGGCAAAGTACGAAACAAAAAAACATAAGATTCTCAATGCAGCTTTCAAACAAATTTATGAGCAAGGGATAGCCGGGACAACCATGCGTTCCATCGCGAAAGAAGCGAAGGTCAACCAGGCCCTCCTGCACTATTATTTTAAAGATAAAGAAAATCTTCTTGCTGAGTTTATCCAGGTTCTTTTTAACCGATTTATTTATGACATTGAGAAAAGGTACAAGGAGTCAGATCCCCCCGGAAAAAAATTAGAGGCCTTCTTCGCCGCTGGAAAGGACTTTGTGGAAAAGCAGCGGGAACTGTTTGTGGTGATGATTGATGTTTGGGCGTACTGCTTTAGAAGTAAAAAACTACAAAAGGATTATGCTGGGCTTAACCGACGACTTACCGGAGTTATGAAAGACATTGTGGCTGCGGGAAAGGAAAAAGAGGTTTTTAATAATGTCCATGAAGACACGTTGGCGATTTTATTTGTCTGCTTTGTCGTGGGGATCGGGTGTCTTTGGCACATGGATAACCGTTCCTTTAATTTGAGTGATGAATTCGACATCATGACCAGAAATCTTCGCCAACTTATTTTACACAATGATACGGGCAATAAACCATTGCTCTGAGGATAGGGTTTTCATATAATTTTTATTATTGTTGAAAGTGCTTCTACAACAGCAAAAGGAGGCCATATGAGGTTTAAAATTGGTATTGACGTTGGAGGAACATTTACAGATTTTTTATTAGTAGATGAGGAGGGAAAACACGAAGTTTTTAAAGTGCTGACAACGCCTCCCGACCCCAGTATCGGAGTGAGGCACGGCATCGAAGAGATGGCGAAGAGCAAGAGTATGACGATTGAAGAGTTCTTCGGCTGTGTGGATGCGGTTATCCACGGAACTACCATTACCACGAATGCAGTTTTAACGAACACCGGAGCAAAGACTGGTTTTATCACCACCAAAGGATTCCGCGATGCGTTGAATATGCGCCGGGGGTTGAAAGATCGCCAGTACGATTCCCGGTACAATCCTCCCAAGGTATTGGTCAAACGGCGACACGTTTACACGGTGGAAGAACGGGTTGACTGTGAGGGCAATGAAGTTACCCCCCTCAATGAAGCGGATGTGAAGGTTGCCATTCAGAAAATGAAGGAGGCAGGGGTCGAAGCGGTGGGGGTGAGCACCTTGTTTTCCTTTTATAATCCCGCTCACGAGCAAAGGATTGGGGAAATGTTGCGGGAGGCTTTTCCTGATATATTTGTTTCTCTTTCCACCGAAATTCTCCCCCAGATCAGACTCTACGAACGGAACAGCACGGTGGCGTTAAACGCATATGTAGGACCGCCTCTGAAGCGATATCTGGAGGCAGTTTTAGCCCGTCTAAAAAAAGACAACTTTAAAGGCACGTTGCTTATCATGCAGTGTAACGGGGGCGTCATGAGCCCTGAGGTGGCCATGCGGTTTGCCGGAAACACGCTCTTGTCTGGTCCAGCCGGAGGGCCGGTGGCGGGTCTCTGGTTCGGAAGCATGCATGGGCTCGACAACGTGATCACGGTTGACATGGGCGGCACGAGCTTTGACGCCTGTCTAATTCATAACGGAAAACCCGGGGTAACAACCGAGGGCGATATCGCAGGCTGGCGGAACGCTTTGCCGAGCCTCGACATTGTGACCATTGGCGCTGGTGGCGGCAGCATTGGCTGGATTGACCCCAGTGGCCTGCTCCAGATGGGCCCCCAGAGCGCAGGCTCCGCACCCGGCCCCGCCTGCTACAGCATGGGTGGAACGGAACCCACGTCCACCGACGCTGACCTTCTCTTGGGTTACTTAGATGCCGAATATTTCCATGGCGGGGATATGAAACTCGACGTCAAGGCAGCAGAAAAAGCCATTAAAGAGAAGGTCGCTGATAAATTAGGCATCGGGATAATCGAGGCGGCCGAAGGTATGTATCAGATTGTTAACAGCAATATGGCTGCCGGAGTAAGCATCGTTTCCGTGGCCCGGGGCTATGATCCGCGGGAGTTCGCCCTGATCGTGGCCGGAGGCGCTGGCCCCATTCACGCCGGCATGATTGCCAAAGAACTAAAGATTCCTTTGATGATGGTGCCGCGGGGGTCTTCGGTCTTTTGCGCCGCAGGAATGCTGATGACTGATCTAAAACATGATTATGTGCGCACTTACACGGTGAACACCAATACAATCGATCTCTCGCGGTTAAATACTATCTGCAAAGAGATGCGCACTACCGGCCGGGAAACCTTGAAGAAAGAAGGCATTCCGGATGACCGAATCGCTTATCACTTTACCGCCGACCTGCGGTATCTGGCACAGTTCAACGAAGTGGAAGTCTCCTTGCCCATGTCGGACTCCGGCGAAGTACGGGTGGCGGACATTCCTTATATGCTCCAGGCGTTTCACCAGAAGCATGATGAGCTCTATGGTTACTCGCTGTCCCAGGCGGAAACTGAGCTGATCAATGTGAGATTGAGCACCATCGGAAAAACTGATAAACCGGTGTTTAAAGAGTCGCCCTTCCGGGGAAAGGATGCCTCGCATGCGCTGAAGAAAACACGAAAGGCCCGTTTCGACAAAAAATGGATTGATACACCTGTTTATGATGGACTGAAAATGGGCAACGGCAACGTGGTGTTCGGGCCAGCTATTATCGAGGAGCCAACCACCACGGTGATTGTTACCCCTGATTATGATATCATCATGGACAGCTACGATAATTATATCATGCATCCCAAAGGCATCAACCCCCACGACTTAATCAAGAAGTTAAAGACAAATAATGGGTTGGTTAACAGGGAGTAAAAATAATAGTTTGGTTATTGACCAAAGAAAAAACGGAGTCCGTATAGTGACTTCAATTCAATAAATAGCAAGGAGGATTTCTATGAAAAAACTAGACCCCATTCTGGTTTCGGTAATTGCCAATCGTTATGACGCGATCTGTCAAGAGATTGGGGAGACCATGTACCGAACCTCTCGGTCTCCGATTTTTAGCGAGGCAAGGGACTTTGTGACCGCTATCTTTGATCGCCAGGGCCGGATGCTGGCTCAGAAGCCTTATATTGCAGTGCTGGCTGGGGCAACGCCGTATGCGATGAAAAAAATTATTGAAATGTTTAAAGATGACCTTCATGATGGCGATGTCATTCTCGATAACGACCCCTACTGGGGCGGAAACAATCATATGCCGGACTTTACTGTTGCCAAGCCGGTTTTCAGCAACGGCGAGCTGGTATTTTGGACGGTCGCAAAAGGTCACCATGCTGACACTGGCGGCGCCGGCTGTTGCGGGTATCAACCTGAGGCTCGCACCATCTGGCAGGAAGGCTTGAGGATTCCCCCCATCAAAATTTATGATAAAGGTATCCAACGCAAAGACGTCTGGAACATGATCCTTGCTAACGTGATGATGCGCTTTCTGGTTGAGGGAGACCTTCATTGTCAGGTCGGCGCCGCCACGGTAGGAGAAAGAAAACTGAAAGAATATTTAGAAAAGTATGGCCGGGAGACTTTGGAGGCGGCGGCGAATGAAATTTTAGATGGAACGGAAAGACAGATGCGGCAAGAAATCGCGAAAATTCCCGATGGTGATTACGAGGCAGAGCGTTATAACGACCACGATGGTATCGACCGCGACCGGCTGGTCAAAACCAAACTCACGATACGCGTGCGAGGAGAAAATATCACCTTTGACTTCACCGGGTCTGATCCCCAGGTTAAGGGTGGCATCAACAATACGGAGGCCAACACCTTTTCCAGCGTTTGTCTGGCCCTGTTCAATACCGTTGACCCGGATATCCGCAAAAATGAAGGTGCGCTCCGGCCGGTTACACTGATCGCCCCCCAGGGAACGGTCGTGAACTGCCTCGAGCCTGCCCCCTGCACCTCCTGCACCATCTGTGGAACAGCGGCGGTGGTGGAAAGCGTTTGGCTGGCCCTTTCCAAGGCCGTACCCCAGCTTATCCAGGCAGCATGGGCGAGATGGTCTGCCCCAGCCACCATGGGCTTCAATCCCCGAACGGGGAGAATGTTTGGCGACATCCACTTTCTCTGTAAGGGCGGGGCTGGAGCAACGCTAGGATTCGACGGCTGGGATCATATGGGAGTCATCTCCTGTTCTGGCGGTTTGCGTGCTCCCGATCCGGAGCTGCATGAGTTGGTGGATCCTTACTTTCTGCTTCGCTATGAATACCTGCGAGACAGTGCTGGCCCGGGAAAATGGCGGGGTGGCATGGGGACAGCGTACATCTTTCGATCAGAAGCTGATAATATCCTGACCGACAATTTTGGTGACGGGCTTTTACCGGAAACCGCTCCCTACGGGTTAGCGGGCGGAAAAGGTGCCAAACCGAACAAGCTGGTGGTGCGAAGGACGAGTGGGATCGGTGGAAGACCCCGAGGTCCACAAGTATGTGACCCTCAATAAGGGTGATGTTTACGAAGTTTGGGAGACCGGAGGAGGGGGGTATGGAGATCCTTTTGAACGATCAGTGGAAAAGGTTCAGGAGGATGTTATCGATGAACTAGTGTCCATAGAATCAGCAAAGAATGATTATGGTGTGGTGATTGATTCCAAAACCTTAGCCGTTGATACGGAAAAAACGACAAAGCTCCGTAAGGCCCACAAAAAATGAGATAAAGGCGTTGTTGCTTTAATAAGCTTCATGCTTTGAGCCTCTCGCTTCTGAGGCTGTCCGGCAACCTCGGTTTAGGAATGATGTGCTATCTCTCAAGGCCCTCTCACAAGACTTCCCGAAAGAGGATTTTCGGACAGCCTCTACCCTCTCTTTTATTGTACGAATCAAGTATGCGTTATTGAAGACAGCAGACGCCACCATGGGTCGCATGAATATAGCTATGTTCCCCAATGCGAAAACAAAAAGCTTTCACCCTGTTGCGACCTGTCCCACCGCGTAAAGGCGGGGGCCCTAGTGACACCGATAGAAATTTTCCTTTACCCTCTTTGTGTATAATTATATAGTGTGACCATGAAAGTGTTTTTGCGAAAAGCAATCTTCTTGCGCCTCCGGCGACAGGCGTAAAAAAATACTCACGGCTTATGACGAGGGCTTTATGGTTCCACTGCTCACGATAGTGCAGAAAAACAAAGAGAAACTTATCCGGCGCTGTGTTTGCGAGTACCATGGAGAGAAGCCAAAGGGTAAACGAAAAATAGAGGCTTCCTTTGCTATCGCGATTGAGCTTTTTATAGAGGGGATCAAACATAAAAACGTCACCTGCTTGGGCTCATTTCTCGAAAGGATAGTTGATGGAGAAAACCAGAAGGAGATGCATCCATCGCAGGGGGCCAGACTTCTTAACATAACGAGAAAGGTTCTGCTCCAGTTGGTTCTGAAAAAACATGAAAAAAAGGGTATGACTAAGGCAATTGATTGCATAGATCGGACTTTCGCTATCGCCACGAAAGTCATGATGCATCGCTTTGAAAATATTGCCTCGCGGGAGCGCGAGGAGATCAAAAAAAGAGAGCGCCGCATCGGAGAAT
The DNA here is from genome assembly GCA_963727835.1 of uncultured delta proteobacterium. Lineage (GTDB taxonomy): Bacteria > Desulfobacterota > WTBG01 > JAGOGO01 > JAGOGO01. The sequence continues at coordinate 77,053 of CAVSIB010000026.1, forward strand.
TAGAGAAAAAAATCATAAAATTTACCTCGAAAAAGTCGCGGGGCTGGGTTGATGTAGGGGGTACCCGGATGTGTCTTCTTGACATTTCTGGCGGCTGGTTTAGCATGGGGGCGACCATCAACCTTTTTGCCGGGGAAGAAACCTATCGGCGCGTGATGTTTGAAATGGGTCTGGCTGAGACTTTTACCCAAAAAGCGGCCGAGAGCGGGGTGCTGGAATATTCAGCCAAAGGGATTTATGAGGCAGTAGATACCTTTTCGGAAGCTGGTTTTGGAGATTTTGTCATCGAGGAACTACGGTTTGCTGAGGGATATGCCAGAATTACCTGCAAAGACACCTTTGAGGGGTGGATATTTCGCAATCATCACAAAGTCAGCGACGTTCCGGTCTGCTACTATTCCGCTGGTGTCCTTCTTTCCTTTCTGCAAACCATTACCAAAAGAAATGATCTGAGCTGCGTTGAGACCGTCTGCATCGCCAAGGGCGATAGATCGTGCGAATTTGCCATCGGAACCAGAGAGGCTTTACAGAAGAGGGGCATCCGGCTGACGGAATGGGGAATGACCATCAAGGAACGTGCAGAATACCTCGAGAACCTCCTGGAAGAAAAGCAGCGCATGAAAATGAGCTTACCCGCAAATACACTGAACTGACGGACTCAATAACATTTCGGCGAGGGTAAATCAGTCTCTTGATTTAGAGGAAATTTTAAACTTCGCTATCAATAGTTGCAGAACATCGTTGGCAAGGACAAAGGGATTTGCATCTACTT
>CAVSIB010000027.1:0-32025 GCA_963727835.1 uncultured delta proteobacterium
AAGTCTGAGGGTTACTTTCTATCGTCACGTCGTGAGCATAGCAAAATTATACAAGGCCCGGCTATAATGCAGGGGGTATGCGCTTCGCCCGAGAAAGGGGAGTTGCTCTTCTTCTCATAAGACAGGCTCCTCTTGGGATTTTTCCGTGTCTTTTATTTAGCCCTGTTTTTTCGTTCTGTTGGCTGCGTTTTTCCGCTTGTCTTCCCTTTCGCGAGGCCTCAAAAATTGGCACTAAAGAAAGCTTCCGGGCTGGAGAAGACAAAAAAGAGTAGTCTCGATTCTAGGGATGAAGTTTTTCTGTTAGGGATTTCTAAAATGAGATTTCGGGAGCGCTAGGCAATTCCCCATTAATCTTAAGACCGGATTATCTTGAGCGCTTCTTTAGTTGAAATTCTTTCGTGCACCATAGCGCAAGCGGCCCTTACGAATTTAGCGGGTTTTTCGTGTTGAAAAGCATTTCTTCCCATTGAAAGCCCGGCTGCCCCAGCCTTCATTGCTCCATCAATCATTTTCACTGTTTCTTCATCGCTCAGCTTTGAGCCTCCGGCGATCACTACCGGCACAAAGCAAGCCGCCACTACTTCCCGGAATGAGTCTGGACTACCGGTATAAGGGCACTTGACAATGTCGGCGCCCAGCTCTGCCCCGACCCGGGCGGCGTGCTTTACTACTTCAACGTCATTTTCGCTCTTAATTTTTGCACCGCGGGGATACATCATGGCTAAAAGCGGTATTCCCCACTCCATGCACTCAACCGCAACCTTGCCCAAGTCTTCCAGCATTTTGGCTTCATCATCAGCACCAATATTTATATGAACCGAAACCCCGTCGGCTCCCATTTTTAGAGCATGCTGAACTGAGTTGACCAAAACCTTATGATTTGGGTCAGGTCCCAGGGAGGTTGAAGCCGACAGATGCAGGATTAAACCAATGTCTTTTCCGGTTCCCCGGTGCCCATGGAGAGGAAGGCCTAAGTGTCCGATCACCGCATTCGCGCCTCCTTCGGCAATCATGTTTACCGTTTTCCCCAAATCGATCAATCCCTTTATGGGTCCGGAAGAAACACCATGATCCATCGGTATAATAACCGTTTTTTTGGTGTTACGGTTTATGATTCTTTCCATTCTGATTAATTTTCCTGTAATCATTTTAAACCCTCCTTGAAAAAAGATCGTTATCTTTCGATCAGGTTGTGCTCTTTTAAATGGGCCGTGGTTATTTCCCAAGTCTGGTCGCTCAGCTTTTGAACAGATTCCTCTCCAGAAAGCCGATAAAGAAAAGGTTTGTCTAGGCTATGAAAAATTTGGCCCACCCTTAAAAGGTAGCTTTCCCTCTCAAACGAATCTGTTTCTTTTTCCCTTGATTCTTTTATTCTCTTAATCCCCACACCCGGTGGTATCTCGATTAAAAAAAGCAGGTTCGGCTCAGGGGCAAATTCACCGTTTCTCTTCTCAATTTCCCTTGGGTCAACACCAAGGGCTCCTGGTAGGCGATCGTAGAAAAATAATACCGATCCAAAATAATTATTTTGTTCTTTTCTAGTCCAGGTTTAATAATTTCTTTCACATGTTGAAAGCGATCTTTTATAAACCATTCAAGCTCTTCCTGCGGGCCCACATCTCCCCGCCCCTCCTCGATCAGTTTTCTTAATTTTTTTCCCCACGTTCCTTCGGTCGGCTCTTTGGAGAGTTCGGCTTCGAATTGAGCTTTGGTTAGTCGCTCGTATAATAATCGTGCCTGCGTGCTTTTCCCTGCCCCATCAACCCCTTCAAAGACAATCAGTACTCCTTTTTTTAATCGGTGCATTCTTGGTCGCCTAGTCGGTTCGTTTTTGCCTGTATTGCTGTCAGGGGTTAAACCTCTGGTTAAAAACGATGTTTGCTTGAAGCCGCCCATTTTTTAACCAATCTTCCAAATAATTATTCATTTTCTCATAAAGATACCTTTTTTCTATTTTGCTTTTTTTATCCAGAAACTCTTGAGGCGGCACTTCTTCTTTTGTTTTTAGTTTTATTAAATAAATTTTTCCGCCCACCTCAAATTCTTCTTTCGCAAAGGGCGCTTCGGGCCTCAAACCAAAGGCGGCCACCATCATCTCGGGCGAAATCCCGATTTTGGGAATGTTGTTGTTCGTGCGAGTAAAAAGGCCTGTTTCTTTAATGGTTAGTTTTTCTTGATCTGTTATTGCCTCTGGAAAAGAGCTCCCTTGGATAAGCTTTTTAAGCATTTCCTCGCCTTTTCTTTTGGCAGCCTCTTTTTGAGTTTCTTTTTTTAGAATCACCACTATTTTTTCTTTTGCTTCTCCCACGGAGGGGAGGTAGCTTTTCTTTTTATCCTCGAGCCGAATAATATAGTAGCTTTCATTGATATACTTGGGCGAAGCTATTTCTCCAGGGTCAAATCCAAAAATTTCTTCCATAAACTCCCTAGAGTCTCCCGCTATAGGGGGGCTTTCCTCTCGAGAAAAATAATTACTTTCAACTACCTTTAGTCCCTCTTGATCAGCATATCCTTTAAGGTCTTTCGTCTTAAGCAGGGTCCGGTAACCTCGATATGCCTCCTTTTTTATGAGGTCTTGGGTTTTTTCCTTGATGAGCTTCTCCCGGATTTCTTCCTTGGCTTCCTCAAGTGGTTTTGTTCTCTCTTCTTTTATTTCCTCAACTTTAATTATATGAAATCCAAATTTACTCTCAACCACCCCGCTCACCTCTCCGGGCTTAAGATCAAAAGCGACATCATCAAATTCCTTTATCATTTGGCCCCGGGGGAAAAACCCTAAATCCCCCCCCTCTTTGGCGGTGGCCTGATCTTGGGAATACATGAGGGCCATGCGCTCAAAAGGCTTTCCTCCCTTAATGAGAGAAAGAATTTCCTCAGCTTTCTTTTCAGCTTCTTTTTTCTCTTCGCTTTTTGCGCCTGGATTAACTTTGATTAATATGTGCCGAGCATGGACCTTCCTGGGCTCCCAAAATTCCTCGGAAAAATTTTTGTAGTACTCATCAATTTCCTCGGGAGAAACCGAGGTTTTGTTTTGAAAATCTCCGGGCGAAAATTCTATATAACTAATTTTGATTTTTTCGGGCACGCGGAACTCTTCTCTATGCTTATCATAATAAGCTTTTATTTCTTCTTCCCTGGGCTCGCCCACATTGAAAAAAGTTTCGGGGTCAATCTCCGCGAATTCCAGATCAACCTTTTCATTTTCCCAAATAAACTTTTCCTGAAGTTCCTTTTCGGAATATTTTACTCCATCGATTACTAAATCTCTTATTCGAGAGACCATGAGTCCTTTTCGCTGGTCGTTTTCAAATTCTTGCGAGGTGACTTTGTTCTGATACAAAAGCTCTTGATATGTTTGGGCGTCAAATTTTCCGTTCTTTTGAAATCCGGGTATTGCTTCAATGGTTTTTTTCACCTCGGCTTCCGGGACCATCAGGGCGGCCTTTTCCGCAGTTTCCAGAAAAAGAAGTTCGTTAACGAGGTTGTCAGTGATTTGTTGTTTTATCCCGAGTTTTTCAATCAGATCTGGGGTCAGGTCCACCTGATAAATCTTTTTGTAGTAATCTATCAGCTGCGTGTAATATTTACGATATTCGGCTGCCGAAATAGTATTCTTGTTTACTTTTACCATCCAACTTTCTTGCCTTTTGCGGATGTCGGTCCAGCCAAAATACAACACGAAACTAATAATGAGAAAAGGAATAAAATAGATAAAAATTGATCTCGCATATTTTCTTAAAACACTAAGCATCGCGTTTGTCCTTTCTTCGGTAATAATCCTTGCCAACCGTTTTCTTTTTTATCATTATCATTATAATTACTTTAATACAAAAAATTTCTCTCTATTATTTTCTTGAAAAAAATCAGGGGTTCTGTTAAGCATTAGGTTGTCGCGTGCTTTTATTCGAGAGCCAAATTATTTTTTCTTTTAAAACAAGGGATTAAAATGAAATTTCTTAATTCTATTATTGGTATGTTTTCTAATGATCTGGCAATAGACCTCGGGACTGCTACTACGTTAGTTTATGTGAAGGGCAGGGGCATTGTGTCTAATGAACCATCGGTCGTCGCCCTCCAGAGGGATGGAAAAGGCGGTAAAAAAATTCTTGCCGTCGGCAATGAGGCAAAAAAAATGCTGGGTCGAACACCGGGCAACATCATGACGGTCCGCCCCATGAAAGATGGGGTGATCTCGGACTTTGAGGTTACGGAGGCGATGATTCGCTATTTTATAGAACGATCCCACAACCGGAGAAACCTGATTCGTCCCCGAATAATTATTAGCGTTCCTTCCGGAATTACTTCGGTTGAAAAACGAGCGGTCCGCGAAACTGCGCTTCAGGCTGGCGCCCGTGAAATCTATTTGATTGAAGAACCAATGGCTGCCGCCATCGGCGCTGGCCTTCCGGTGGATGAGCCGTGGGGAAATATGGTCGTGGATATCGGCGGAGGAACTACAGAGGTGGCGGTTATTTCGCTTTCAGGAATAGTTTTCAGCCAATCAATCCGGGTGGCTGGGGATAAAATGGATGAAGCGATCGTGAATTATATAAAACGAAAGCACAACCTTCTAATCGGCGAGCGAACCGCAGAGATGATAAAAATGACTATTGGAACTGCCTATCCAGAAGAAACCATAAAAACCGCTGATGTGAAAGGTCGCGACCTGGTCCTGGGGGTCCCCAAGACTTTAGAGATAACCTCTGAAGAAATAATGACCGCCTTAAGAGAGCCTATAAAAAGTATTGTTGAGGTAGTTAAAGCCGCCTTAGAGCGGATTCCTCCAGAATTAGCAGCAGATGTTGTAGATAAGGGGATAGTTTTAGTGGGCGGGGGCGCATTGTTGAAAAATCTTGATGTTCTTCTCCGAGAAGAAACCGGCTTGCCTTTTGTTATCCCTGACGACCCCCTTACGGCTGTGGTGCTTGGTTCTGGGAAAGCCCTGGATGAACTGGACCTTCTAAAAAATGTTATGCTTAGGGATTAAACATCACCTCCCGGGAAGTTTTTCCTGTTATGTCAATTTTTTCTCGAAAGTATGGTTTCCCCCTTTTTGTCCTCTTAGTTTTGTTGGCTGCTTTTCTCTATTTTTTCTATAACTTAAAACGTCCTCCGAGTTTTCGCTTTATAGAACCCGGGGCGTTTTCTGTGGTTTCTTATTTCCAGAAAACTATAAACACGGTTTTTTCTTTTCCTGTTCGCGTTTGTAGGCGGTATGTGTTTTTGATCGAAACCAAAAAAAAAAACCAAATATTAAACCAAGAAATCAAAACGCTTCGTCAAGAAAATGTTCTTCTACAAGAAGCCGTTTTAGCAATCAAAGACTTCGGAAGTTTTTAGAATTTAAAAAAAATACCCCCCATAAGCTGGTGGCGGCTGAAGTTGTTGGAGTTGACGCTTCGCTATATTTTGAGTCTTTCTTCATTAACAAAGGGAGGAACGAAGGGATAAAAAAAGGCATGGCGGTTTTATGTCCTGATGGCGCGGTGGGAAGGATTTTAAAGGAGGCAGATTCGTTTTCCGCAGTCCTTCTTTTAACCGATCAAGGCTTTGCCTTGGATGCTCTTGTTCAGAGAACCCGAAGCCAGGGGGTGGTGGAAGGAATTGGAGGGGGGTTTTGCCAAATGAAATATGTGCTGGGATCAGAAGATGTATGCTTGGGCGATTGGGTAATAGCTTCTGGGTTAGAAGGATTTTTTCCCAAAGGAACTATTGTGGGCAAAATCGTCTCCCTAAAAAAGAATAAGCTTTCTACCTTCCAAGAAGTAATTATTCGGCCGTTGGTGAATTTTAAAAAAACCGAAGAAGTCTTTGTTGTCCTCGATCTGGCGTCATAATCTATGTGGGAGTTTCTTTTTTTAGCCATCTTTGGACTTTTCTGTATAGTTGTACAGACGAACCCGATAGCAAATTGCTATCTCTTTCCGATAAAACCCGACTTTACCATCCCCCTCATACTTTATATATGTCTTTTTCAAAAGCCGGTTCAGGGTTGTTTTTTGGTGATGTGGCTTGGTTTTCTAATGGACTTGTTTTCAGGGGGGCCCATGGGTATTTTTTTGTTTTTAAGGTTAGTTTTGTTTTGTTTTATTCAAATTCTCAAGAAATTGTTTTTTTTAGAAAACAAGCTCCTCTGGGTGGGCGTGGTTCTCTTTTTGTTTTTATTAGACTCTCTTTTAATTCACCTGTTGTTTGGGCTGATGGGAAAAAACTGGGGAACTCTGAAAATCATTTTAAAGACTTCTATGTCACAGGGTTTTTTTACTTTTTTATTATTTCTTTTGATGTTTCCTCTTGCTAATAAATTTGAAAAGTTTATAAAAGAACGGCAGACAAAATAGGCTTATGGACTTTGATCAAGAAATAATCGAGGCCCTTTCGCAACGGCTTGGCTTTTTAAAGTTTTTTGTTTTTCTGGTTTTTTTAATAATTTTTGTCCGGCTTTTTTATCTTCAGGTGGTAAGGGGGGATTATTTTTTTGATCTTTCTGAAAATAACCGGATTAAAATCCAAGAAATACCTGCCCCTCGGGGCGTCATTTATGATCGAAATGGCCGGATTCTCGCAAACAACGCACCTTCTTTTGATGTTTCTCTCTTGTATTCGGGAATAAATCAGCTTAAGGGAATACTACCCTTGTTAAGTGAGATTTTAAATCTTGATCCAGAGGAGATTATAAAAAAGGTAAAAAACTCTTTGTACCTTCCTCGTTTTAAACCAATAAAAATTAAGTTGGATGTAAGCCGGAAAGAATTGAGCGGGATAGAATTCCACAAACTAGACCTTCCCAACGTGGTGGTTGAGTTTTTTCCAAAACGAAATTACCCGTTAAAAGAAGATTTGGCTCATGTTCTTGGTTACTTGGGTGAAATAAATGAATCTGAACTAGCCCAACCAGAATATTCAAGCTATACCCCCGATGATTTTTTAGGCAAATCAGGAATAGAAAAAGTTTTTGAAAATCCCCTTAAAGGACGCCCTGGTTGGCTTCAGTTTGAAGTCGATTCTCTGGGAAGAACAAAGGGGGTGTTGGGTTCAGTCGGTTCTGTTCCTGGAGAAGATCTTTTTTTGACTATTGATTTAGGCCTACAGAGTTTTGCGGATCAAGCCTTAGGAGAAAAAAACGGTAGTGTTATCGCCATGGACCCTGATACAGGCGAGATTTTGGCCTTTGTAAGCCACCCTTCTTTTGACCCCAACCTTTTTTCTCGGGGAATATCTTCTAAAGACTGGGGTGCATTAATAAAAAACCCTTTTCATCCCCTTACCAATAAAGGCATCCAGGGACTTTATCCCCCAGGGTCTTTATTTAAGATAGTTACTGCGATCGCAGGCCTAGAAGAGGGCAAAATAACTCCAGATACGAAAACTTTTTGCAACGGTTCTTTTAGTTTTGGAAATCGTCTTTATCGGTGTTGGAAAAAAGGTGGTCATGGAACTTTAAATCTTTTTGAAGCCATAGAACAATCCTGTGACGTATATTTCTATCAGGTTGGGCATTCGGTCGGAGTTGACCTCTTGGCATATTATGCAAAATTATTTGGGTTAGGAAGGCCTACCGGTCTAATTTTAGAAAACGAAAAAGGAGGGCTGGTTCCCACCAGTAAGTGGAAGGAAAAGACTTTCCACATTCCTTGGCAAAAGGGGGAAACACTATCCTGCGCGGTTGGCCAGGGTTTTTATGTAGCCACTCCTCTTCAAATGCTCGTATTGATCAGCACAATTGCAAACGGGGGAAAGCTGCACACGCCTTCCTTGGTTAAAAAATTGGAAGACGAACGCGGAACGATATTAAAAGACTTTAAGTGCACCGAGGTTCCTCAACTCCCTATTTCGCCTGCATCTATTAATATTATCAGGGAATCTCTTTTGCGGGTTGTCCAAGGGCAAAATGGTACCGCAAAGGCTGCCCGGGTGGCGGGGATAGAAATAGCGGGAAAAACCGGGACCGCCCAGGTTGTTGGCTTGCCCCCAGGGGAGGCGCGTTCTAAGCTACCAAGCTATTTGCAAGACCACGCGTGGTTTTTTGCTTTTGCCCCCTTTAATGACCCCAAAATAGCTGTTGTGGTTTTGGTTGAGCATGGTGGTTTTGGTTCGGTTGCTGCTGTTCCAATCGCCCGGGATGTAATCAAATATTATCTCGAGAATAAAAGGCCGTAGATATGCTTTCCACTTTTTTTCTTTTTGATCGGCGTTTAATTACCCGTTTTGATTTGAGTCTTTTTTTTATTGCCTTATTAATTGTGGGTTTTGGGGTTCTTAATCTTTATAGTGCGAGTGTTTCGGTGCACGCTGTAGGGGGCGTTTATAAAAAACAGGTTTATTGGCTTTTTTTAGGAGTTATTTTGTTGTTTTTAGGGTCTTTTTTAAACTATTCGCATTTGGAACAATTTGGTTATTTTCTTTATTTTTTTGTTATTTTTCTTCTTATTTTGGTTCTTTTTCAGGGTAAATTTATTTCTGGGTCAAGGCGTTGGCTTTCCCTTGGTCCCTTTAATCTTCAGCCCTCAGAGTTTGTAAAACTTTCCCTTATTATTGTTTTGGCAAAGTGGTTTAAAGGTAAATTTGACCCACGGGGTTTCAGTTTATCTTCTTTGTCTATTCCCGTATGCTTCTTAATCATCCCTTTCTTTCTTATTTTTCTTCAGCCAGACCTCGGGTCTGCGTTGCTCTTGGTGTTAATCTTTTTTTCTTTGGTTTTTTTTGTAAAAGTCCGGTTTCGAACTCTCTATATTTTGTTATTTTGTGCGTTTCTTTTTTTCCCCCTCTCGTGGAACTACTTATTAAAAGATTATCAAAAAGACCGGGTTGTCCATTTTTTAAATCCTTCCTTAGACCCACTGGGAAAAGGCTATCAGGTTCTTCAATCCAAGATTGCGGTTGGGTCGGGAAAGTTTTTTGGAAAAGGTTATTTAAAGGGAACGCAATCTCAGCTTAATTTTGTTCCGGAAAAATATACTGATTTTGTTTTTTCGGTTTTTTGTGAAGAATGGGGTTTTGCCGGGGCGTTAGTCTTAGGTTTTCTTTATATTGGATTACTCTTTCGTTTTTTATTTATCGCATCTTCTGCTAAAAACAGTTTTGGGTTGCTCCTTGGTTATGGTATAACCGCCTTATTTTTTTGGCAAATTGTCATAAATATAGGGATGACTCTTGGTTTATTACCAACCGTTGGGGTTACCCTCCCCCTTTTTAGTTACGGTGGTTCTTCGCTTGCAATCTCTTTGTTTTGTGTTGGGGTGATGATTAATATACACATTCAAAAACATATTTTTTAATTAATTATTTATAAATATAAAATATATAAAAAGAATTTATCTATTTAAAAAAAATAATTTCAGTGATATAAGATTTTTATTAGTTTTTTTCAACAAAAAATAACAACCATCTCCATTCTTTTTGTTTATTTTTTCTTTAATACTAAAAATAACTTAACTCTTTTATAACAAATTTTTTAAGATAATAATAAATATGAAATTTAAAATATCCCATAAAAAATTATTAAAAGCTCTTCAAAAAGTCCAAGGTATTATTGAGCGAAGAGAAATTAAACCAATTCTTTCTAATATTCTCATAAAAACGGGGGTTGGGGGAATAGAAATAAACGCCACGAATTTAGAGGTAAGTATAAAAGAATTTTTGGAAGCTGAAATTTTTGAAAAAGGAAGTATTGTTTTAGATTCTAAAAAAGCTTTTGAAATAATAAAAGAAATGCCGGATAAAGAAATTTTTTTTAAAAGAAAAGAAAATGATTGGATAGAAATTACCACAGATAATATTTTTTTTAATGTCGTCGGTGTAGATGCCAAGGAATTCCCTGAAATAAATTTTTTAGAAGAAGAACAATTTCAGGAAGTTAATAAAAAAAATATAAAAGAAATGATTGAAAAAACTATTTTTGCTGCGTCAAACGACGAAACAAGAGCGAATCTAAACGGGGTATTTTTTGAAAAAATAATAAAAGCAGGAAAAAACGTAATCCGTATGGTTGCAACCGACGGACATAGGCTATCAATGATTGATAAAGAGATAGAAGGGGTTAGTGAGCAAGGAATCTTGGCAATGGAACCACTCGAAAAAGGACTTCTTTTCCCTAAAAAAGGTCTTTTGGAATTAAAAAAGATGTTGGATGAAGGTTCAGACAACCAAAACCTATTTTTTCTTTTAAAACAGAATACTGGGATATTTAAAAAAGAAAATATGGTGTTGTCAATTAGGGTTATTGATGAAGAGTTTCCAAATTATAAACAAGCAATACCTGAAGAAACAAAAAATAAAGCGATAATTAATCGGCTTCGTTTTTTTAATTCTTTAAAAAGAATTTCTGTTATCGCTGAAGAAAGATCGAAAGCAATTAACTTGTTTTTTGGCAAAGATACACTTGAGGTTTTTACCACCAACCCGGTTTTTGGGGAAGGAAGGGAGACGATTCCAATAGGTTATGAGGGGGAAAATATTAAACTTGGGTTTAACGCGGGGTATCTTGTTGATAGTATTAGCGCTATCGATGGAGACGATGTTGTTATAAAAATAAAAGACAAAGATAGCCCAATTACAATAAACCCACTAGATGATGATGAATATACCGCTGTAATAATGCCGATGGAAATAAAAGAATAAATGGGGACTCTAAAGGAAGCGACTAAAAAGAAGCTGGTAGCATCGGAAAAAAAAGCATTAATTATTTTATTTTTTTTGTCAGCGGCAAGTTTGTTTTTTGAGTCAAAAAAGATTTTTTTAGGAATCTTGATAGGGGGTGGACTTTCGTTGGCAAATATTATGATGTTAAGTAAGATGGGAGAAAAGGTTTTTCAACAAACTGGCCCACGAAAGACAACGGTAGTAATAATATATATCATTAAGATGATAATTTTATTTGGAGTATTGTTTTTTTTGGTGCGCTACAACGTAGTAAATATTTTTGCCTTTATCGTTGGTTTTTCAATCATTCTTTTAATCGTTGGTTGGGAAATTGTTTTTCCATCGCAAAAACCAACCAATTATTAATCTCTTTTTTCCGTTTTAAAAATCACACACCACTATTTTGAAAGAATACGGAATATATTTAGCTCTTGCTTTTGACGTGGCCGCCTCCTTAGTGGGGGGGTTTGTGGTTGGATATTGGCTCGATAAACAATTTAAAACTTCTCCCTGGCTAACGATGATTTTTTTTGTAGTGGGGATAGTTGCGGGAATAAATACAGGAATTTTTATAGTTAGAAAATTTAAAAAAACCCTCACAGAAAAATAAAAAAATCTTGACAGCCTGTTTTTATAATGATAAACAACCCCTCTCGTGACGAATGGATTTTCTTCATTCAACTTTAAAAATTGGATTTTCCGATGGAGCACGGTTTTACTTGGTTTTCTCAATTGCCTTTTATTGCTGATAATCCGGAAAGGCAGCTTATTTTTACTACTATTTTTATTGCGGTCGTTCTTTTTATCCTTTCCGCAAAAATTTTTAATTCAATAAAAAAGTCGCCCACTCCACTTATCCCCCTCCAAAAAATTTCTTTTCAAAATTTTTTTGAATTAGTTATCCAAGCTGCACTTAATATAATGAAAGATATTATCGGTAACCACTCGGAAAGATATCTTCCTTTAATCGGAAGCCTGTTTGTTTTTATCCTTTTTTGTAATCTTTTGGGGCTGATCCCCGGTTTTATCCCTCCCACCAGCAATCTTTACACTAATGCCGCATGTGCAATAATAGTTTTTTTATATTATAACTACCTGGGGTTTAAAGAACACGGGATAAAATATTTAAAACATTTTGCCGGACCACTTATTTATCTGGCCCCACTTATGTTTATTATTGAGGTTATCAGTCACATTTTTCGGCCCCTTTCGCTTACGGTGAGACTTTATGGAAATATATCCGGCGATCACCAGGTGCTAGCCATTTTTTCTGGACTTGTTCCCCTGGTTGTTCCGGTCATTTTTTTGGTTTTAGGCTTAATGGTGGCGTTTATTCAGGCATTTGTTTTTGCTACACTTGCGACAGTATATATAGGTATGGCAGTGTCTCATGAACATTAATAATTTTTTTAAAAAGGAGGTTGGCAAGTCATGAGAAAATGGAAAATAGCATTTATGGTAATAGGATTAGTATTGCTAATTTCTTCTCCTATTTTAGCTCAAGAGGGTGGTGCGGCTGCAGGTGGAAATAATGCAATAGCTAAAGGGTTGATTGGGTTAGGGGCTGGCTTAGCTATAGGTTTGGCGGCCCTTGGTGGTGGAATTGGACAGGGAACTGCTGCCGGAGGTGCACAGCAAGGAATTGCTCGGAATCCTGGGGCAACTGATAAAATGTTTGTCCCTTATATCTTGGGCTTGGCCTTTATCGAATCTCTGGTTCTTTACGCTTTTGTTATTGCGTTTATCCTTAAAGGAATGATGTAACTATGTTTTCTTCCATAAACCTTATCGGAATTGATATTGTTCCGGGTCTCCTTGTTGTTCAGGGGGTTATTTTCCTATTGGTCTTATGGTTTCTTAATAAGATTCTTTTTAAACCTATTTTAAAAATTCTTCAGGAACGAGATGAAAGAACTGAGGGATTTTTAAATCAAGCCGATCAGGTTGGCGAAAAAGCTGAAGAAACCCTTGAGCAATATAATGAAAAATTTCGGCAGGCCAAAAAAGAAGCCCTCGAACTAAAAAGAAAAATTATTTTAGAAGGTGCTGGAAAAAGAGAAGCGGTGATAGGTAAGGCCAGAAAAGAAGCCCAAGGGTTTTTGGAAGAAATGAGGAAAAGTTTAGTCGAAGAAGCCGAACGGACCAAAAAAACTCTTCGCCAACAAGTTGATGCAATTGGACAAATAATGGCACAAAAAGCTTTAGGAAGAAGCGTGTCGGGATGAATGTTTTTTATCTCATAATAATTACACTATGTGTCCCTGCGGAGGCTGCCTGTGCTTCATCAGAAGTGGGACATGGCGGCTCGCCCCTCTGGCCCTTTATTTTTAGCGTTATAAACTTCGTTCTTTTTCTCATTGTTTTGTATATTTTTGCTTTTCCCCGCATAAAAACCTTCTTTTTTGAACGAAGCGAAAAAATTCAACAAGCGTTAAAAGAAGCCGAAGAGGCAAAAACTTTAGCGGAAAACAAGCTAAGGGAATACGAAAAGAAAATAGCCCTCTTGGGTAAAGAGATAGAGGAAATTCGCAAAGCCGTCGAAAAGGAAGGGGAAGCAGAAAAAGAAAGAATTATTACGACCGCAGAAAAAGAAGCCGAAATAATTAAGTGGCAGGCAAAAATAATTGCCGAACAAGAACTAAAACAAGCCAAGGTAGAGCTAAGAAAAGAACTCGCCGCATTATCTTTGGAGAGAGCTGAAAAAATTATAAAGGAAAAAATTAACGATGATGACTACGCTCGCCTGGTTAAAGATTATATTACCAAAATAACCTCCAAGGTAATCTAAAGTATGTTAAATAAAAAGATTGCCCGAAGATATGCCCAAGCATTAATTGAGATCGGGAAAGAGAATAATCGGGTCGAGGAATTTAACAATGAACTCAAAAATTTTTCTGATTTGCTAAAAAAATTTCCTGAGTTCCAGAATGCTCTTTTAAGCCCGCTTTATTCAGGTGAGGATCTGAAAAAAATAATCTTGGGGGTGGCTGAGAAAATTAACCTTTCGGAAACTATAAAAAATTTTTTATGCCTTTTGGTGGACAAAAGAAGGATCCAGTACTTTTCCGCCATTTTAGAGCTTTATGAAGACTTGACTTACCAGATTTCTGGATATGTGAAAGCCCGGGTAATAACAGCTCGGCCTCTTTCTACAAGAGATTTTGAGAGCATTAAAAAGTCGCTGGAAGATATTACCCAAAAAAAGGTGCTCTTAAACAGCGTGGTTGAGCCACAAATTATTGGTGGGGTTATTGCTGAGGTGGGAGATAAAATTTTTGATGGGAGTATTAGAAATCAACTCCAAAGAATAGGTGAAACGTTAATCTAAAAAGGATTAAGAATCATGGAGATCAAAGCAGAAGAAATAACTCAGGTAATAAAAGAGCAAATTGGTAAATATGAAAAAGAAGTAGACATTAGAGAGGTCGGAAGGGTGCTTTCCGTAGGAGATGGGATTGCACGGATCTATGGCCTTCAAAACGTTATGGCCAACGAGCTTATCGAGTTTCCTCACGGAATTATAGGAATGGTTCTAAACCTTGAGGAAGATAACGTTGGGGCGGCAATTCTTGGAGAAGATGTCCATATCAAAGAAGGCGATCTGGTAAAAAGGACAAACCGGATCACCCAGGTTCCCGTGGGCGAAGCGCTTATTGGCCGGGTAGTAGATGCCATAGGAAAGCCCATTGATGGAAAAGGAGAAATAGACTCTAAAGAATATCGCAATGTTGAAGTAAGGGCTCCGGGGGTGGTGTTCCGATCGCCCGTGAAAGAGCCTCTCCAGACCGGCATAAAAGCAATTGATGCTATGATTCCGATTGGTCGAGGACAAAGGGAGTTAATCATCGGAGACCGCGGCACCGGAAAGAGTATCATCGCCCTTGATGCGATTATTAACCAGCGGGACACTGATGTTTTTTGTATTTATGTCGCCATAGGGCAGAAGCGCTCCTCAGTTGCCCGCGTGGTTGATCTCTTCGAAAAATACGGCGCAATGAAATATACCACCGTGGTGGCAGCTACTGCCAGTGACCCGGCCCCCCTGCAATATATCGCTCCGTTTGCCGGGTGTGCTATGGGAGAATACTTCCGGGATAGCAAGCAGCACGCTCTCGTTATTTATGACGACCTTTCTAAACATGCGGTTGCTTATCGGCAGTTATCCCTCTTATTGAGAAGGCCGCCAGGAAGAGAAGCATATCCGGGCGATATTTTTTATCTTCATTCCCGGCTCTTGGAACGAGCAGCAAAACTAAACGATGCTTTGGGTGGGGGTTCTTTAACCGCCCTTCCGATCATCGAGACCCAAGCAGGAGATGTTTCCGCTTATATTCCTACTAACGTGATCTCTATTACCGATGGCCAGATCTATCTGGAGCCAGAGCTTTTCTATTCCGGGATCAGGCCCGCAATTAATGTTGGTCTCTCGGTTTCTCGAGTGGGTGGTAATGCCCAAAACAAAGCCATGAAAAAGATTGCCGGAAGCCTTCGACTTGATTTAGCGCAGTACCGAGAGCTGGCAGCATTCTCAAAATTTGGAAGCGACCTTGACAAAGCTACCCAGGCCCAGCTCGCCCGTGGAAGCCGCTTGGTCGAACTCTTGAAGCAAGGACAATACAACCCGCTTCCGGTAGAAAGACAAATTGTTATCATCTATGCCGGGACCCAAGGGTTTGTTGATGATTTTCCCGAGTCATCTTTGGCGCGTTTTGAAGCTGAACTTTCTGATTTTATGCTAAATAATTACAAAAGTCTGCTGGATGAAATCAAGGCCAAAAAAGAATTGACCGAAGATATTGATAAAAAGCTTAAAGAAGCGCTTACAAAATTTAAAGAAAAGTTTGTCGTAGAAGCATAATGGCAACACTAAGATCAATAAAAAGGCGAATTGCTAGCGTAAAAAATACGCAGACCATTACCAAGGCCATGCAAATGGTCTCGGCTGCAAAATTGCGGAAAGCCCAGGAGAAAGCTTTAAAAGCCCGGCCGTTCGCTGAGGCGACAAAGCATTTGGTTCTGGAGATGTGCAAAGGGATGACCCCTGAAGATCACCCCTTCTTTGTTTCCAGCGAGGAAAAGAAAAGGCTGGGAATTATACTGGTTACCGGCGATAAGGGGTTGTGTGGGTCGTTTAACAACAGCATAATTTTTAGGGCTGCAAGAGACCTTAAAAAAATGGGAGAAGGTCTGGGAAAAGCATCCTTCCTTACGGTGGGGAAAAAGGGGGGTGATTTTTTTTCAAAAAAACATTTTGAAACAAAAAAGAAATACCACGAAGACCGTGAAAGAACTAATTATGAATTAGCCGCGGAGATCGCCAGGGAAGCAAAAAATTATTTTTTGACCGGTGAATGGAATGAGGTTCATCTTTACTATTCTGCTTTTAAATCAGTAGTCCGACATGAAATAACCCAAGAAACCATTCTGCCCATTCCCACCACCCCGGCCGGGATAGAGGCCGAGGCCCCGAAAGATTATATAATTGAACCAAGCCAAAAAGAAATTTTAGACCAGCTCTTACCAAAATATCTTGAAAGTCAGATATTAAAAGCCATCTTAGAATCTCAGACCAGCGAATATGCTGCGCGAATGACTGCCATGGATACAGCCTCTAATAACTGCAGGGAGGTTATTGCGGATTTAGACTTAATTTATAACAAAGCCAGACAAGCCGCCATCACCAAGGAGCTTTTAGATATCGTTGGCGGAGCCGAAGCTTTAAAAAAATAACTCGTATCCTTTAAGGAGGATAATCACTAATGACCAGAGAAGTAGTAAGCGAAGGGAAAATAACCCAGGTAATAGGCCCAGTGGTTGATATGCGGTTCGATACCGGGAATCTTCCGGAAATATTTGGAGCTATTGAATTAACCAATCCAAATGTTGACGACACTGAAGGGAACCTTATTCTTGAGGTGGCTCAACATATCGGTGACGATACCGTTCGATGTGTCGCCATGGAAACCACTGATGGTTTAGTGCGGGGCCAAAAAGGGGTTTATCGAGGAGAGCAGATAACTATTCCGGTAGGAAAAGAGGCCTTGGGAAGGGTGCTCAATGTAATCGGAAAGCCCGTTGATGAAATGGGCCCGGTCATCACGAAAAAGCGCTACCCCATTCACCGGCCATCTCCTTCGTTTGTCGAACAGAATGTAGCAGTGGAGGCACTCGAAACCGGAGTAAAAGTTATTGATTTATTGGAACCCTATTCAAAAGGGGGGAAAATCGGTCTGTTTGGAGGCGCCGGGGTTGGAAAAACAGTTATTATTATGGAACTGATCCACAATATTGCGGTTCACCACGGAGGCTATTCAGTTTTTGGGGGTGTTGGCGAGCGGACCAGAGAAGGAAATGACCTGTGGTTGGAAATGAAGCAATCAGGAGTTATTTCGAAATGTGCTTTGGTTTACGGACAGATGACCGAGACCCCGGGTGCCCGTGCTCGGGTTGGCCTTTCCGCCTTAACGGCAGCAGAATACTTTAGGGATGAAGAAGGGCAAGATGTTTTGCTCTTTATTGATAACATCTTCCGTTTTACCCAGGCCAACTCTGAAGTTTCGGCGCTTTTGGGCCGTATGCCATCAGCCGTGGGGTATCAACCCACATTAGCCACAGACTTGGGAGAACTTGAGGAAAGAATTACCTCAACCAAGAAAGGCTCAATCACCTCAGTGCAGGCTATTTATGTTCCTGCTGATGACTTGACCGACCCTGCGCCCGCGACCACCTTTGCCCACCTGGATGCAACGACCGTTTTGTCTCGGCAGATCGCAGAGCTCGGGATCTATCCGGCTGTTGACCCCCTGGACTCAACCTCCCGGATTCTTGACCCCAAAGTGGTCGGAGAAGATCATTACCGGGTGGCCCGGGAAGTCCAAGTGATTCTCCAGCGGTATAAAGACCTTCAGGACATTATTGCTATTTTGGGCATGGAAGAATTGTCTGATGAAGATAAAATAGCGGTAGCGCGAGCAAGAAAAATTCAACGATTCCTTTCCCAGCCATTTTTTGTTGCTCAAGAGTTTACCGGCACTCCTGGGAAGTATGTAAAACTGGAGGACACGATCCGAGGGTTTAAGGAAATAATCGAAGGAAAACATGACGATCTTCCAGAGCAGGCCTTCTATATGGTTGGTGGCATTGAAGAAGCAATTGAAAAAGCAAAACGATTAGCTGGATAAAAGAGACAAACATGGCAGACGCAATCCATTTAGATATTCTTACCCCAGAAAAAGTGGTGTTTAGTGATTCAATAGAGATGGTTACCGCACCGGGAGGACTTGGAGAGTTTGGTGTTTTGCCCGGACACGCTGCTTTGGTTACTACTTTAGAAACAGGAGAAGTTGCAATAAAAAAAGATAATCAGGAATATTGGCTAGCTATTAGTGGTGGATTTGCCGAGGTGGGAAACGATAAAGTAACTATTTTGGCAGAAGCCGCTGAACTGGCCCAGGAAATTGACATAAAAAGAGCTGAAACGGCCAAGATTCAAGCCGAAGAAAAACTCAAAATCTTGTCCTCCGATGACAGCCAATTTTCAGAGGTGGCTTTAGCTTTAAAAAGAGCTACTAATAGAATAAAAGTTTCAGCCCGCAAAACCTAACTAGTGGGAAGGATGGAGAAACAGCTTAATGAGAAAAAAAGAATCGACCGGGCGCTTCAGATTTTAAAAAAGGAGAAGATTGAAGCTTTTTTAATAAATGACCTGACCGACATTCGATATCTTAGCGGCTTTACTGGAGATGAGGCCTCCGCGCTGATAGCGCCGGAGGCTCTTTTTTTACTCGTTGATTCCCGCTTTACTACCCAGGCAAAGCTCGAAGCGCCGCTTTTTCAAACTCTTAAAATTTCCAGGCGAATAGAAGACACGATAAAATTGATAAAACGGCTTAAGCTGAAGAAGGTAGGGTTTGATGCAAAAGCGATTTCTTGCGCTGACTTCAAAGAACTAGAGAAAGGACTTTCGGGTAGAGCCCTCATTCCCATAGAAGAAGGGTTGCGCACGCTCAGGATAAAAAAAGAAAAGGAGGAGATAAAGGTTATTCGCCAGACGATAGCAATCTCCACTCAAGGATTTCAAAAAATGAAAGAGAAAATAAAATTCGGGGTCACGGAAAAAGAAGTTGCCACAGCCTATGAATCTGCGGCAAAAGAAGCGGGGGCAGATAAATTAGCTTTTGATATTATTGTTGCGAGCGGAAAGCGGTCAGCGTTGCCCCACGGGGTTGCGAGCGGAAAAAAGATCGGCACACAGGAATTGATTATGATAGATTTTGGGATCCGATACCAGGGATACTGCAGTGACGAGACCTGTACTATGGTGATGGGAATCCCTGCTCCAAAACAAAAGGAAGTTTTTAACATTATAAAAACAGCTCATGATCGAGCGATTGAGAAAATTAAGCCAGGCGTTTCTTCACAAAAGATAGACAAAGCAGCCCGAGGCTATATAGAAAAAAAAGGATTTGAAAAATACTTTGGACACGGGACTGGCCATGGAATAGGGCTTTCTGTGCATGAGGAACCGCGCATTTCTCCGTTAAAAAACGAAATCCTTGAAGAAGGGATGGTCTTTACCATTGAGCCGGGAATTTATCTTCCCAACTGGGGAGGAGTTCGAATCGAAGACATGGTCGTGGTAACTCGGGATGGCTGTGAGGTGCTTACTCTTATACCAAAAAACCTAGAGATCCTAAATTAGGAGGGTGACAGATGTACTCTACTAGTGATTTTCGAAGGGGGCTAAAAATAGAACTTGAGGGAACACCCTACAGCATTGTCGAGTTCCAACATGTTAAGCCAGGGAAAGGCGGCGCCTTTGTCAGGACGAAATTAAAGAACTTAGCTACCGGCCGGATTATTGATCGGACTCTAAGGGCGGGGGAAAAAGTTGAAAAACCAGACCTAGAAGAAAAATCCATGCAGTACCTCTATGCAGAGGGGAAACAGCATTATTTTATGGACTTAGAAACGTACGAGCAAACATTTTTAACCGAAGATCAGTTAGGAGAAAGCAAAAACTACCTCCAGGAAAATATCACCATCACCGCCCTTTTTCATCAGGGAAATCTCATCGGGGTTGAAGTGCCGATGTTCGTTGTGCTTATGGTGACCAAAACGGACCCTGGAGTCCGAGGGGACACGGCCAGCGGGGGAAGCAAGCCTGCAACCCTCGAGACCGGAGCAGTAATACAAGCACCCCTCTTTATTAATGAAGGGGATAAGGTAAAAATTGACACCCGGACCGGAGAATACATCGAAAGGATAAGTTAATAATCCGTTAAAACTCACCTATTTTTCGGTCTTGCCGCAAGCCCTGCACCCGCAGTTTCGTGCCCTCAGTAGCTATAGCCACCGAAATTTGTTCAATTTATTAAAAAATTCGCAACTTCAAGAAAAAAATTAGGCCCCATATCTTTTATGAAGTTTTTTTTAAAGCATAAAAAATTGCAGGGGACGAAAATTTATTGAATCAAAAGAAAAAATTTTCTTGAAGTTAAAACATGTTGTGTGATGGGAAGCAGCGGTTTTTGTTCAATTAGGTCAGGATGGTTTCATCCGGGGAAGATAATTAATAACGAACTGAAATTTTGGAAAAATCCGAGGCAAGCGCATCAGATTAAATACCATAACCCCGATGCTGAAACGATCCAGCCAGGAAGACATGGGCCAGCCAAAGTACACGGCGATCTGACTCTCCGGCATTTCATACTCCACAACTTTCAAGACAGCAACCATTCTCTGGTACAAACTTGTATTGATAAGAGGGAAGCGATAGTGGTTGGGCGCCACTTTGCTGGGGATCCCCTGCCGAGGTGAATAAAAAGTGACATAAGCCTCACTGTCTTTTGGGTTGCTCAAAGCTTCTTCCCAGGGTCGTCGAAAATAGATGTGGAGATCAGGGCTGGAAGATTGAGCTAATTGGAGAATCATCTCCATCTCGCTGTCTGTCTTTTCTATCTCCTTGATCTCTGGCGCGCGTTTTCGAGCCATTATAAAACCACCGAGCAAAACTATCCCAGTAACTGTAGCCCACAACATCGTACCGTGGGGTTTTTTAATAGCCAAGAAAATAAAGCAGCTCACAAGGACAATCCAGATCACCAGGGTAAATAAACGATTGGTATGGAAAGAGATGACCTCTTTGGTGCCCATGAAATAACGGTAGATAATAAGACACCCCATGTTAATGGAGAAGCAGGCGATTAGGCCCAAAGCGTACATATCTGCCAGGATCATCTGGCTGCCTTGGGTGATAAAAATGATAGCCGAGAAAAAGATAGCGTTGAGAAGGTGAATGCGGTAGAGGGACTGGCGGTGGTTGGTGGCGATGAGCCAGAGAAATCCATAGCGATGAGCTGCGCGCTCCATGAGTTCGCTGGAAGCCACAAAGGCAGTGTTGACGGCCATGGTCAGGGTGAAGCTGGCTAATGCCCCCACGGCCATCCCGAAGGGAACACCATTCACCAAAGTGGCGAAATAGGTGATGAGGTCGCCTTCATGTTTTGCAAAGTCAATATTTGCTGATAAGGCCAATGCGGCCACTATCGGGGTCACCAGGCCTACCGTAAAAGCTAAAAACCAATAAGCCTTGCGAATCTCCAGCCAGTTACGCACGAGGCCGGCAGTCTGCAGTACGGATTCGACCCCGGAATATGCTAAGATACAGCTCGCTATCGAGGCAATGAAAATATCGTAGGTCTTAATCCAGGAGCCGGTTTGCAACCGGCTCTGCGTGTAATGCGCGGCCTCCTTGAGGTGGGTCATGGAGGTGCTGTCCAGGCCTATGACGCCGGTGGCAATCAGGTTAAGAAAAACGAAAGCAGCCACGATAAAAATGGTAAAGGTAAACCGCGCATTATCCCGGATCCCCAAGATGTTGAGTCCCGCCACAAACCAGATGATCGCCAGAACCACGGTCATTATAACTGAGTGAGACAGAGGAAAAAAGGATGAAGCATTGAGGACGGCGCTCACGGCTGAAATGCAGGCAGTGAGCACATAATCTACCATGATGGAGGCCACAGCCACAAACGAGACCATGGGGCCAAGCACCAGGTAGGAGAAAGAATAAACCCCGCCACCGATAAGACCATGGTGCTCAAGGATCTCAGCAATCTCCACCAGCCGGGTAGACAAGAAACGGATGAACAAGGAAGTAAAAGCAATAAAGAAAATAGCGCTCAAACCGATGAAGCGGTAAGCCTCAGCCGGGGCGTAGAAGACCGAGGTGAGCTCGTCCATAAGGGTAATGACTGCGATGGAGAGCCAGGTGAGCCACCATCGCCCCTTTAAGTAATAAGAAAGGAGACCTGGCTTGCGGAGCAGAAAAATAAACAGCACCAACTAGGCTGAGGTTGAGTATAAGGAGGATTCCAGTTTTCATAGATTAAATTTTACGCCATCAGATATTCTTTGTTTCAAACATAATTAGCGGTGTTTCTTTCTGAAAACCTTCAGAACCAAAAACTGGGCAACCCAAAAATTATCCCCAGCTTCCGCGGCATGGTCTTGAAGAGCATGGTTCTTATTTCAATTGCGCTAGACCCGCACGGAAGGTGTCATAACTTTCTCCCCCCAAAGAGACAAAAAACAACTTTTTCAATCAATGTTTGTTTTTTGAGAAAGTTGCCGGTAGCGGAGAGCATGATTTGGGCGCACCGGTCGAGCGGAAAGCCGAAAATGCCGGTGCTGATAGCCGGGAAAGCAATGCTTGTTAATTTGTTTTGTTCAGCGACCTTGAGGCTGTTTAAGGTGGCATTTTTTAATTTTTCGTCTTCATTTCCTTCCCCCATCTGGGGCCCTACTGCATGGATTACATATCGGGCTTTTAAATTTCCTCCGGTGGTGATCACTGCGCCGCCCACAAACGTGCCTCCGATTTTATCACACTCCTCCTGAATTTTTGGACCCCCTTTGCGCCGGATTGCTCCGGCTACACCGGCCCCGAGCTGGAGAGCCGCATTCGCTGCATTAACAATAGCATCAGTATCCATTTCTGTGATATCGCCTTCGACAAGCTCGATAACGGATTTATTGATGGTTTTGTTCATATAAAAGACCCTCCCTTTTACTTAACCTGGCTATTTGTTAGAGCGATACCTTATCAAACCCCTAAAAATATTTCAACCCCCGCCCATTTTAACGAAAAAAATAAATAAATTAGACTGGGTTGACTTGCGCCAAACGAACCAACGGCTGGGTGTCCGGACACTTTTTATTGAACCGGGCAGTCCCTGGGAAAACGGTCACAATGAGAGCTTTAATGGCAAACTGAGGGATGAATTGCTAAATGGAGAGATCTTCTATACCTTAAATGAGGCCTAGGTGTTGATTGAAAGATGGCGGCTGGGATACAATACTTTCAGGCCGCACAGCTCGTTGAATTATCTTTCCCCGGCACCTGAAGCCAGGCTTCATTGGAAAACATAAAACTGACCTTCTCCCCGAAAACTGCTCCAGCGGATAAGTTAGTTTTCTGGTATAATGAAATCCTATTGAAGGAGGAAATATGCCATGAAGAAAAAGTTTACCGAAGAGCAGATTGCTTTTGCTTTGAAGCAGGCCGAACACGGAACATCGGTGTTAGAGGTAATCCGCAAGATGGGTATTTCGGAGCAGACTTTTTACCGTTGGAAGAAGAAGTGCGGTGGTTTGGGGATAAGTGAACTGAGGCGTCTGAAGCAACTGGAAGAAGAAAACCGTAAGTTGAAGCAGATGGTTGCAGATTTAAGTCTGGATAAACACATGCTTCAGGAGGTTCTCTCAAAAAAGTTATAAAGCCTGCCGCCAAACGATTTCTGGTAAGCTTCACCTGGCCTAGTTTCTTCGGACAGGGAACAGGAGTTTATAAGTGTAAAACTGTCCTGGGTTGATGCTCATGCCGCAGCCTGTTTCTGCGCCAGTGAATCGAAGTAAACCATACTCGGCGTCTTCCTGTCAAAGTTTTGATGCCACCTTTTTTCATTGTAAAATTTGAAGTATGGAGAAAGACCTTTTCTTGTCTCTGTTATAGAACTATAGGCTTTGAGGTAGATATCCTCATATTTCACGCTTTTCCAAAGCCGTTCAATAAAAACGTTGTCCATCCAGCGACCCTTGCCATCCATGCTGATCGCAATGCCTTTAGAGTTGAGAGTATTGGTAAAGACTTCCGCAGTAAACTGACTGCCTTGATCCGTATTGAAAATTTCAGGACAGCCGTACGTTGCGATGGCTTCTTCCAGAGCATCCACGCAAAATGAACTGTCCAGCGAATTGGAAAGTTTCCATGACAAAACCATGCGACTGGCCCAGTCCATAACCGCTACCAGGTAACAAAATCCCCTGTCCATGGGAAGATAGGTAATGTCCGCGCACCAAACGTGATTGGCCTGTTTAATCTGCAGACCGCCTAAAAGATACGGATATTTTGTATGTTTCGGATTCAGCCATGACAGCTTCGGTTTAACGTACAGGGCTTCTATGCCCATCAGCCGCATCAGGCGTCGTACCCGGTCTCGACCTATATCGCAACCTTTTGACCATAGCTCATCGCGGATCTTCCGGCTTCCATAAAACGGATAGTTCAGGTGAATCTCGTCGATCCGGCGCATCAGTTCTCTGTCTTTCTCACTCAGGGAAACGGGTTTATAGTAAACGCCGGATCGATTCAAACCAAGAATCCCGCATTGCCGTGTTACCGGCAGTTTATCTTCTCTATCGATCATCGCTTGGCGCTCGCACCGTCTATGCGACCGAGCGCGACGGATAAAAAATCGTTCTCCATCGATAATTGGCCGATTTTGGCATGCAGATCTTTTACAGTCGGCCCCAATTCCGCCTTCCTGTCTTTGTCGAATACTTCTTGGGCATGTTCCAATAGCTGCTTCTTCCACTCGGTAATCTGGTTCGGATGAACTTGAAAACGCTGGGAAAGTTCGACTATTGTCTGTTCTCCTTTCAGAGCCTCCAAGGCTACTTTTGCCTTGAATGCTGGGGCATGATTCCTTCTCGGTCTTTTGCTCATATAATGCTCCTCCTTTATTCCATCATAGAGCAGTTTTGTCACTTATGTCACTGTCCGATTTTGCCAGACCAGCTCTGCTATCTGGCAGATAGTTTCCGGGTCGGTGAACGGCAGGCTTGTGAAGTCCTTTGCATTGGACGTTCGACAAATCGTTATCGGAGCCTTGCGAAGGAACAGGCGGCACTGAGGATGCGGATCAAGGAGATTGCGGCCGTTCGCGTCCGTTACGGTTACAAGCGTATTCACGTTCTTTTACAGCGAGAAGGTTGGCATATCAACCATAAGCGGGTCTACCGGCTATACTGCGAAGAGGGGTTAAATCTACGCAAAAAGCGACCGAAGAAACGTACCCGTGAGAACTTCAGGGTCTCCCGAGAGACAGCACGGGACATCAATGAGTGTTGGGGTATGGACTTTGCTTCCGACCGTTTGTTCAATGGGAGGCGTTTTCGGGCGTTGACGGTGGTAGATATAGTCAGCAGAGAATGTCTGGGGATTGAGGTTGCCCAGGGCATCAAGGGGGATGATGTGGTCGAAGTCCTTGATTCTATAAAGTTGTTTCGCGGCGTTCCAAGAGTCATACGTTGTGACAATGGCCCCGAGTTCGTATCGAAGGTTCTGGATCGATGGGCTTACGAGAACAAAGTAACCCTTGATTTTTCCAGACCTGGGAAACCGACGGACAATGCTTTTGCAGAATCATTTATTGGCAGCTTCCGTGACGAATGCCTGAATACAAATTGGTTTTTGTCTTTAGAGGATGCCCGTGATAAGATTGAAACCTGGCGGATGGATTATAATGAGTTCCGTCCTCACAGTTCTTTAGACTAACAAAACGCCTGATGATTTCGCCAGATCGAGGCTTACTGAGGATGGAAAACTAACCGTATAGCTGGTACCAGTTTTTGGGGAACCCTCAAAATAGTAGAATTCTAACTCTAAATGTGGTACATCTTTCGGGGGCGGGTCAATAACCGTTACAACAAAAAGAGAAGGAGACAAAGATGTTAAAGGAATTTAAAGAATTTATTATGCGGGGAAATGTCATGGAAATCGCCATCGGTTTTATTATCGGCGGCGCGTTTGGCACCATTGCGAAAAGCATGGTGTCGGACGTGATGATGCCCCCGCTCGGCTTGCTTTTGGGGGGAGTCGACTTTGCCAATTTTTTTGTTGTGCTTAAACAAGGAGCAACTCCGGCTCCCTATAACGCGTTGGCTGATGCGCAGGCAGCAGGAGCGGTAACCATTAACTACGGCGTATTTATCAATACCGTGATAAGCTTTTTAGTTGTTTCCCTGGCAATATTTGTTCTCGTTAAGGCGATGAATAAATTAAAACGGCAGGAGGCGGCACTCCCCGCAGAACCAAGCACCAAAGAGTGCCCTCACTGTTTTAGTACCATCTCGATTAAAGCCATGCGGTGTCCTCAGTGCACTTCGGCACTTACATAAGAGTGGGTAAAAATTTTCATTGATTTTTTCTGGGTAGGGTTAAAAAAAACATAAAGTAATTGACGAAGATATAAAAAAAACAATTACAACTTTTTGAAAAGCAACCCAAATACAAATAAACGCCCAACCAACCAAATAAACGTTAGACCCCCTATCCTCCCCGGCTGTTTTGTATGGGATCTAAAGAGCTGCGCATAAGGTTTGTTGAGACAGGCACTGAAGGCATTTCAATAAAGGCAGAGCTAAAGCCTGGCGCAGAAAGTTATGGTATTTTTTTCGAAGTAATAATATAAGCCTCGCCAAAAACAATGAGGCGCTTCTTTCCGTCGGGATTCTGCCGGGTATGAAAACCGGCAGTTCCTTCTTAGTAGCGGAGGGGACAATCAGTCAGAAATTTTTCAAAGCGCTCGATCCCATCGGCGATTTCTATTGCGCCCTAAACTCATCGCTTCAGAGGGTACAAATCAAAAGCATCGAGGAGAATCGCAAGGCCTTAGAAAACCGACCGGAAGCTCTATAATGCCGTCCGCAAAGCCTTAAGACGGTCACGGTAGGTTAATGTGCTTATTCGATATCCTAGAATATTTAAGATCCTTCAGTGGATTTATCGCGCGCTGAAAAAATTCACAAAAATTTGAAAAAAAGTATTTTTTGTTGGAGAGGGGTGATGTTATGGTTGAAAAATGGGGGCGTTGTTGAAAATTAACACCTTACTAAATTAGCAACGCCCCTTAAGGCACACAAAACAGAACGTTTTGTTATAGGTGAACCCCATAATGGTTCAGCCTATTTTATGACAGGAGCAATATGGAATTTAAAAGATTTGGCAATGTGTATGTCGTGCGCTTGGACAAGGAGGAGGAAATCGTTGAAACGTTAAAGGCCTTTTGTGCGACCAACCAAATCACGCTCGGCTGGGTCAGCGGCATCGGAGCGGTGAATCGGGTTACCTTAGGCTTATTTGAGACGAAACCTAAACGCTATATTGCGGAAGAGTTAACCGGAGACTTTGAAATAACGGCTTTGTCGGGGAATATCACCTCCATGAATAAAGAAGTTTACTTGCACCTCCATGCCACAGTATGTGGCCTTCAACATAAAACCTACGGAGGGCATTTAACTTCAGCGGTCGTGAGCGCAACGGCAGAATTAATCGTTGCATCAGTCGGGGGCATTGTGGATCGGAAATTCAGCCAGGAAATTGGCTTGAATCTTTTAGAGTTTAGTTGAAATTTTTGCCAAGGCAGTTTTTGCCCGCGGGTCTCCTTCAGTCAGTAGCGCATTGCATCTTAATGAATGGATGGTTCGCGATATAAATGCTTCGGCATCTTGCACATCGAGAAAAATTTCTCAACTCGGGAGATGGTGGAGTTTTATAAAGGAGGGCCCTATGCTCAGAACTATCCTTATTGGTCTTTTCAGCTAGTGCATCTTTATGTCATCTGGCGCACCGCCCAGTGCCGTTTGTGAGCCCCCACATTTCTAAGAAACTCCTGGTTGGGGTGTGCGTGGCTCTCTGGGCGGCCTTTTCTTTGGGCACGGCGGAAAGGGAGCCTTGGCTGTAACGCTGGAGTTGCTGGCATGAAATGGCTGGGAATTTTGTTCTTGGCCTTCGTCTCTTTTCTCGCGATAAGACATTATCACTGGGTTCAGGTTATTTTTTATTCCGGATAACACCTTTGTTACGAGGCTGGGCGTTAGGTGTCAGCGGGGTACTTTCTGTGATCACGCTCATCCGGGGCGCGAGGCCGCCGGTCCTTTTTAAACTATGAGGCGCGTCTTTCAAGTGCCTTCCACAATAAAATGGATGGCACGGTGATCGTCGCCATGTCCAACTTACCTGCACCTTGGCTCACTGCTCGGCAAGTAATGGCTGGAAGCACGGATCAAGCGGGTCGACCTGTTGGAGCCCGACCTTGTCGCTTTGCTCGGCAATATTTTTGAAGGACACGGTGAACCCGAACGGGATTTGCTTCCGGTTTTGCGTGGCTTGCCAGCGCCGCTCGGTGTCTAGGCCGTTTTTGGCAACCATGAGTTCCCACGGCGGCCACGGGAAAGAAATGCTTTTAAGTAATGAGAATGGCATGCATCTCCTGCGCAACCGCTTGCGGGACGACCATCGGGCGTTACCATTTTTCTTTCTCATACACCGTGGCAGGCTGAAAGAGCGGCACGCGCAGGCGTAGGATGGTCATACCCACGGCGGACAGATATGGCCCTTCGGCCATCTAGTTGGCCTCTTCTACCCGCTTCTGTAAGGGTGGTACGAGATGGATGCCATGACGGCCATCGTCTGCCGCGGCACGGGCACATGGGGGACCGCGCATGCGCCTCTGGCGTCCCAGGCGAGATTCTTCGCGTGACGCTGCGTAAAAAGGAAAAATGAACATGCAGGAGCTGATGTTGAGATTATTTTTTAAATGAAATAAAACCCAAACATTTGTTGGGGTGGAGAACGTATTTGTCCATTAGAACACGACATGTTGGCAGCGATAAATTATTATTACATTAAGAGGTAATGATGCCCGCGTTCTTTTTAGCCGAAATTACTAAGATAAGTGATGCTGAAATGTTTGGCATCTATATTGAAAAAGTTGGTACCATCATCAACAATTATGGTGGTGAATACGTATTCAAATCAAAACAGCTCATCCCTGTTTCAGGAGAGTGGGATGCAAAAAGGATTATATTAATTCGATTCGAAAACAAAGATACGCTAAGAAAGTGTTTTCAATCAGAAGAATATAAAAAAATTGCTCAGTTAAGGAAACAGTCCACCGAATCAAAGGCAGCAATAATAGAAGGTTAAACCGCCAACAAATCGCTGCAGGCGGGAGAAGCAACCGGGTCAGCTGATTGTTCAATCCTTTTTAGACTAAAATTCGATCATCCTTCCTTCGGGATCCTTTAAATCCCGACATCTGCGCACCCTAGGGGTGGTCTTTTCGTTCTAAAGTTTCTTTGCATTTTTCTCGCAGAAGTTCATAAGTTTTTTCCATTCGTAACGCGAAAGGAAAGCACAATAGTTTCCGGTGCGGTAACGTTCAATTTTGTTCGGGAAATATCCATCAGGCCAATGCGGACATTGGGGGCCGGCTCAAGCTCCACCAGGATATTATTATCAAAGACAACGGAAAACCCAAAAACATCCCGGTAAAGGAAATGCATTCCTTCCATTTCCGGCAGCAGAGGATAATGTGGCAGTGCATAATGGGAGGTATAATTTTACTTCACGCGCAATGTGCTCATTTTTTTGATTGAAATCTCTTTTAAATTATTCCGCAAAACGCAGAGGATTCTCCAAAGCTTGAATCTTTAGGGGATTCCGAATGCTCCATCCTTAAGCTCGTTATAAAATTCAGCCGGCCAGGTTGATCCTTCACCCGCCCGATAGTATCTCGTTATCCCGGTTTTAATGCACTTGATAACCGCCTCACCGGAGATTGCCATAATCCAAGCACAGGGCAGCGGATCTGATCGCTCTGAAAGATCAAAATCTTCCTCTCGGCATCCGTGCTCCCGGAGAGCGTTGCGGTAAAGTTCTATTTCTTCTCTTTCAATAAGTAAAAATCCATTTCCCATGGTGTGTTTTTCAGCTCTGCTTGCTGATTGTTTACTATAAGCCCTTGAGATGCTCCCGGTGTACTTTTTTCGCGTTTCAAGATATTTTTTTTAAGGCAAGAGCATTATTGAACTTTTCCTCCTTGGCGCCATAAAGAAGGTTGCCGACCTGTTTTGATCTTCTTCATAAGTAGCTCAACCAATGCTCCTTTATTCTCCAGCTCTTCAAAGTAACGTTTTTTGAGAGGTCTCCCATTTCTTGAGGTCATGAGAAAACCACTTTCTTAATTCATCGCTCGGTGCGATATCTTTAAGCCAATCGTCAACCCGGGCTTTTTATTCGACCCCTGCAAGGGGTTCGTGCTTATCTTTCTAATTGTCGGGGGTAGTAATTTTGACAGTTTAATTATTTCTTTCAAAAAACTGTTTTACATCACGAAACTCACCGGATTTAAAATAAAACTCTTCCATTGTTCCGTCATGATTGTTCTTTGCGCCAATAAACGTGGGGGTGGCCGTAACACCAAGCTTTTGACTGATTGCGTTATCTTCGTCCAGGAGAAAGAGGAAAAGGTATTCTTTACCCTCGGCCGGAATAAATCAACTTCGGTAGGACTTGCCATTGTTTATCCCAATGCACGATTATCTTAATTTTCTACTTTCAGGTCAGGGCGGGCTTGGATTGCCAGATACAGTTGGTTAACCAATGGGGCATCATTCCGGCAGTGGGGGCAATACGTGCTGAAGACTTCAATAATAATCACCGGGCTTTTAAACTGCATAATGGTAAGACTTTCCGGAACCTGATATTCCCAGGTAATTCTTTTGCGCATCATTTTGGGGGATCGGAAGTTCAAAGACCGGAAAGGATGTTTTTTTATCTGGGGCAGGAGAGATCTTCAGTGGAGAGTTTGGTGGTGCTTGAGCCTCGGAAGATGCACACCATAACAAAATTATTGCGATAAGAAAAAAGAAAAATGGTACTACCTCCTCGAGATTCAGATAGCCTCATTGCTTTCACCTTCGTTGGCGAGATGGTTATTTATTTTAATTACTTTTTTTATTATATCATTTCTGTGGTCAAAAATATATTTTAATTCATAAGTACCAAGAGAAATGAATGGCTTTACCATACCTTCCAAGTCCAAGCTGTGGAATCACCTCCTTAACTCCTCACTCATCTGGACGAGTTTTAAAACTAGTTCACAAGGTGTCAAGTTTTACCAAAAGACTATTTCGAAGATTGAACGCTTCTGCGGATGAGCTTATCGAGGCTAAAAACTCTCCGATCACGAAAAAAACCTGAAGGGCAACAAGAAAGATGATCGCATCCCGGAGGAATAAGCGGATAGTAATCTTTTGTTCAATCCACAGGGAGGAAGCAACGGCCACCTATATCAATTGCTTACTACAAGCAGATAGCATGGCAAACAAAAACATTATGATTAATAGGTTCATAGAGATGAGGATACTTCCTCCGGTCAACAACCCCAAAAGGAGAAATATTCCAGAAATCGATTTCTAACCAAGGAAGAATTAAAGCAAAAAGGTTCACCATAAAAAACGGTAAAAGTTTATAACCAATCACGGCTTGAACAAAAGCAGCCGGATGAAGGATTTTATAGAAGCTGGCGAAAACAAAGATTAAGCCCAAGACTATCCTTCCAACTAACGCTGTATAAGGGTGAACGATAATTTTTTAATCAACCCCTCCCTCCTTTTCCACCGGCATATTGTTTTGGGTCCACTCTTCCCATCCTCCGTTATAAACTTTCACATCTTTGTATCCTTTTGCTTTGAGTAAAAAAGCCATGTCTTTAGCATCAGAGCATTCAATCCCGCCGCAATAAATAATGATCTCCTGGCTAAAAGAAATTTGTTTCATAAATTCTGGTAATTTTTGCGGGAATTAGTCGGAGAGAGGAAATATTTATTGCCCACGGAATGTGCCCCTTTTAAATTCTTGCGGAAAACGAACATCAATGAGGATAATATCCGGCTTATTAAACTTTCCTTGCAGAGCCTGAAACGAAACGGTACTTTCTTGGTTATTTTTTGTGGAAAAAGAAACAGATGCGAGCTTGGGATGGACAAGTGGAAGGCTATCAGAGCGAAATAAATTGGTCAAAAGAGCCAACGACACCGTAATAAGAAAAATTATTGCAGCCTCTGACAAATCTGTTTTATTCATATCAAAATTAACTTTTACCGTTAACCCCTATTTTTTGTAATGATTTTTTGGTTAAAATAAATGTTTTAAAAATACCTTAACCAAAATAATGTCACTATCTTGAACAAGGTTCGTACTCATTTTTCTAATGGCCGGGGATAGGTTGTAAGGACAACAGGCTTTTCATGCCG
>CAVSIB010000028.1:0-16256 GCA_963727835.1 uncultured delta proteobacterium
GCTCGCGAGATTACCATTGTATAAAATAAAAAATTTTGTTAAAATATTTTTATCCATAAAAAAGTTAACCAACTTTGACCATTTTTTGCGGAGAATATTCCCGCGTGATCCTTCGGGAAATCCAAAAGAAATACCGAATTCTTTTTCGCAGAATAACACCATAGAAGGTTTTAACCCATGAAAAAAATTTTAACGGTCGCCGGTTCAAAGTCTTCTGGAGGAGCGGGAATTCAAGCTGACCTAAAAACAATTACTTTACTGGGGGAGTATGGCCTGAGCGTGGTCACGCCTGACCGCTCAAAACACTCAGGGGGTTTTCGGAATCCATCCGGTGCCACTAGATTTTATTTCCTCCCAGTGGGACGCAGTGGTTTCGGATATCAGCTTCGATGCAGTTAAGCCAGGAATGCTCTGGGACGAAAAAGTTATAAAGCTCATTTCCCAAAAAATAAAAAAAAGTAAAATCCCGATCAAAGTATTCGACCCGGTTATGGTCTCAAAATCGGGGGCTACTCCTCCTTGCCAAGGAAGGCCAATCGGCCTTTATTAAGGAGCTGCTTCCTTTGGCCACGATCGTAACTCCCAATATTCCGGAAGCAAAAGTTTTTTCCCGCTGTGCAATCCGAACTGTCCAGGACATGGAAAAAGCCGCAAAAAAAATTCACCAGATGGGTGCGAAAACTGTTGTAATAAAAGGAGGACACCTTCGGGGGCAGGCGGTTGATGTTCTTTTTGACGGCAAGGAGTTTTTCCGTTTTTCTTCTCCCCGGATTAATACAATTCATACTCATGGGACAGGATGCACTTTGCCACTGCAGTTGCGGTTGAGCTCACGAAAAATCCGGATATTCGGGTGGCGATTCAAAAGGCTAAAGATTTTATCACAGCCTCGATAACGGATTTTATTCCCTGGGGAAAGGAAGGGGTCCGGTAAATTCCTATGCTCCTTTTGCGCGGAAAGGAGAAATGTGCCGTGCGATTCAAGCATTGCAGCGAGCAATAAAAAAATTTCAGAGCTATCCAATAGGTCCGCTTATCCCGGAAGTTCAGTCCAATTTAGGATTTGCGCTTCCTTCGGCAAAATCGGCAGAGGATGTTATTGCTTTTCCGGGCCGGATTATTCGCTTTAAAGACAGCATCCACGTCTTTTCTGTTCCTGAACCTGAAGGATCGCAGCATGTTGCCAATATCATTTTAACGGCGATGCATTTTAACCCTGATTACCGAGCGGCAATGAACATTCGTTATTCAAAGGAGATTATCCAAAAGTGCCGAGAGCAAAACTGGAACATTAAAAAATTTGATCGTCGGAAAGAACCTGATAGAATAAAACTTAAAGAAGGAGCGAGTTTAGAGTGGGGATTGGTTCTATTTAAGAAATACACTTCGATTCCAGATGTTATTTATGATTTAGGAGACGTAGGTAAAGAGCCGATGATCAGAATTTTTGGGAAAAACCCTGAGGAGGTTGTAAATAAAGTATTATGTCGTTTTAACAACATTAAAAAAAGCTCAATCCGGAGAAATTACTCCGGAAATGGAACACGTGGCAAAAGATGAGAGGATTTCTCCGAGTTTTCCGCAACGAGATTGCCGCGGGAAGGGTGATCATCTGTAAAAACAAACACCGCGCGCATGGTAATCCGGTAGGGATCGGCAGGCACCTTACGACGAAAGTGAATGCCAATATTGGTTCATCAGAAGCTCATGCTGATCTTAACGTGGAACTGGAAAAACTGCGGGTGGCGATTAAGGCGGGGGCGGATGCGGTTATGGATTTAAGCACCGGCGGGCCAATTAAAGAAATTCGCCAGGCGGTTTTAAAAGAAGCATCAATTCCGATTGGCACGTTTCGATTTATCAAACCGCAATCGATACCATTCGAAAAAGAAAGAAAGGGATTGTGGAGATGTCCGCGGGCAATATTTTTTCCACGATCCAGGAACAGGCTGAAGAAGGAGTGGATTTCATCACGGTCCATTGCGGCATAACCAGACAGGCAATGGAGAGGATTAATCGTCAGGGACGGCTTCTGGATGTGGTCAGTCGAGGGGGGATCATTTTTAGCCGCCTGGATGGCTTATAATAATAAAGAAAATCCTTTGTTTGAAGATTACGATCGCTTGTTGGAAATCGCCGCGGAGCATGAGCTGGTTCTGAGCTTGGGCGATGGCCTTCGTCCTGGGTGCATTGCTGATGCCACTGATCGAGGCCAAATCCAGGAACTGCTTCTTTTAGGCGAGCTTGCTCAGCGCGCTCATGAATATGGCGTTCAGGTAATGATCGAAGGACCAGGGCATGTCCCGATTAATCAAATTGAAACCAATATCCTTTTAGAAAAAAGGCTCTGCCACGAAGCTCCTTTCTATGTTTTGGGACCGGTGGTTACTGACATTGCTCCCGGGTATGATCACATCACTTCCGCAATCGGGGGAGCCTTGGCCGCCTCAGTGGGCGCGGACTTTCTCTGTTACGTTACGCCTTCCGAGCATCTCCGCCTTCCTACGGTAGAGGATGTGCGCATGGGAGTGATTGTGACCAGGATTGCGGCTCATGCTGCGGATATTGCTAAAGGGATACCTTTAGCAATTGAGCGGGATAACCAGATGGCTCGGTTCCGCAAGGAATTAAATTGGCAGGGGCAGATTGATACCTCTATTGATCCGGAAACCGCTCGGAACCTTTGGGAGGGGAGCCCTTCCAAAAATGGAACAACCTGTACCATGTGCGGGGAATATTGCGCCATAAAATTAATCCACACAAAAGAAAAGCCCATCTGCACAAAGTAAGCTCCTCATCCACACGGCAGCAAGGAAAAATGAAAAGCATTATTAAACACCACGCGTTCTCATGCCCCTGGTTTTTTTACCGCGGGAAAATTTCCTTTTCTCTTACCTGTTCCGCACTCATAGTAACCTAACAGTGTTTATATTGATTCCTGTAAGACCCCGCTAGATTTATACGCCCCTTCGCAAAATAAAAAGCCTTTAACCTTTTTATTTGGCAATCTGGCCTATTTTATTTTGCGGAAATCATTGACCCTCTATCTTCTTTAGTTAAATGTAAATTAAATAAATCACCCGGCCTTGTTTTCGGCAGCGAGGTCAGATTTGGTGTCGGTGGCATACTCGGTTGCCGCTCACCCGGTTGATATTTGATCTCATCTTTTTCAGACCCTCAATATTTTTGAGAATTTTTCACCAATTGAAAAGTAAAGGTTATCTAATCTGAGCATCAGTGCGGAGAAGTCAATTAAGAAGGTTTATACAAAAAAATTCCCTTCTCTCCATAAACATGTTTCTGAAGAGAAGGGTTCTTTCACCGCTTTTTTAGGTCGGGAAAAATGTTAAGCGTACGCAGATAAGTATCGGCTACTTCCAGATTGTTGGAGTTGGTCCATTCAAATCGGCAGGTTTAAATTAAAAGGGAATTTTAAGGTCAACTCCACCGAAAACAAAGCCGGAATCGAGGCCCCTAAAGTTTCCCTCTCCATATATGTCCCTTTTTACATCATTCATGGGAAATGAATAGTTTATGGAGGGAGTAAGGGAAACCCCGTTTTTGAAAGGGATATTAAGGCCGGCCCATACATTTGCATTTTGCAAATCATTATAGTCAACATTATCAAAACTTGAGTAGCTCACCCCGCTGCCAAGACCAAGAGTCCAGCCATCTGCTTTTGACGAATACTTGCTTAAATCCCAATTTTGGGATAAAGCCAAGTTGATTGTCCATGCATCTTGTTTAAACTCGCTTCCTTTCCAAACACTGGCATCAGGGGAAAGAAAAGTATTTAAACCAATCCCGGCAAATGCCTTTTTATTTTCTCCGGCATTAGTATTATGGGTGAACCACCCAACTCTCCAATTTAAGGCTGTCTGGTTAGTGAGGGGAAAACTGTCTTGGTAAGTAAGAATCCCATTGGTTTCTTTATTGCCCCAAGGGATTGAGTCGCTGTACCCGGAGTCAAAGTTTCGCCACGGAGTAAAGCTCACACCCTTGTTATATCCTTTTGAATTTGAGGGGGGAAAAAACGGGTTTGCATTATTTAGCTCAAGTCCTTGCCAAATATAGTTAGAATAGAATGTCCACGTAAAAGCACAGTTTGGCTTTCTATCTCCATCCTCGGCAAAAGCAACAGAACAAACAACATAAAGACCACATATAAGGAGGAGCAGAAGTCTCAAAAATTTTTTTCATTACCATGAATCGTTGCCTTTCTTTTTCTATTTAGATAATTACGCTGATAGCTTTTTCAAAGTTTACACAACACCTTATTACATTGAACTGTTAACTCCCTTCCCTTTTGATAAATGTATATGGAAAAATTTAAAAATTTTTGGAAAGAAAAAAATACGTTAAGGCAGGTATTGGTAAATTTCTAAAGGAAAAAGAAAAGAAAGTCAAGCAAAAAGGCAAAGTTAATCGTAATTTCCTTAAAAATAACTTTAAAAATCAATACAATAAATTAAAACAAAAAAATACTGTTGCTAATCCGGAGGCCCACCAGCTTTTTGTTGATGGCTTTTAAAGTTTCTCCGTTTTCTTGCCAAGCTTTATGAGGGCTAACGCTGAGAAAGGGGAAAACTTCGGTTGCACTTTGGTTGATTATTTATATATTATTAAAAGTAATATTCCTAAGTAAACCCCGTTAGAAGACTTTCACACGGGGCATTTACCCCGAGTTGAAAAGTGTAAGAATTTTCAATTTTACCCAGTGCTTCCGCACGGCGCTTTTCTAACGGGGTAAATAAAACCCAATCCCAGTGGCGATCTATCCAGATTTTAAAAAATTGAAAGATTAATCATAGGGAGATACCAATGAAGATCGGAATAATGAACAATCCGCGGATTCCAATCATTGATGAAATCAAAACGATTGGTGAGGCAGGCTATGATTTTATTGACCTAACCATAGAAGCCCCGCATGCTCAACATCTCGAGGTCATGGCATCAAAACAAATATTAAAAGATTATGGTCTTTCAGTTGTCGGGCACACTGACCCCATTATTCCCTATGCCTATCCTATTAAGTCAATTCGGGAGGCATGCCTTGGGGAGTTTAAGCGGTGCGCTGAAATATTTGCTCAATTGGGTGCTAAAATTATGAACATCCATCCCTGTTATTCCTGTCCAATTACAATGAAAAGGAGTTTAGTTGATTTGAATATCGAGGCGTTATCTTCTATTTTAGAGGCGGTTCAGTCTTTCGGTTTAACCTTGATGGTAGAAAATTTTACCGCGCCTTTTGACTCCGTTGTCACTTTCAGAAGGATTCTGAGGGAACTTCCGGATATTAAAGTTCACCTCGATTTTGGTCATGGAAATATCGGAGAAGAAAACGGCATGGTATTCTGTCGAGAATTTCCAAAGGAAATTGCTCATGTCCATTTTTCTGACAATCGCGGGTCGGGTGACCACCATATGCCCCTGGGAGTAGGAAGTATTGATTGGAAGGGAGCGATCAAGGCTCTGAAATCCATAGACTATAAAGAGGGAATCACCTTAGAAGTATTTTCTCATGACCCCTCGGTTCGGTTTAAGTATTTAGAAATTAGTAGAAATTTGGTTAACTCCCTTTGGGAGTCCATATAAAATTACTGAGAATTTTTGACGTTATATCTGGCGAATGTATTCTGGGCATAGAGACGATGAAGCCCCACGGGACATTGGGAGGAACGGAACATGTGATAACGAAAATTTCGGAGCGCTGGTGAAAAAAGGCGGTAGGATTGAAAAAATTGGATTGTTAAAACTTTAAGGTTAAACAACAAAAGAAAAAGCAGAGGCTTTTATCTTTTGACGCGTTGATCCGGCTCTGATTTCTGGAAATTTCTTTTTAAAGAAAATGAACAAAACCATTCGGCAAAGCATCATAGAAATGTTAGGCCAAGAGGCATTGTCCGCCCTTGAGTTATCAGTAAAATTGGGCATCAAAGAGAAAGAAATTACTTATCACTTGGAGCATATAAGAAGTTCGATTAAACCAAAAAAATTTCTGATAGAACCATCTTATTGTAAAAACTGCGGATTCAAGTTTACAAAGAGAGACCGCCTTACTCCGCCTTCCCGGTGTCCCCGATGCAAGGATGAATATATCGAAAACCCTCGTTTTTCCATTGGTTAATAAAGGTAAAAAATGAGAAAGAAAAAAGTCTTGGTTGCTATGAGTGGGGGAGTAGATAGCAGTGTAGCGGCAGCCTTGCTTAAGGCTGAAGGATTCGAAGTTGTTGGTGCAACTTTAAATTTAACGAACCTTACTTCTCCCGAAGGAATCAATTTTGCTCAAGAAGTAGCCCAAAAATTGGATATTCCCCATTTTGTATTATGACCTCTCAAAGGAATTTGAACAAGAAATAGTTGATTTTTTCTGTCAAGAATACCTTTCAGGCCGAACGCCCAACCCTTGCATTGCGTGTAATCAGAAAATTAAATTTGGTTCCCTTTTAACCCGCGCGCGGGAATTAGGAGCAGATTATTTGGCCACCGGACATTATGCAAGGATGGTTCACGATGATATCAAGGGTCGTTTTTTATTGAAAAAAGGCAAAGACTCAAGAAAGGATCAGTCTTATTTCCTCTTTGCGTTGAGCCAGGATCAATTAGGGTCAGTGATTTTTCCCTTGGGGGAGATGACTAAAACCGAAGTTAAGGAAAAAGCAAAAGAAATTGGTCTTAAGGTATTCGACAAACCGGAGAGCCAGGAAGTTTGTTTTGTCCCTGATAATAATTATAAAAATTTTATTAAGAGCCGTTTCCCAAGTTTAAATGAAAAAGGGCCAATTGTTTCAACCGAAGGGAAAATTTTGGGAGAGCACCAGGGGATTTTTTCTTTAACAGTTGGACAAAGAAAGGGACTAAAGATTGCAAAGGGATTTCCGCTTTATGTGGTTTCTCTGGATAAAGCAACCAATACCGCAGTAGTCGGAAGCAAGGAAGAGACTTTTCGCAAAGAACTAATAGTGTCCCAGACAAATTGGGTTTCATTAAAGTCACTGGATAAACCCGTGGAGGTTAAGGTTCGGGTCAGGCATCAGCACCGAGAAAGCCCAGCGCGAATAACTCCCCTATCTGAAGGAAGGGTTGGGGTAGACTTTTTTAAACCCCAAATGGCGATAACGCCCGGTCAAGCTGCTGTTTTTTATGATGAAGATGCGGTAGTGGGGGGAGGGTGGATAGAATAGAAAATAAAAAGGCCGGGAAGAGGGCCCGGCCTTAAGAAAGGAGGAGATAGGATTAGTATTTAATAAGATAGACCAGAATCTTAAAATTTAGTTCTGAAAAAATTAATTTACCAATAAAATGAAAATCATAAAAAAATCCCGGGCAGAGAGAAATAAAAAAGCCGCCTTATGGTGTAAAAATTTTTACCCATATTTTTTCTTGACATAAAAATTTCCGCCATTAATATAAAAAGACTTTCTTTTTCAAATAAAGTTAATTTTTTTGCCTACTTGGCTTTTTTCCGGTTGTTTTTAATGTTGATAAAAAACCATGGGGATATGGGTATACAATTCTTAAATCTGATATTCCTAACCCCTTTTTTAAATCCGGTAGTGTTATCCGGGGCCATGAGTTTCACTATTCAAAGGTGGAGGAGTGGAAGGAAGGCCAAATAAGATTGGCCTTTAAAGTTGAACGGGGCTTTGGTTTTAACGGTAAAGGGGATGGTTATTGCGATAAAAATGTTCTCTCTCCTTATATGCATATTCATGCCCTGGGAGAAAGAAGGCGGGTGAGCACCTGGTAAGAAAAGCTGAATTATAGAAACAATTGGAAAAACCGTTTATTGCGGTAGTTTTATTGTGCTTTATGTAAGGCTTTAACAGCCCAAAAAAATTTTTAACCTTTTAGTATAGAAGGAGGTAAAAAGAAAAAAGACAATGGCGGAGATTACGTTAGGCGGGAAAGAAATCGAAGTTGATGAGGATGGTTTTATGGAGGAGCCTGACCTTTGGGATCAAAATGTCGCTATAGATTTAGCAAAGATTGAAGGTGTCCAGGAGATGACCGAAAGACACTGGAAGGTGGTAAACTATATCCGAGGCTATTATCAGAAGTTTGGAATCGCACCGATGATAAAAAAGCTCTGCAACGAGTGCGACTTAAAGTTGAAAGAAATCTATGAAATGTTTCCTTCAGGCCCGGCTAAAGGTGCTTGTAAAGTCGCAGGGCTTCCCAAGCCTACGGGCTGTGTTTAATACTGATATAAGGAATTTCAGAAAGGAGTATAATTATGTTCCAGGTTACTGTTGATCATGATAAATGCGATGGCGATAGTGCATGCGCCGATATTTGCCCCAGTGATGTTTTTGTAATAAAAGAGGGCAAGTCATATCCTGAAAATATGGATGACTGCGTTGGCTGTGAGAGTTGTGTAGAAGAATGTGCACAGGGTGCTATTACGGTTGAAGAAACTTAATTTTTTAAGTTTCTTTTTAACCATGGCAAAACCCCGCCGCAAAGACAAGGATTTCTCAAATTAATTCCCCCCCTCGTGCCCAAAAAAAAAGGGCAAGGTTTTTTTGGTAGGTGCTGGGCCGGGGAGAATAGTGGTTTGGTTACACTCCGTGCCAAGGAATGCATTGCCCGGGCTGATGTGTATTGTTCATGACTCTTTGGTTAATCCGATAATTTTTAGTTGGGCTTGAGAGGATGCTGAGATAATCATCATGGGAAAGAAGGGGGTGGGGGGCACATGTTCCCCAAGAAACGATCACCACTGTTTTAATCGAGCACGCCCTTCAAGGAAAGACCGCTGTTCGACTAAAAGGTGGTGATCCTTTTATTTTTGGCCGGGAAGGAGAAGAGGACCAAAAAATAGCCGAGCAAGGCATTCCTTTTGATGTATAGTTCCTGGGGTTACTTCGGCGGTTGGGGTTTCGGCGTATAGCGGAATCCCGCTCACCCATCGGGACTTTGTTCCCCAAGTCACTTTTTTTACGGGGCATCCAGATTCCCGAATCACGTGGGAGAACATTACTTCTGATGCAGGAGGCTCTGGTTATTTATATGGGGTTGGCTAATCTGTTCTATATTCCGAAAACTTATCTAGTGAGTGTTTCTATATTAGCTTGACACGAACTGTTAGCACATGTCGCTGTACTAATTAAGCAAATAATATGATGCCATTGTAAAGCCGTTATAGAAACACTGCACTAGGGGGGAGGACCAGGACACCCTGTTGCCTTGATTAGCCGAGGATTTCTCGGAGATAAGGAGGTTTTGACTGCTCCCCTTAAACGGATAGCTAAGGACGCGAAAAAAAGGAAGATAAAAACTTCGGTTTTGGCAGTTATTGGTAGGGTGGTTGAACTTCGGGAGAAGATAGAATGGTTTGAGAACAAACCTCTTTTTGGACTTCGCATCCTGGTGGCTGGCTCGAAGCAACAGGCTTTTGGACTGGCAAAAACTTGGAAGAGCTGGGAGCAATTCCTTTCATGCTCCCTACTGTCCGGGTTGCTCATCCTGATTCGTGGAAAGATTTGGCTTCAGCCCTCGATTGTCTTCATAATTATTCTCCATTCTCCTTTTAATGAGGATTTGAAAAAATTCTCAGGATACTCCCACCGCTCTTCCCCATCCTGAGGCATCTTTTACTTTACCATGCTTCCATAACCACTTTTCCTCTCACCATGGTCAGCACCGGCCATCCCTTCAGTTCCCACCCTTCGTACGGGGTATAGTCGCACGAGGAAGGAGAAAGGGCAGCATCAACCTTTTGCGTTTTTTCTAAATCCACGATGATGAGATCAGCATCAGCCCCTGGTTGCAAGGATCCCTTGTGGGGGTAAAGCCCGAATATGGTTGCGGGCTGATAACTGGTGAGCCTCACCACCTGATTCAGCGTCATCCTGACCCGCATGAACTCCCGCAGTCAACAGCATGGGCAAAGCAGTGGGCATTTCCTGCCAGCTTAGCTGCATCTCCAGACTGTTCCGTCACCCAGCTTCTCCTTTAAGCGATTGGCGCTACTGTCAGTTGCAATACAATCGATTTCACTCTCGTGTATTCCTTTCCATAATCTCTTTATGTCATGCGGCGGCCGGTATGCGGGGGTGGTTAAGGCAAGAACGGGACGGGCAATTCCCGTGCCATCATGGTCAATCATCAAATAGCGGGGACTGGTTTCAAGGTATACCGGGTTTCCTCGCACCCGAAACTCCTTGACGATGTCCAACACCCCTCCGGCCCCCACATGAACAATGTAGAGAGGGACACCTATCTTCTCCGCCATCCGGCAGGCGCTATCAGCGTCAATCTCCTCGCAGAGCGGGGGGCGGGATCGGCAAAAAGCCCGAAAATCATTTTCCTGGTCATGCCGCTGCCGGTGCAATTTCAATAGTTCATAATTTTCCGCATGGATAATAACCAGCCCGCCAGCGTCCCTAACTTTCTCCATTCCACGAAAGAGATAGGATAGGTCAATGCCGAAAATCCCTACCTTTTTCATTTCATCACCCTTGTATGCCATAAAGAACTTGAAACCTCGCAATCCTCTCTCGCGGCATTTGCCGATTTCTTCGAGGTGCTGCTCGGTCATGCAGGCGGCCCAGAAGCACATATCCACCGTGGCCAGCCGTTTAGTAGTCTCGATATAATAGGAAATTCTCTCGAAAACCGATTTTTGCTCCAGGATGACGTGAAAAACCGTGGTTACCCCTCCAGCTGCCGCTGCCCTGGTTTCGCTCATGACATCGTCCTCATAAGGTAGAAACGCACCAAAATGGGTATGGCAGTCCACGATGCCCGGAAGAATATAGTTGCCATGTGCGTCAATGACGTTCTGAGCTGTTGACGGAATATCCCCTCGAGAAACATACGCAACTTTTTCTCCCTCCACTCCAATGGTAACCCCTTCAATTGTTGCCCATGGGGTCACCAGTTTCCCATTGGTAATGATAGTATCCATAGGTTACCTCAAGCCTTTTTTCAGGCTCGCAAATAGGTTTTCCCTCATTAGTACAAAACAAAATGGTTGCGTTATTTCGTGCCTATGAGGAAGCCTCTTGCTCGTCAATGTATAGCGCTGAGCGCTGACGCGGCGCAATATCAGACACTGTTTTTTCTACTGCAATATTGTTTCCAAAATAAAGCGGAGAGACCGATAGCGATCCCATGCGATATTGATGCCGACAGACGGATAGGCGCCATAGAAAAACGAATTGATAATGATCAAAATGCTCCCAGCGACATTAACCAATTGGTAAATCGTTGAATCTCCGGCAAGCCACCGCCTTGAAACCAGTGTGAAAGCGATAAGGGGTAAAGCGACTCCGATCCAACCTCCCGCATCTATCATGATAGGATTGTGCACAATTTTTATTCCTACGTTCTTTGATGTCTCAAAACGAAACACGCTTCTGGATGCGGTGAGCTCGCTTAACGATAAAGGTCAATGATTGCAGGGAGTCTTTCCCAGGGTTGGCCTGTGAGAAACTTTTTTTATCATAATTATATTATCAGCACATGCACTTATCCCAAAATCTTTTTTTTGAATTTCTTTGCTTGGTTTTGATACGCATTTAAAGCCGCATTTTTGATATGAGGCGATCGCTTGTTTATTCCTCCCCGAGGGGCTTATGACAAAATTGGTGACGCCATATCTTTGATGTAAATAATCACAAAGGGCATTGAGAGCATCGCCACCAAAACCGAACCCACAATACTTTGTGGCACGCATCCAGAGGTCTAAGACAACGCCGCCTTTCTTTTTATCCAGCGCATCATAGCGTATAGTGCCAACTTCCTCATTGCTATTGGCAATAATAATATAATCTCTTCCCTTGCCCTCGCCGGAAGAATTAAAAAAATGTGGCTTATAGTCATCGCAGAATTCCTTCCAGGTTGGGATGGGGAGATCGGGATAAAGCGGCAACCCCATCATAAAAGGGGTTACGTCTGATTGAGTTAACCACAAAAAAATTTTTTTACGATCGGATGTTCGCGCTGGCCGCAACTTTACTTTTTTGCTCGCTATAATCATAAATTACGCAATACGGTGAATGAGCCGGCATATATAGCCGCCTTAAATCAATTCAATATCTTTGTGGAAATCCCATATATATGGGTATAATGCTTTTTTTAGATAATATTTTATCTTGTTACCATGTGAATTTTATGTCAT
Organism: uncultured delta proteobacterium; assembly: GCA_963727835.1. Lineage (GTDB taxonomy): Bacteria > Desulfobacterota > WTBG01 > JAGOGO01 > JAGOGO01. The sequence continues at coordinate 12,128 of CAVSIB010000028.1, forward strand.
AATTTCTATTGCTTGTCAAGTAAATCGCCACTGCGATAAGGCGGGGACTTTGAGATCAAACTTTTTGTTACGGATGGTAAAATGAGAACACAAAAGTTTTTAGCTGAAACCGATGAGGATACATTAAAAAAGATAACCGCTGAGATGGAGGATGAATATCACCACATTATTCTCCGGATCTGGGTGGAAGATTCTCAGTACTCCATTGTCAGGATAGAACTCGAGATGCCGCGCCATCCAGAAGAGCATTGCTTAGACTGCCTAAAAAACGTGGAGAAGCTCATGGGTCTTTCTTTGCAGCATCCTCAGTTCCGGCGGAGGATATTAAAGACTGTTGGAGGAGAGCGGGGATGCTTCCATGTCCTTGAATTGCTGCACGAAGCCCAGGATTATACTCGCTCGATCTTTTGGGATAAACCACCTGACAAAAATGGCCGTTATACAATTTCCGCGTTAGACCAAGAGGGAGAGGTGCGCTGTATCGCTTATCGGAAAAAATAATAGTTATAGTTCCTTGAAAGTCTTGGCCATAACCTCAAGGGTTTTATCGAGGTTTTCCTGAGAGTGGGCTAAAGAGATAAAGTTTGCTTCAAATTGAGAAGGGGCAAGATAGATTCCCCCTTTTAACATTAAATGAAAATAGCGGTTGAATGCTACAGTATCGCTTTTTAGCGCGGTATGATAATCAATCACTTCCTGTGAGGCAAAGAATAGAGTGAACATGGAACCCACCCGGCTGATGTATATTTTTACGCCAATCTTATGAGCGATTTTTTTCGCTTCTTCCACAAGGTACTCTGAACTTTTTGATAGCTTCTCATAGGTTCCGGGTTGGGCAAGAATCTTTAGGGTTTCCAGTCCAGCGGTAACTGCCAAGGGATTTCCCGATAAGGTTCCTGCCTGATAAACTGGACCTAAAGGAGCGAGGTTTTCCATGATTTCCTTTTTTCCTCCAAAAGCTCCTACCGGCAGACCTCCCCCGATAACCTTTCCCAGACAGGTCATATCAGGAATGACTCCGTATAACGACTGGGCTCCTCCCCACGCGACTCGAAATCCGCTCATCACTTCATCAAAAATAAGCACGATACCTGTTTCATGGCAAAGTTCTTGAAGCCCGCGCAAGAATCCTTCCTGAGGAAGAACCACTCCCATATTGCCGGGGACTGGCTCTAAAATAATCGCGGCGATTTTAGGCGCTTCAGCCTTTACCGCCTTTTTAACTGCATTCAGGTTATTAAAAGGCAGGGTGATGGTGTTGCGGGCAAAATCATCAGGCACGCCTTTGCTATCAGGGATACCAAGCGTGGTTGCTCCTGAGCCGGCTTTTACTAAAAGGAAATCTCCATGGCCATGATAACATCCGCTAAACTTAATTATTTTATCCCGCCCGGTATAGCCGCGGGCAAGCCGAATAGCGCTCATTGTTGCCTCAGTGCCGGAGTTTACCATGCGAACCATTTCGATCGAAGGAACAGCCTCAACAATCATCCGGGCAAGCTCGATCTCTGCCTCAGTAGGCGCGCCATAGCTTAATCCTTTTGTTAACGCCTTTTGCAAAGCCTCTATTACCTGAGGGTGTCGATGTCCCACAATCATAGGACCCCAGGAACTTACATAGTCAATGTATTCTTTTCCATCAACATCATAAATTTTTGACCCTAATGCTGAAGTAATAAAAGGGGGAGTTCCTCCCACGGCCTTAAAAGCCCTGACCGGACTATTAACTCCACCGGGGATATATTTTTTTGCTTCTTCAAAAAGAAGTTCTGATTCATTACTCACAGTTTTGCTTCCTTAAAGCTTTGAAGGTTTTGTTATGATGAGTGAAAACTTTTAATGGTTTTAATGGGTTAAAAAAGCCGACCCGGAAAGTCGGCTTTGAGAAGTTTTGGGTTACGTTATTGTTCTAATTGCTGCTCGTTAATAGTAGGTGCGGAAGGAGGAGGTGGTTCTGGTTTTGTTTGAGGATTAGGAGCAGGCGATTCTGTTTTTGTTTTAACATCAGGAGCAGTATCGTGAGCAGATGCCTTTGCGTGGTGGGTCGAGCAGATACCTTTGGTTCGGTTTTGGTGTCAGGAGCAGGAGGCGATGGTTCTGGGTTTTTTGCAGGCTCAGGTTTTGTCTCTTTTTCCTTTTCAATGACTTTCTTTTGGGGAGGCGTTTTCCCTTCCCAGGTAATTACTTCGCCGCTTACTTCGGAAACCCTTTTTGAGCCAGGAATAAAACCAGTTTTCTCGCCATAGGTAATATTGGTTATGCCTTTAGCTTGAGAGCCAAAACGGCGAAAAGCCTCAAACTGGAGGGCTTCTCTGGCTTCCTGTTTATTAAATCCAGCTTGAGAAACATCTTTCACGGTGATTTTTTCTAAAACTTTATACTCTGTGTTTTTTAGATACTCGGAAGCAAGAATGACGATGTTTTTTGCCGAAGAAATGGCAGTTTTGTCTTTGGGCGCCGTTGTCTCCACGGTCTCTGATTCTATGCCAACTTCTGGCGTTTCTCCAGAGACTTCCTCAGGAGGCATTGGCTCTTTAGCTGGGGCAGGTTCTTTTTTTATCGTGGTCGTTTCCTGGGTTTCTCAGCCGCCTTAGGAGTGGGAAGGGGTGGCGGAGGAACTATTTTTTCAGGACGAGGGACTTTCTCTTCCTCCTTGGGTTTTCGTTTAATAACGATGGGTGACCTAAAGTCAACGGAGCACCCGAGCAAGAAAATAAGGAATAACAAAACTATGAGCTTTAGCTGGTTCATCTTTATTTGCGCCTTAATGGGTTTTTGGTTTATAGATGAAGTTTAACGGAATTAGTTCACGTAGTATGGGATAAAATCGCACGATTGTCAATAAAGAGAATGGTTTTCGAATATCTTTTAAACGCGCCTTCGGATTTTCTAAGGCTTGGTTTTCATTTTCTTTTTATTGTATTTTCAATAGGTTTGTGATATCTAAAAATAAATTGAGATTATTTTTTCCTACGATATTTATCTTGGTATAAAAAAGCAATAATCGTTGAGACAAGGGAGATAAGATGCGTTATTTAGCAATAGCGTTTATGGTAATTTTTTTAGGAGGGTGTGTTCCTTATTCAGATAATCCTCTTACTGACCCGAATAGTGAAAAAATAGATGCGGCGATATTGGGAACCTGGTTTTGGAACGAAGAAAATGACTCAGGTTTTATCCACATAGGTCTGAATAAAGAATCGAAGCTGCTTCAGATGATTATGATCGAACATAACAAGGATGGCACCATAGATGTTTCCGAGTTTAATGGCCACACATCCTCATTGGGTAATAACAAGTATTTGAATTTGAAATGGGTTCGGCCGTCAGATGAGCCGAAAGGATATCTCTTGATTAAATACTCAACGGAAGGTGAATCATTGGCAATTTCTCTTCTAAATGCTAAGGTGATTGAAAACGCAATTAAGGAAGGAAGCTTGAAGGGGACAGTGGGCAAGGGAAAAGATGCTTACTCTTTATCCATAACCGAGGAACAAAAAAAACTCCAGCAGTTTGTGCTGAAACACGATAAAGAATTGTTTCAGGAAAAAAGTAATTTAAACCGATTAAACCTTCCGCAACCGAACTCCAAGGGTACTGCTACAAGCGACAACTGACCTTCTTACTCAGGGTGATGGATTTCATGAATTTATTGCTAACCTTAAAAAATAATTTTTCAGTTGAGTTTTAGGGCTTGAGCGATCTTCTTTTCGTTTGGCGCGACTTTTCTTCGTATTTTTTTATGTACTCACCTGGTTGTGTCCTATTTTTTGACACGATAAAGTGCTTTATCCGCAGCTTTGATTACCTGAGCTGATTCTTGATTATTTTTCTGCTCAGCTACGCCAATACTTCCGGTAACCGAGAGCTTTTTTCGTTCTCCGCCTCGTTTTTCTCTTTAACCAAAAAAGTATTGATCTTCTCATGTCAATAAAAGCTTCATCCATAGGCTTTTGTTGAAAAATTATGATGGATACCGTAAAGTTGCCAAGAAAGTATCTCCACCTATCTCTGGGGAGAAAAAAGTTTTTATTTTTAGGTCATTCCGGGCTTGGCCCAGAATTTAAGAGATTGTGGATTTCCCTTTCGCGGGAATAACATCGTGGTAGCCACCGTTTCTTCATACTAG
>CAVSIB010000029.1:0-30500 GCA_963727835.1 uncultured delta proteobacterium
CGGCAAAAAGCCCGAAAATCATTTTCCTGGTCATGCTGCTGCCGGTGCAATTTCAATAGTTCATAATTTTCCGCATGGATAATAACCAGCCCGCCAGCGTCCCTAACTTTCTCCATTCCACGAAAAAGATAGGATAGGTCAATACCGAAAATCCCTACCTTTTTCATTTCATCACCCTTGTATGCCATAAAGAACTTGAAACCTCGCAATCCTCTCTCGCGGTATTTGCCGATTTCTTCGAGGTGCTGCTCGGTCATGCAGGCGGCCCAGAAGCACATATCCACCGTGGCCAGCCGTTTAGTAAGTCTCGATATAATAGGAAATTCTCTCGAAAACCGATTTTTGCTCCAGGATGACGTGAAAAACCGTGGTTACCCCTCCAGCTGCCGCTGCCCTAGTTTCGCTCATGACATCGGCCTCATAAGGTAGAAACGCACCAAAATGGGTATGGCAGTCCACGATGCCCGGAAGAATATAGTTGCCATGTGCGTCAATGACGTTCTGAACTGTTGACGGAATATCCCCTCGAGAAACATACGCAACTTTTTCTCCCTCCACTCCAATGGTAACCCCTTCAATTGTTGCCCATGGGGTCACCAGTTTCCCATTGGTAATGATAGTATCCATAGGTTACCTCAAGCCTTTTTTCAGGCTCGCAAATAGGTTTTCCCTCATTAGTACAAAACAAAATGGTTGCATTATTTCGTGCCTATGATGAAGCCTCTTGCTCGTCAATGTATAGCGCTGAGCGCTGACGCGGCGCAAGATCAGACACTGTTTTTTCTACTGCAATATTGTTTCCAAAATAAAGCGGAGAGACCGATAGCGTCCCATGCGATATTGATGCCGACAGACGGATAGGCGCCATAGAAAAACGAATTGATAATGATCAAAATGCTCCCAGCGACATTAACCAATTGCTAAATCGTTGAATCTCCGGCAGGCCACCGCCTTGAAACCAGTGTGAAAGCGATAAGGGGTAAAGCGACTCCGATCGAACCTCCCGCATCTATCATGATAGGATTGTGCACAATTTTTATTCCTACGTTCTTTGATATCTCAAAACGAAATACGCTTCTGGATGCGGTGAGCTGGCTTAACGATAAAGGTCAATGATTGCAGGGAGTCTTTCCCAGGGTTGGCCTGTGAGAAACTTTTTTTATCATAATTATATTATCAGCACATGCACTTATCCCAAAATCTTTTTTTTGAATTTCTTTGCTTGGTTTTGATACGCATTTAAAGCCGCATTTTTGATATGAGGCGATCGCTTGTTTATTTCTTCCCGAGGGGCTTATGACAAAATTGGTGACGCCATATCTTTGATGTAAATAATCACAAAGGGCATTGAGAGCATCGCCACCAAAACCGAACCCACAATACTTTGTGGCACGCATCCAGAGGTCTAAGACAACGCCGCCTTTCTTTTTATCCAGCGCATCATAGCGTATAGTGCCAACTTCTTCATTGCTATTGGTAATAATAATATAATCTCTTCCCTTGCCCTCGCCGAAAGAATTAAAAAAATGTGGCTTATAGTCATCGCAGAATTCCTTCCAGGTTGGGATGGGGAGATCGGGATAAAGCGGAAACCCCATCATAAAAGGGGTTACGTCTGATTGAGTTAACCACAAAAAAATTTTTTTACGATCGGATGTTCGCGCTGGCCGCAACTTTACTTTTTTGCTCGCTATAATCATAAATTACGCAATACGGTGAATGAGCCGGCATATATAGCCGCCTTAAATCAATTCAATATCTTTGTGGCAATCCCATATATATGGGTATAATGCTTTTTTTAGATAAAATTTTATCTTGTTACCATGTGAATTTTATGTCATAATTTCTATTGCTTGTCAAGTAAATCGCCACTGCGATAAGGCGGGGACTTTGAGATCAAACTTTTTGTTACGGATGGTAAAATGAGAACACAAAAGTTTTTAGCTGAAACCGATGAGGATACATTAAAAAAGATAACCGCTGAGATGGAGGATGAATATCACCACATTATTCTCCGGATCTGGGTGGAAGATTCTCAGTACTCCATTGTCAGGATAGAACTCGAGATGCCGCGCTATCCAGAAGAGCATTGCTTAGACTGCCTAAAAAACGTGGAAAAGCTCATGGGCCTTTCTTTGCAGCATCCTCAGTTCCGGCGGAGGATATTAAAGACTGTTGGAGGAGAGCGGGGATGCTTCCATGTCCTTGAATTGCTGCACGAAGCCCAGGATTATACTCGCTCGATCTTTTGGGATAAACCACCTGACAAAAATGGCCGTTATACAATTTCCGCGTTGGACCAAGAGGGGGAGGTGCGCTGTATCGCTTATCGGAAAAAATAATAGTTATAGTTCCTTGAAAGTCTTGGCCATAACCTCAAGGGTTTTATCGAGGTTTTCCTGAGAGTGGGCTAAAGAGATAAAGTTTGCTTCAAATTGAGAAGGGGCAAGATAGATTCCCCCTTTTAACATTAAATGAAAATAGCGGTTGAATGCTACAGTATCGCTTTTTAGCGCGGTATGATAATCGATCACTTCCTGCGAGGCAAAGAATAGAGTGAACATGGAACCCACCCGGCTGATGTATATTTTTACGCCAACCTTATGAGCGATTTTTTTCGCTTCTTCCACAAGGTACTCTGAACTTTTTGATAGCTTCTCATAGGTTCCGGGTTGGGCAAGAATCTTTAGGGTTTCCAGTCCAGCGGTAACTGCCAAGGGATTTCCCGATAAGGTTCCTGCCTGATAAACTGGACCCAAAGGAGCAAGGTTTTCCATGATTTCCTTTTTTCCTCCAAAAGCTCCTACCGGCAGACCTCCCCCGATAACCTTTCCCAGACAGGTCATATCAGGAATGATTCCGTATAACGACTGGGCTCCTCCCCACGCGACTCGAAATCCGCTCATCACTTCATCAAAAATAAGCACGATACCTGTTTCATGGCAAAGTTCTTGAAGCCCGCGCAAGAATCCTTCCTGAGGAAGAACCACTCCCATATTGCCGGGGACTGGCTCTAAAATAATCGCGGCGATTTTAGGCGCTTCAGCCTTGACCGCCTTTTTAACTGCATTCAGGTTATTAAAAGGCAGTGTGATGGTGTTGCGGGCAAAATCATCAGGCACGCCTTTGCTATCAGGGATACCAAGCGTGGTTGCTCCTGAGCCGGCTTTTACTAAAAGGAAATCTCCATGGCCATGATAACATCCGCTAAACTTAATTATTTTATCCCGCCCGGTATAACCGCGGGCAAGCCGAATAGCGCTCATTGTCGCCTCAGTGCCGGAGTTTACCATGCGAACCATTTCGATCGAAGGAACAGCCTCAACCATCATCCGGGCAAGCTCGATCTCTGCCTCAGTAGGCGCGCCGTAGCTTAATCCTTTTGTTAACGCCTTTTGCAAAGCCTCTATTACCCGAGGGTGTCGATGTCCCACAATCATAGGACCCCAGGAACTTACATAGTCAATGTATTCTTTTCCATCAACATCATAAATTTTTGACCCTAATGCTGAAGCAATAAAAGGGGGAGTTCCTCCCACGGCCTTAAAAGCCCTGACTGGACTATTAACTCCACCGGGGATATATTTTTTTGCTTCTTCAAAAAGAAGTTCTGATCCATTACTCACAGTTTTGCTTCCTTAAAGCTTTGAAGTTTTGTTATGATGAGTGAAAACTTTTAATGGCTTTTAATGGGTTTAAAAAGCCGACCCGGATAGTCGGCTTTGAGAAGTTTTGGGTTACGTTATTGTTGTAATTGCTGCTCGTTAACAGTAGGCGCGGAAGGAGGAGGTGGTTCTGGTTTTGCTTGAGGATTAGGAGCAGGCGACTCTGTTTTTGTTTTAACATCAGGAGCAGTATCGTGAGCAGATACCTTTGGTTCGGTTTTGGTGTCAGGAGCAGGAGGCGATGGTTCTGGGTTTTTTGCAGGCTCAGGCTTTGTCTCTTTTTCCTTTTCAATGACTTTCTTTTGGGGAGGCGTTTTTCCTTCCCAGGTAATTACTTCGCCGCTTACTTCGGAAACCCTTTTTGAGTCAGGAATAAAACCAGTTTTCTCGCCATAGGTAATATTGGTTATTCCTTTAGCTTGAGAGCCAAAACGGCGAAAGGCCTCAAACTGGAGGGCTTCTCTGGCTTCCTGTTTATTAAATCCAGCTTGAGAAACATCTTTCACGGTGATTTTTTCTAAAACTTTATACTCGGTGTTTTTTAGATACTCGGTAGCAAGAATGACGATGTTTTTTGCCGAAGAAATGGCAGTTTTGTCTTTGGGCGCCGTTGTCTCCACGGTCTCTGATTCTATGCCAACTTCTGGCGTTTCTCCAGAGACTTCCTCAGGAGGCATTGGCTCTTTAGCTGGGGCAGGTTCTTTTTTTATCGTGGTCGTTTCCTGGGGTTTCGCAGCCGCCTTAGGAGTGGGAAGGGGTGGCGGAGGAACTATTTTTTCAGGACGAGGGACTTTCTCTTCCTCCTTGGGTTTTCGCTTGATAACGATGGGTGATCTAAATTCAAGGGAGCACCCGAGCAAGAAAATAAGGAATAACAAAATTACGAGCTTTAGCTGGTTCATCTTTATTTGCGCCTTAATGGGTTTTTGGTTTATAGATGAAGTTTAACGGGATAAGTTCACGTAGTATTGGATAAAATCGCACGATTGTCAATAAAGAGAATGGTTTTCGAATATCTTTTAAACGCGCCCACGGATTTTCTAACGCTTGGTTTTCATTTTCTTTTTATTGTATTTTCAATAGGTTTGTGATATCTAAAAATGAATTGAGATTATTTTTTCCTACGATATTAATCTTGGTATAAAAAAGCGACAATCGTTGAGACAAGTGAGATAAGATGCGTTATTTAGCAATAGTGGTTATGGTAATTTTTTTAGGAGGGTGCGTTCCTTATTCAGATAATCCTCTTACTGACCCGAATAGTGAAAAAATAGATACGGCGATATTGGGAACCTGGTTTTGGAACGAAGAAAATGACTCAGGTTTTATCCACATAGGTCTGAATAAAGAATCGAAGCTGCTTCGGATGATTATGATCGAACACAACAAGGATGGCACCATAGATGTTTCCGAGTTTAATGGCCACACATCCTCATTGGGTAATAACAAGTATTTGAATTTGAAATGGGTTCGGCCGTCAGATGAGCCGAAAGGATATCTCTTGATTAAATACTCAACGGAAGGTGAATCATTGGCGATTTCTCTTCTAAATGCTAAGGTGGTTGAAAACGCAATAAAGGAAGGTAGCTTGAAGGGTACAGTGGGCAAGGGAAAAGATGCTTACTCTTTATCCATAACCGAGGAACAAAAAAAACTCCAGCAGTTTGTGCTGAAACACGATAAAGAATTGTTTCAGGAAAAAAGTAATTTAAACCGATTAAACCTTTTGCAACCGAACTCCAAGGGCACCGCCACAAGCGACAACTGACCTTCTTACTCAGGGTGATGGATTTCATGAATTTATTGCTAACCTTAAAAAATAATTTTTCAGTTGAGTTTTAGGGCTTGAGCGATCTTCTTTTCGTTTGGCGTGACTCTTCTTCGTATTTTTTTATGTACTCACCTGGTTGTGTCCTGATTTTTTGACACGATAAAGTGCTTTATCCGCAGCTTTGATTACCTGAGCCGATTCTTGATTATTTTTCTGCTCAGCTACGCCAATACTTCCGGTAACCGAGAGCTTTTTTCGTTCTCCGCCTCGTTTTTCTCTTTAACCAAAAAAGTATTGATCTTCTCATGTCAATAAAAGCTTCATCCATAGGCTTTTGTTGAAAAATTATGATGGATACCGTAAAGTTGCCAAGAAAGTATCTCCACCTATCTCTGGGGAGAAAAAAGTTTTTATTTTTAGGTCATTCCGGGCTTGGCCCAGAATTTAAGAGATTGTGGATTTCCCTTTCGCGGGAATAACATCGTGGTAGCCACCGTTTCTTCATACTAGTATCAAAACGGAGGACTGATGCGGGTCGCGGCAATAGATGTGGGAACAAACACCGTGCGGCTTTTAATAGCCGACTACGCGGGAGGCAAAAATTTTACACCGGTCTTTCGCAAAGAAATAATCGTTCGGCTCGGGGAAGGGTTTTCTTCCCAAGGGGTATTGTCACCTGAGGCGATGGATCGGGCTCTTGAGGCGCTTAGGGATTTTAAAAAATCAATTAATGAACGTGAAACTAATAAAATTATTGCGGTGGCGACAAGCGTGGTTCGAGACGCTCACAATGGAAAGGATTTTATTGATAACGTACGAGAACAAACCGAGATAGAGATAATTCTCATCTCAGGGGAGACTGAGGCTAAACTGGCGTGCCGGGGAGCGGTGTTGCCGGTTGACGGCGAGTATGGCCAAGCGTTTATTTTTGACATTGGAGGGGGAAGCACCGAGTTTATCCTCATTCAGAGGGCTGAGGTTTTAAGGGTGGAGAGCATTGACCTGGGAGTAGTCCATCTCACGGAGAAATATCTTCATCATGACCCTCCTCAGGAAGAGGAGTTGGCAACAATAGAAGAAATCATCACTACAAAAATTCAAAACGTGAGAAAACAGTTTCAGATCGCTTCACTTTATCCTTTTAGCTGTGATCACCGGATAATTCTGATCGGAATAGCCGGAACCCCAACCACCCTAGCGGCGCTTGATTTGCAGTTAGCTCAGTATGACCGGGGAAAAGTCACTAATCACCTCATAGAGATAAAACGGATCAGAGAGATTTTCCAGGAGTTAATTGCTAAGACTGCTGCTGAACGCTTATCACTACCAGGAATGCAAAAGGGACGTGAGGATTTAATTATTCCGGGGATTCTTATTTCCATGGGAGTGATGGAGGTTTTTGAATTTTCGGTTTTGCGGGTTATTGACTCAGGAATCCTAGAAGGACTGGTCTTATCCTACTCATCACCCGGAGCATCGATACCATGCTTTTCTAAGCGGTAACGGAAGGAACGGAAGGAGATTCGCAAAAGTTCAGCAGCTTTTTTCTTTATCCCCTGAGTTCTCTCCAAGGCTTTAAGCAATAAATTTTTTTCCAGCCGATTCATTAACTCATCTAAATCTGTTCCTTCAGAAGGGAGATTTATATCAGCCTCCCCTAATTCTTTTTGACCCATCTTATGGGTAGCGAGCGCCAAACTCTCGGGAAGGATGATATTAGTGGTTTCGAGGGCAACACTTCGTTCAATGATGTTTTCCAATTCCCTTACATTTCCCGGGAAGTGGTAGTTCTGTAATCTGTCAAGGGCATAGGAGGAGATTTGTTGAATTTCTTTTCCCATCCCCCGGGAATATTTGTCCAGGAAGTATTGCGCCAAAAGAGGAATATCCATTTTTCGCTCCCGAAGCGGAGGAATCCTGATTTGGATTACATTTAAACGGTAATAAAGGTCTTCCCGAAATTTTAGGGCAATGACACTTTGTTCCAAGTCCTGGTTGGTTGCCGAGATTATTCTTGCATCTACATTTACTTCCTTGGTCTCTCCAATAGGAGTAAAGACTTTATCTTGAACCACGCGGAGAAGTTTGACCTGGAGGAGAAGCGGAAGATCACTGATCTCATCAAGGAAAATAGTGCCGCCCGACGCTGCTTCGAAAAGACCAATCTTATTAGCCAGGGCGCCGGTAAAAGAGCCTTTTTTGTGGCCGAAAAGCTCGCTTTCCAGAAGGTTTTCCGGGATTCCACCGCAATTTATAGTTACAAAGGGTTTATCTTTCCGGTTGCTGTGCTGATGAATTGCTCGAGCAACCAATTCTTTGCCCGTACCACTTTCGCCAATAATAAGGACATTGCTTTTCGCACTGGAGGCTCTGGTGATCAGGGCAAAAATTTTATGCATCTCCGGACTGTTGCTGATGATGTTATCAAACCGCCCTTCTCCCACGAGGGGGTTTTCCCCTAGGGTTTCCAATTTAAAATCCCGTTTGGCTAATGCGCTTTGGATAAGAGCTTTTACATCATTCACATCAAAGGGTTTGGAGATGTAGTCAAAGGCGCCTTCTTTCATCGCCTCGATTGCTGATTCAAAAGATCCGTAAGCAGTAATCATAATAACTATGGTATCAGGATGGAGTTTTTTTGCTTTCCTCAGAATTGTATAGCCGTCTCCCTGGGGCATTTTGATATCAGCAAGAATAATATCGAAGTTCTTTTTTTCACAAAGCGAGATCGCCTCAGCGCCATTAGAGGCTAAGGTTACCGCGTATCCTTCTTTTTTCAGGGTAATTTCGAGAAATTCCCTGATACCTTTTTCATCATCAGCAACTAGGATAGAATACATGGCTTTAAATTAAATTTATTTTTTGGTTTAGGAACGTTAATGTTATGATGATAATCCTGAAGATTTTTTATCCTCTTTTTAAAAAGACCCAGTTGTTTTTTCTGCTGGAATTCCCCCAAGCATTCCTCGATGTTGGTAAGATAAGGGATTGATTGGGAAACTGCAACCCGTCGGATAATGAAGCCATCACTCATGGCATTCTCGTCTTTCTTATCTATGACATTGAGGATAAAAGCGACCTTGCCTTTTTCCATATACTCAATAATGGTGTGTTTTTTCCCCTCGGAGATTTGGGGAATGACCTTTTCGACTTTAATCCCATGCCCAGCAAGAAAGGCTGCCGTTCCCTTAGTGGCTAAAATGATGGGTTTTATTTTGCTGATAATTCGCACTAACGAGATGAGGTTTTCATTGTGATGGCTATAATCAACACTGATGAATAGCGCCGGAGCAGGGGATTTTTCAATGCGTTGGCGCAAGGTTTCTTCTTCAGCGAATAATCCTCGCTGCCGCATCACTGATTCAATAGCATTCACCGCAGCCGCAGCAGCGGATATGGTCGTAAAACAAGGAACTTTATTAATGATTGCCTGTTGCCGGATAATGTAGTTATCGCTATAAGGCCCTTTCCCCTGAGGGGTGTTGATGATCAAATCAACCTCTAACCGGTGGATGCGATCCACCACGGTTGCTCCTCGACTTTTTTCGTATACTTTGCCAATAACTTCCGAAACCGGAACACCGTGTTTGCGCAAAGCCTTGGTTGTCCCTTCAGTAGCAACAATTTTGAATCCCAGTTCGTTGAGCTTTTTAGCAATAAAAACAATGACCCGTTTGTCTTTATTTTTAACACTGATAAAAACCGTTCCCCCAAACCTTTTGCCCAATGGAAGCTCTTGGCTGGCACCCATCTGGGCTTTGCTCAGGGCAATCCCAAAGTCATCATCAATCCCCATCACCTCTCCGGTAGACTTCATCTCTGGGCCGAGCACGGAATCAACACCGGGAAATTTGTTAAAAGGAAATACCGACTCCTTGACCGAAACATGATGGACGTTACATTCTTCAGTAACACCAAGATCCTTTAGGGAATAGCCCACCATTACTAAAGAAGCTACCTTTGCCCAAGGGATTCCGGTTGCTTTGCTCACAAACGGAATGGTCCGGGAAGCACGGGGATTTACTTCCAACACATACACCACATCATTTTTTATGGCATACTGAATGTTCATAAGCCCCTTAACGTTGAGGTCTTTTCCCAAGGTATGGGTTTGTTCTTTGAGGACCTTAATCAAATCTTCCGTAATGGTGTAAGGGGGGAGCACACAGGTGCTATCTCCGGAGTGGACGCCGGCCTCTTCGATATGCTCCATGATTCCGGCTACCACCACTCTTTCTCCATCAGCGACAGCATCTACATCTACTTCAATCGCATCCTCTAAAAATTTATCAATCAAAACTGGTCGCTTTAAGGAAACTTTCACCGCCTGATCCATATACGCATTGAGGCAACCTTCATCATACACGACCTCCATTGACCTTCCGCCAAGGACATACGAAGGTCTCACCACTACCGGGTAACCGATGTCTTTAGCAATTTCTTTTGCTTCACCATAAGAACGAGCGCAACCATTTTTCGGTTGCTCTAAACTTAATTTTTGAATGACCGCTTTAAATCGTTCCCGGTCTTCAGCTAAATCAATGCTTTCCGGGTCGGTTCCTAATATGGGCACACCCTGTTCTTTCAAGGATAGGGCTAAATTAAGGGGTGTTTGACCGCCAAACTGGACAATCACCCCCATGGGTTTTTCGCGATCAATGATATTTAAAATATCTTCTCGCGTTAAGGGCTCAAAAAAGAGGCGATCTGAGGTATCATAATCAGTAGATACGGTTTCTGGATTACAGTTCACCATGATTACTTCATAGCCTTCTTCTTTTAAGGCTAACGCAGCATGGACACAACAATAGTCAAACTCGATTCCTTGCCCGATGCGGTTAGGGCCTCCTCCGAGAATTATGACTTTGGGTTTATCCGACGGCTTGGTTTCATCTTCAGTTTCGTACGTGGAATAATAGTACGGGGTATAAGCTTCAAACTCAGCGGAACAGGTATCAACCAGCTTGAACACTGCTTCAATGCTGAACGATTTTCGAAAAGAGCGAAAGGAGATTTCATCGGTCTGAAAAATTTCCGCCAATTTTATATCACTAAATCCGAACTGTTTTGCTTTGCGAATTTGTTCAGGAGTTACCGATTGGAGAGTTGCTTTAGCGAGTTCTCCCTCTAAATCAATAATCTCTTTTATATTAAATAAAAACCAGGGGTCAATCTTTGTTAAATCGTTGATTTCTTCAATCGTCAGCCCCATTCTCAAAGCCTGAGCAATATAAAAGATCCGCTCCCAGTTCGGCACCTTTAACTTTTCCCGGACCTTTTTAAGAGATTCCTTTGTCCCTGTTTTTCTGGACTTCTGGGGATCGCTGGTGTGATCTTTTTCAGTTTTTTCCAAGCCATGGTATCCGATTTCTAAGGACCGGATAGCTTTTTGAAATGATTCTTTAAAGGTGCGACCAATCGCCATTGCCTCCCCCACAGACTTCATCTGGGTGTTGAGGGTCTGATCGGTTTCCGGAAATTTATCAAACGCCCACCGGGGTATTTTAGTTACCACATAGTCAAGGACCGGCTCAAAGGAAGCCTTGGTATAACGGGTGATGTCATTAGGAATTTCATCTAAAGTATAACCGATTGCCAGCTTAGTGGCGATCTTGGCAATAGGGAATCCCGTAGCCTTAGAAGCTAAGGCAGAGCTCCGGGATACTCTTGGATTCATTTCGATCACCAGCATTTCTCCGTTTTCCGGATTTACCGCAAACTGGATATTTGAACCACCGGTCTCCACGCCAATTTCCCGAATGATGGCAATAGCCGCATTGCGCATGAGTTGATACTCTTTATCCGTTAAGGTTTGGGCGGGAGCCACGGTGATGCTGTCACCGGTATGAATTCCCATAGGATCAAAGTTTTCAATGGAGCAGATGATGACTACATTGTCGTTTAAATCTCGCATTACCTCAAGTTCATATTCTTTCCATCCGATAACTGATTTTTCGATCAAGACCTGATTAAACTGAGAATCTTTAAAAAAAGGCCTTAAGATTTCTTCAAGTTCAACGCGGGAAAAGGCAATTCCCCCTCCCGTCCCGCCCAAATTAAAGGCCGGCCGGAGAATAACAGGATACCCTAAATGATCTGCCGCTCGCAAGGCTTCCCGAAGGTTATAAACATATTCTCCTTGGGGCATGGAGAGCCCAATGCGATCCATGCTCTTTTTAAAAAGTTCCCGGTCTTCGGCTTTCATGATGGCTTCTAACTTAGCCCCGATGAGCTCAACGTTATATTCTTCAAGTACGCCGCTTCTCCCGAGGGCGATCGTCACATTAAGCCCAGTCTGCCCACCAATAGTCGGAAGCAAAGCAAGGTAATGAGGCTTTTTATCGGGATTTTCCTGGGCAATGATATCCGCAATCACCCTGGCATTAACCGGCTCAATATAGGTGCTATCCGCCATTTCGGGATCGGTCATGATCGTGGCCGGGTTACTATTGACCAAAATGACGTGATAGCCTTCTTCTTTTAAGGCTTTACAGGCTTGGGTTCCAGAATAGTCAAACTCACAGGCCTGGCCAATGATAATCGGGCCTGAGCCGATAACCAAAATTTTCTTTATGTCAGTTCGCTTGGGCATGTTTCATCAGCTCACGAAATTGTTTGAAAAGGTAAGAGGCATCATGGGGACCGGGAGATGCTTCCGGATGGTACTGAACCGAAAAAAGCGGTAACTGCTTATGCTGAAATCCCTCGAGGGTCTGGTCATTAAGGTTGATATGGGTTAAGAACACATCCCGGGTATCAAGGGTTTCGAAATCAACACAAAATCCGTGGTTTTGGGCGGTAATTGCAACTTTTCCCGTGGCCAGGTCTTTTACCGGCTGATTGCCCCCCCGGTGGCCAAATTTAAGCTTATAAGTTTTGCCACCGAGGGCAAGCCCTAAAATTTGATGCCCCAGACAGATACCCATTATCGGCAGTTTGCCAATAAGCTTTTTTACATTGTCAATAACATAAGGAATTGCTGCCGGGTCTCCCGGTCCATTTGAGAGGCAGACTCCCTGGGGGCGCAACCCCAAAACCTCTTCCGCGGGGAAAGAGGCTGGTACTACCGTTACCTCACATCCCTCATCAACCAAATGGCGGAGGATATTTCTTTTTACCCCACAATCATAAACGATAACGCTGAACCTATCCCCGGGTGGCCTTGAGGGGTTTCTCTGGCCTTGCGGAAAACTCCAGGTTCCTTGTTTCCACGCATAGGGTTGAGGACAGGTAACTTTTTTCACCAAGTCACGACCAACATACCGCGGGGCTTTTTCGAGTTTTTTTCTCAGGCTTTGGGAGTCAAAGTCTACGGTGGAAATGATTCCCAACTGAGCTCCCGCATCACGGATATGTTTCGTTAGCGCCCGGGTATCAATCCCCTGAATTCCCACTATGCTATATTCTTTACAATATTCATCAAGGGTTTTCCGACTTCTCCAGTTAGAAGGCAGTGAGCTTAATTCTCTTACCACAAAACCTTCCACCTGTGGTCTTTCAGACTCGCTATCTTCCTCGTTGACGCCATAGTTGCCGATCAGCGGGTACGTCATGGTAACAATCTGGCCCTTATACGAAGGATCAGTGAGAACTTCTTGGTAGCCGCTCAAACTGGTGTTAAAAACCACTTCTCCTGTCGTTTCTCCTTGGCCGCCAAACGATTCACCTAGGAAAGTTCGCCCATCTTCTAAACAAAGAATTGCTTTGGTTATGGTCATCTTTTACTTAGCCTCCCAAACAACGTTTCCGGCTACAATTGTCATGACTGGTCCACCTTTAAGTTTCCAATGAGCAAAAGGGGTATTGCGGGATTTAGATTTAAACGTTTTCGGGTTTACACTACATTCCCGTTGCACGTCGAGGACGGTTATATCCGCCTCTTCACCTTCGTGAAGAGCTCCGCCTTTTAACCCTAAAATACGGGCAGGGTTAGTGCTGAGCCGGGCGATTGCCTGATTAATGGTAAGGATATTGCTATGGACCAGTTCGTTTAAGGTCAACGAGGCTGCGGTTTCTAAACCAACGATGCCGTTAGCGGCCAAAGTATACTCCACATCTTTCGCCAGACTATCGTGAGGCGCATGGTCGGTGGCGATCGCATCAATGGTCCCATCCCTTAATCCTTCGCGCAAAGCCTCGCGATCCTCTCGTGATCTCAACGGAGGATTTACCTTGGTGTTGGGGTCAAACGATGTCACTGCTTCATCGGTTAACGTGAAGTGGTGGGGGGTTACTTCACAGGTTACTCGAATGCCTTTTGCTTTTGCCCGGCGGATTAAATCTACTGAACCTGCAGTGCTCACATGGGCGATATGGACGCGAGAGGAAGTCAGCTCTGCTAAAATCAAGTCCCTCGATACCATCACTTCTTCTGCGGCAGCCGGAATACCAGGGAGACCTAAGCGGGTAGAGACAAAACCTTCATGCATTGCTCCCGACCGAGAGAGGTCTTTGTCTTCACAGTGAGAAATTATCGTGAGGTTAAAACTCTTAACATACTCTAAAGCTCGGCGCATAACCTCAGCATTCATAACCGGCTCGCCATCATTCGACAGAGCAACGACCCCAGCAGTTTTTAATTCTCCGATATCAGAGAGGTTCTCTCCTTTTAAGCCCCGAGTGATTGCCCCGATAGGATAAACCCGGACGCAACCTTCCTTAAGGGCTTTATTTACTATATAGCTGGTGACAATCTTATTGTCATTGACAGGATTGGTATTGGGCATGCAGGCAAGCGCGGTAAAACCCCCAACGGCAGCAGCCTGGCAACCCGTGGCAATGGTTTCTTTGCCTTCCTGGCCGGGTTCCCGAAGATGAGTATGCATGTCAATAAATCCTGGAGCAATGATTTTCCCGGAAGCATCAATGATTCGAAATTTGCCAGTATCTCTTCTTACCCTTTCTGGATCAATATTCTTGCCGATACGGATGATTTTCCCTTGATTGATAAAAATATCCAGCGCATTGTCGATGTTGTTAGCCGGGTCAATTACTCGCCCGTTCTTAATGAGCAACATTTTTATGATTTCCTCCGGCCAAAAGATAAAACAAGGCCATGCGGACGGCTATTCCATTGGCAACCTGTTTGAGGATGAGAGATTTTTCACCATCAGCTACGTCGGAGGTTATTTCCACCCCGCGGTTTATCGGGCCAGGGTGCATGACCATTGCCCCGGGTTTCGCTTTGCTCAGTCTTGCCTGATTAATGCCAAAAAACTGACTGTACTCTTTTAAGGAAGGAAACAGATTTTGATTTTGACGTTCCGTCTGGAGCCGAAGACACATGATAACATCAACATCTTTAATCGCTTCATCCACGTCATAAAAGACTTCAATCCCCATCTTTTCTATATGGGAGGGGATGAGCGTTGGTGGGCCGGCTACTCTCACGTGAGCGCCCAGCTTAGTAAGCCCCCAAATGTTAGAACGCGCTACTCGACTATGGCCAATATCGCCAACAATGGCTACTCGCAATCTTTCGATTCTCCCAAAAGTTTCCTTTATGGTGAGAAGATCTAAAAGTGCCTGCGTCGGGTGTTCATGAGCTCCATCGCCAGCATTTATGACCGAGGCTGAAATATTATTGGCAATGAATTGTGGGGCACCAGGGGCTGAATGACGAATAACTATAATATCCGGTTTCATTGCGTGAAGATTAAGCACCGTATCCTTGAAGGTCTCCCCTTTTGACATACTGCTGGTTGAAAAATCAAAATTGATAATATTGGCTC
Source organism: uncultured delta proteobacterium (assembly GCA_963727835.1). Taxonomy (GTDB): domain Bacteria; phylum Desulfobacterota; class WTBG01; order JAGOGO01; family JAGOGO01. The sequence goes on from CAVSIB010000029.1 coordinate 15,168, forward strand.
CCAGTCTTTTTCCTGCTATTTCAAAAGAAGTCCGGGTACGGGTGCTAGGTTCATAAAAAAGGTTGATGATAAGTTTTCCTTTTAAAGGAAGGGGTTGTTTTTTTTCTTGGGAAAAAAATTTTTTGCATTGACTTAGCGGTAGCTAAAATTAAAGAAATTTCTTCAGAAGTTAATTCTTCTAACCCCATCAAATCCTTACTTTTAAGTTTCGATTTGTCCGCAAACAACCTTTAAAGTCTCCCTAATAAATTCCAAAAAAAAACCTCCTTACCTTTCACAGTAAGAAGGTTGTATCAGACAACGTTTCATGCAAAATTTCAATATCGTCATCCCTTCTCGGGGATTAAGGTTTTTAGGTTTAGAATGCAACTAGCTTCAACATATTAAAAAAATACCAAAATATTTTTCATCCGTCAAGGATTTCTTTCCAAAGTCTATTGTCTAATGAATGTGTGATTTCAAAGAGTTGGAAAAATTTTTTAAAATTTTTTAAAAATTTAAAAAAATTACCGGTTTTTTTATCTTGATTAATGGATTTTATCTCCTACCCGGCTCCACCGATTATAGATGATGGCATCGAGAAGTTTCATGGGGTAGTTCCATGGAAACCGATTATGATTACTCCCATTAGACCAATAAATGATAAAAGCTTTTCCAATTACTGATTCGAGGGGGACATATCCCCAGAATCGGCTGTCGCGGCTCGTATCGCGGTTATCCCCAAGGACAAAAAGGGAGTTTTTAGGAACCGTTATGGGTCCAAAATCACCTCGTGGGAATTCAATATCTCCAGGATTATCATCAATATAATGAGCATATGGGTCAGAGTAGAGTTCACCATTAATATACAACTTCTTTCCTTTCATCACGATGGTGTCTCCTTCGACTCCGATCACCCGCTTAATAAAATCAAGCGTTATATCGAGAGGGTAGACAAAAACAACTACATCTCCCCGTGTTGGCTTGTTAAAAGCAAAAACCTTTTTATTGGTAAAAGGTATTCGAATGCCATAAATAAATTTATTTACCAAAATGTGGTCTCCCACCAAAAGGGTTGGGATCATTGAACCTGAAGGGATTTTGAATGGTTCGACAACAAAGGTCCGGATAAAAAGGGCAAGAAGAATGGCAATAACAATGGCCTCAAAATTTTCCTGGAATTTGGTTTTGGTTTTTTTCATAATCAATCCACTTGTTTTAACGGGTGTTTTTATTTAAGAGGTTAACCCTCAACCTTTGACCGCTTAACTTACTTTTAAAATAGATAAGAACGCTTCTTGAGGAATGGATATTTTGCCTACCTGTTTCATCCTCTTTTTTCCCTCTTTCTGTTTTTCCAGAAGCTTTCTTTTTCGCGTAATATCCCCCCCATAACATTTAGCCGTAACATTTTTTCTTAAAGGAGGGATAGAATCTCGGGCGATTACTTTACTGCCAATAGCAGCTTGAATAACTACCTCAAAGAGGTGGCGGGGGATTATTTTTCTTATTTTTTCAACAAGTCCTTTCCCAATATAATACGCTTTTTCTTTTGGGACGAGGAGGGAAAGAGCGTCAATTTTTGATCCATTAAGAATAAGGTCCAATTTAACCATGGAAGAATCTCGAAAGTCAAGGAATTCATAATCAAAAGAAGCATAACCCCGGCTCAAAGACTTTAATCGGTCATTAAAATCCCACACCACCTCGTTTAAAGGAATTTCATATTTCAACACTACCTTTTCTGGGGATAAATATTTGATGTCGCGTTTCATTCCTCGTTTTTCTTCGCAGAGCTTTAAAATCTCTCCCAGATACGTAACGGGGGTAGGGATCGAGGCGAGGATATAGGGTTCGGCAATATGGGCGATTTCCTGGGGAGGGGGGAGCTGGTCAGGGCTTTCAATTTTTACGACGTCTCCTTTTAGAGTCGTTACATTATAAACCACATTAGGAGCTGTACTGACGAGGTCAAGATTAAATTCTCGTTCTAATCGTTCTTGGATTATCTCTTTGTGCAAGAGGCCCAGAAAACCACAGTGAAACCCAAAACCCAAAGCCACGGAATTTTCAGGTTCAAAGGTAAACGAAGAATCGTTGAGCCTCAGCTTTTCCAAAGCCTCGCGCAAAGGGTTATATTGTTCCGGATAAGAAGGGTAAACACCACAAAAAACCATCGGTTTTAATTCTTGAAAACCAGGGAAAGGGGTGGCCGTAGGCTGGGAGGCATCAGTAATCGTATCTCCAATTTGAATATCTCGCAACCCTTTGATTCCCGCTATAATGAAACCTACTTCACCGGTAGTCAATTCTCCTACATCTTTTGGCTCTGGGGAAAATATTCCTACTCGGTTTACCGCATATTCTTTATCCGAAGAAACAAGTTTAATTTGCATCCCAGGAAAAATTTTGCCCTCGAAAACCCTTATGAGGACTATGACTCCTTGGTAGGTGTCATACCAGGAGTCAAATATTAACCCTGAAAGAGGATTATCGTTTTTGCCGGAAGGGGCCGGGATCCGCTTGACTATTGCCTCGAGAACGCTGTGAACGTTCGTGCCGGATTTAGCGCTTACTTCCAAAATCTCAGAAGAGTCTAAGCCTAGAATTAATTCAATTTCTTCTTTCACCCGCTGCGGATCAGCTTGAGGGAGGTCAATTTTATTAATCACGGGAATAATTTTCAGTTTATTTTCTAAGGCTAAATCGAGATTAGCGAGTGTTTGAGCTTCAATCCCCTGAGTAGCATCTACTACTAATAATGCCCCCTCACAAGCAGCCAAGCTTCGGGAAACTTCATAGCTGAAATCCATGTGCCCCGGAGTATCAATCAGGTTTAAATGGTAGTTTTTGCCATCGTGAGCCTGATAGGCAAGGGATACGGTTTGGGCTTTTATGGTAATACCTCGTTCCCTTTCCAGATCCATTTTATCGAGATACTGGGGGGTCATTTCCCGGGCAGAAACAGTACCAGTTAGCTCTAGAAGACGGTCTGCCAATGTTGACTTCCCGTGGTCAATATGGGCGATGATGGAAAAGTTTCGGATAATTGTCTGGTCTTTGGTTGGTTCCATAAGAATTGGGAAATTAAATCAATTTAAACTAAATGTCAAAGAGAGGTTATTTTTTTGTGCATTTAATCTTTTTTCTCGTTGAAAATTTTATTTCTTTCCTCAGTATACTGCTCATTTACCAATCAGAACGGTTGCTCCATGGAATAAAAGCGATTTTAGATTTTTTATTGAAATTGAGAAATTAACGAGAGCGCTGGAATGAGAACGGCTAGGATTGACATTGCTTTTTGGAATGTTATAGTAATGATCGAGTCGTTAACCTCACGGGGGTAAGCCCGTGGGTGAAAGCGTCCCAGTCGAAGGCTGGAAAAAGGGCTCGGATATGATATGCTCAGATCATGGAAATAAGGCTGAGTGCTCAGGGGGCATATCATCACGAATTTCATGTTGTCTGGATCCCGGAATATCGCCAGAAGATATTAAAAAGGAGACCTGCAATGATTGGTTGAAAAGCATTTAGAAGAGATTCAAAAGCATCATCCGGATATTGGGATTGAAAAATGCAGCGTTCATAAAGATCATGTGCATTTGATCATCGTGATACCGCTGAAATATCCGGTTTCTGAAATTATAGGAAAAATCAGAGCCAGCACGAGTCGAGAAATGCGGGGGCGTTTTGCATGGGTCAAAAAGGTGCATTGGCATAACGGGTTTTGGTCACAAGGATCCTTCTCATCGACCGTTGGCATAAACGAAGAAGTCATAAAAAAGATACATTGAGTTTCAGGAAAAAATAGATAAAGGGCAGCTGCAGTTGTCTTTTGATCTTTAGTGCCACGGGGGTGAGCCCGTGGGTATCTGCTCAAGCTGTTCCCTCAACCGAAACCGTAGCGCAGGGGAACTATTTATGAATTTAACCATTAATTAAAATATTGCCCGCGAAATAATTGACGGAGAAGCTATTATCGTTAATTTGGAAAAATCGGGAATTACTATAGTCTTTATAAAACAGGTGCTGACCTGTGGAATTTCGTCGAAAAGGGTCTTGATGTGCCTGAAATCATAGACGGACTGGCGAAGCAGCATGAGGGGAACAGAGCAGAAATAGAACCCAGCGTCAGTCAATTGCTTGCTGACATGAAAAAAAGGGCTGATCAGCATTGATCAGAAAAACAAAGGGGATAAGAGAGGGAAATCTTTGCCCAAAGTGAAGGTGAATTGAAGGGAGGGGAAAAACCTTTGGTCTAAATCACCTGCCCTTCAAAAATTTACTGAGATTGCAGGCAATGCTTTGGCTTGATCCAATACAAGAGGTTGACGAAACCGGTTTGCCCAATACTCCAAAGACATTTCTGAAGCATAAACTAGATAGTTTTTGAATGGCTGAAGCGTTTTTGCAAAGCTTTTTTGAGAAAGTGGGTGTCCTTGTTAGAAAGAGAGGGCGGACAGAGCATTGGCAGCCCGCGATTTTGTGTGTTTTGTTGGCGGGAAGCGCTTTCAGGCAACCCTTCTCAAACTTTTATCTTGTCCAAATAAATACAAATTATATTAACATGTTATATTGATTAGGGAGTAAATATTCACCCAATATCTCATCCAATTTTCCCTTATGAAAAGTAAAAGCCTATTTATATACAAATATTCGGGGGCGTTAAATCAAATTTTTAGGTTTTTTGCCTCACGTGGGGAATGGGAGGAAAAAGATTGACAAATAATAATATTATTTTATAGTGTAACCCTGATTGCGGGCATAGCTCAGTTGGTAGAGTGCAAGCTTCCCAAGCTTGATGTCGCGGGTTCGAACCCCGTTGCCCGCTTTTGGGTGGTTTTTTAACCCGCTTCATTTTTCACGAGCGGGTTTAATTTTTTGTTGATTTTTATTTTTTTTTATATAAAATTAAGCCATACGTCCTTGAAAGTGGGCATTTTTGGCCCACTTTTTTATTGGGTCAACAGGAGCCGCTATTTTTTACGATGGTCTTAACGATACTTGAGAGGGTTCGGGAGTTAGCTGAGCCAATTATTAAGGAATTAAACCTTGACCTGGTTGACATCGAATATCTCCCCCAAAGAGGGCGGGGAATTGTCCGCATCACGATTGATAAAGACAACGGGGTTACTTTAGACGACTGCACTAGGGTAAACAGGGAGGTTGGGTATATTTTAGAGATCAAGGATTTGTTTTCCCACCCATACCAGCTGGAAGTGTCTTCTCCCGGGCTGGAGAGGCCATTAAAGACCTTGGGAGATTTTGAAAAATTTTTGGGTCGAAAAGTTTCTCTTAAAACCTCTGAGCTTTTAAACGGGAAAAGAAATTTTAAAGGAACGTTAAAACAGGTTCAAAACGGCACGGTACTTTTAGAAATGGACGGGAGCCTGTGGGAAATTCCTTTTAGTCTTGTTCGGCACGCCAAATTGGTTTATGGATTTTCCGAAAAATGTTTTTGAGGTTGCCGCACCTTATTCGTTGTAAAAGGAAAAGAAAGATATGACAGGAAAAGGAGAGCAACAAATATCTTTAGAACGAATCCTGGCAGAGATTCGTCGCGAAAAAGGTATCGATAAGCTTGTTATTATCGACGCTTTGAAACTGGCCTTATTAACTGCTGCCCGGAAAAAATATGGCCCCAAGGTTGAGTTAGAAGCTCAATTTAATCCTGATCTGGGCGAGATCGAACTTTTTAATTTTCGAACCGTCGTTGAAAAGGTCAGGAATGAATTTAAGGAGATTGCTTTGGAAGAAGCCCGGCTTCTGGATGCTGATGTGGAGCTTGGAGACAGTTTAGGGGTGAAACTCGAAACCAAAGACTTCGGCCGCATCGCTGCCCAGACCGCAAAGCAAGTGATTATCCAAAAGATTCGGGACGCAGAGGGAGATAACGTTTATCAGGATTTCAAAGATCGCAGAGGAGAAGTTGCCGCCGGAAGCGTACATCGGTTCAATAAAGGAAACATCATTGTTAATTTAGGGAGAACCGAAGCATTGCTGCCGGTTGCCGAACAGGTCTTGGGTGAAACGTTCCGGCAAGGCGACCGGCTCAAGGCGTTAATCGTGGACATCCGCAAATCAAGCCGAGATCCTCAAGTTATCCTTTCCCGGACGAGCCCTCAGTTCCTCGTTAAGCTCTTTGAAATGGAGGTGCCGGAAATGGCCGAGGGGGTTGTAAAGGTAAAAGGTGTTGCCCGGGACCCTGGTCTGAGAGCGAAGATCGCGGTTTATTCGGATGATTCTGACGTCGACCCGGTTGGCGCCTGTGTGGGGTCAAAAGGTTCGCGGGTTCAAGGGGTCGTGCAGGAACTTCGGGGAGAAAAAATTGACATTATCCCTTGGGCAGAAGATCCGACCAAATTTGTGTGCAATGCGCTGGCTCCGGCTGCAATCTCTGAGGTGATTATCGATGAAACGGAAAGATCAATGGAGATTATCGTAGAAGATGACCAGCTGTCTTTAGCGATTGGAAAGCGAGGCCAGAATGTTCGGTTAGCCGTAAAACTTACGGGATGGAAGATCGATATCAAGAGCCGCTCGCGGGTCAAGGAGCTGTCGCGCGCCGCGTTTAAAGATCTTTTGGCCATTCCCGGCATTGGGAGCATAACGGCAGAACTTCTTTTTAATGAGGAATATTTCTCTGCTCAGGACATTGCTGCCGCGAGTGTTGAGGATTTGGCGAACATTTCCGGCATCGGGGAAAAAAAGGCGCAGAACATAAAAAAAGCTGTGGAAGAATATTTACAAAAACAGTCGGAAGAAGCTTCCTCAGAATCAGCGACAGCTGACGATAAAGAAAAATAATAATTTTTTCAGGAGCAACCACCCTAAGAATGACTATGGTAAAAAAGAGAGTCCACGAATTAGCCAAAGAGCTCAACATAAGCAGCAAGGAACTTGTCAAGACGATTAAAAAGATCGGTATCCCGGTACAGAATCACATGAGTGCCCTTGAGCCTCAAGATGAGGAGCGGATACTGCAATACCTTACCCCGCCAGAAGAAAAAAGGTGGTTGAAGCGCGGGTAAAACCTTCGGTTATTCGGCGAAGAGTTGAAAGGCTTAAAGTTGAGCCGGAAGAGATGGAAGCTCCTCCACTGCCTGTGGTAGAACAAGAGCCGGTGATCGAAGGACCAAAGGCAAAAGAAGAACCTCCGCCTGAAAAACCAGCAAAAAAAGTTGAGCCGCTTATCGAAAAACCACCAGTTTCAGCGGAACCCCTTCTGGAAAAGCTGGTAGAAGAACAACCTGAGAGACCGAAAAAACCGCCCGCAGAGACTTTAGAGCCCCTTTCTCCACCAGAACAAAAAGCACAAGAGCTTACCACGGAGGAAGTTGTTCCAGAGAGGAAAAAGGAAGAAAGGGGAAAAGAACCATTAAAGGTTGCTCCCAAACCAACAACCGGGCCAACGCAAATTAAGGAACGGTTAGCCCCCAAAAAGAAACGGGCAAAGCACAAAGAAGAACCAGCCCAAATCATTAAAAAACCAGAGCTTCCCCCCGTGCTCATAGGGGAACCTGAAGTTTCCACCGAAACCGGGGAGATCAAGCCGAAGAAAAAGCGGATCTTGATTTCGGAAGTTGAGCCCTCAGTAGAAAAAATTTTCCGAAAAAAACCCAAACGGGAAACCAGAGTGATGGCTCCTTCTCCCAAAGCTTTTCGCAAAAAGGAGAGAAAAGTTTTTCGAGAAGAGAGGGTAGAGCCGGTTATTGGCAAGAAAACAGAAATTACCGTTCCTAAGGCAATTAAGCGCAAAATCAAGATTGCTGAGTTAATTACGGTTGGTGAGCTTGCTAAAAAGATGGGGGTTAAAGCGAGCGCGGTAATAAAGAAGTTATGGGAACTTGGCCTCATGGCTACCATTAACCAGGCAGTTGATATCGATACAGCGCAACTGGCGTCAGAAGAGTTTGGCTACGAAGTCGAAAAAGTTTCCTTTGATGAGGAAGAGTTGCTTGCCCGAGAAGAGGATGATGCCGCCAACCTTCATCACCGCCCCCCCGTCATCACCGTGATGGGGCACGTTGACCATGGAAAAACCAAACTGCTGGATGCGATTCGGCAGACGGATGTTACCGCGGGAGAGGCGGGAGGAATAACCCAGCACATTGGTGCCTATCATGTGAATTTACCCCAGGGGGAAATAGTATTTATTGACACTCCTGGTCACGAAGCATTTACCGCCATGAGAGCGCGGGGATCACAGGTAACCGATATTGTGGTCTTAGTGGTGGCGGCAAACGATGGCGTGCAGGAGCAGACCATTGAGGCAATCAACCACGCGCGGGATGCTAAAGTTCCTATCATTGTGGCAGTGAATAAAATTGACCTTCCTGAAGCTAACCCCGAATTGGTAAGACGGCAATTATCGGAAAAGGGCCTTATTTCCGAAGAATGGGGGGGGATACGATCTTTGTGGAGATTTCAGCCAAGCAAAAGATCAACATCGATAAACTTTTGGAGATGATCCTTCTTCAGTCGGAGGTATTAGAACTTAAAGCTAACCCCGACAAATTGGCCCGCGGAGTAATTATTGAGTCCCGCCTTGATAAAGGGCAAGGACCAATAGCTACCGTGCTTATCCAGGAGGGCACGTTAACGGTTGGGGAGCCTTTTGTAACCGGTCAAATATTTGGACGCGTTCGTGCCATGCTGGATGATAAGGGGAAAAAGATAAAAAAAGCGAGCCCGTCTCATCCGGTAGAAGTAGTGGGCTTCCCCGAAACCCCTCATGCAGGAGAGTTCTTCGTTGTCGTGAATGAAGAACGAAAAGCCCGGATGCTCGCTGAATATCGGCACCAGAAGGAGCGGCAACTTGAGCTGGCGCAAGGGAGCAAGGTCACCTTAGAAAATTTATATGACAAAATCAAGCAAGAGGAATTTAAAGAACTAAAAATCATCATGAAGGCTGATGTCCATGGCTCGATTGAGGCATTGCGAGAGGCGCTGAGTGGAATAATCAGTAAAGAGATAAAGCTTAACATTATTCATAGCGCGGTAGGGGCAATTGGCGAGTCCGACGTGATGCTGGCTTTGGCCTCGAACGCGATTATCATCGGTTTTAATGTCGCTCCTGACCAAAAAACTCAAAGTCTGGCTCAAGCCGAAAAGGTTGAAATCCGGACCTATTCGATTATTTACGATATCATCGAAGATATCAAAAAAGCCATGGAAGGCCTGCTCACCCCGCTCCAAAAGGAAAAGAGCATGGGCAGGGCTGAGGTTCTTCAGGTTTTCTCGGTTTCTAAGGTCGGAACGATTGCCGGAAGCAAAGTCGTTGAAGGCAAGATGGTCCGGGGAGCTTTAGCCCGGGTGCTTCGCGACAGTGCGACTGTCTATGAGGGGAAAATCGCTTCTTTAAAAAGGTTCAAGGATGATGTTAAAGAAGCACTGATGGGCTTTGAGTGCGGCATCCTTTTAGAAGATTTTAATGATTTACAACCAAACGACACTATCGAAGCCTATATGGTCGAAGAAGTTGCTCAGAAACTTGAATAATTAGTACAGTGCGCGGTCATGGTAATTGGAATCTGTCAACTGGATATTTTTATCCACGGAAATGATTCCCTCAAAGGGAAACGGCAGATTCTTCGGCAGGTTATCGAGCGGACGAAGAATAAATTTAATGTCTCCATTGCCGAGGTGGGGGATAACGACTTGTGGCAGAGATCTAAGGTTGGTTTTTCGGTCGTGGGGAACGATACCCGCTTTGTCAACTCCTGTCTGGATACGATCAAAAGCTTCATTGAGAATTTAACTATCGTCGAAGTGCTTAACGCAGATTGGGAAATTATTCATTATTAATTTTGATGCATAATTCCCGTTTACTCCGCCAACCCTAAGAAATTTTTCTTATCCTCATAAAGCAACTCAACCCAACTATATGGGTGACCTCTTTGGATTTTTGGTCAGGCTAACGAGCCTCTTTTAAAGGTTTTTCCAGCGGCATTCAAGGGAGTGACTATCATGGGGGAAACAGAATCCAGCGGATTGCTAACTTAATAAAAAAAGAAGTTGCCGAGATGCTTATCCGGGAGGTAAAAGATCCTCGGATCGGGATGGTCACGATTACCGAAGTCACGGTAAGCAAAGACTTAAGGATTGCGCATATTTATTACAGTGCGTTAGGGAGCGAAAAACAAAACCAGGATTCGGCAATTGGTCTCAGGCAGGCAACGAAGTTTATCCAACGGGAAATAGGCCGGAGGATTCGTATGCGGTATACCCCGGCCATTGATTTTCAATTTGACCACTCTTTGGAGTACGGAAGCCATATCGACAAAATTCTTCAAGACCTTTCGCTTCCCAAAGAGGGGGAGGTGCCGAAGAAAGACGCAAAGGAGGAATCAGAGCAATAAGGTCAAAAAGATTAGCGAGTTCTAAAAAATATTGACAGGGTACTCAGCTTACATTAAAGTTGCATTTACTTTACGGTCCCATCGTCTAGTGGCCTAGGACACTGGCCTCTCACGCCAGCAACACGGGTTCAAATCCCGTTGGGATCATACTTAAATAACAAAGGGTTAGTGAAAATTACTAACTCTTTATTTTTGTCCGGTGCCCACAGAGTGTCCATTTGAAATTGGATTTAGGTTTTTTTCAAGGGTAGTAAACGCCTCTCTTAGGTGTTCGGGTGAGAGGTGAGTGTACCTCATAGTCATCCTCAAGTCTTTATCTCCAAGGAGCGTTTGGACTGTCCGCAGATTAACCCCTCCCATGGTTAAGTAACTTCCAAAGGTATGTTTGAGATCATGGAAACGAAAGTCTTCAATACCTGCTCGTTTGCAAGCTTTGCAAAGGCCATTGCTCTATTAGAGGGTAAAAATGAGGTCGATAAGCAATGCATTGTAGAACTTGGCAAACTTCCTTAATCTTAATTTTAACAAAATCTGAACGCATTGAATGGGAGATGAATAAGTTAAAAGAGGCGAGAAATAAAAAAGGACTCACTCAATATGAACTGGGGAAGCTCATCGGAAAACATCAATCTCGAATATGGCAAATTGAAAAAGGTTAATCGCTTCCAAAGGACTGGGAGGAGGAGGCGATAACAAAGATTTCGAGGTGTTTTTGTTGATGAGCTTCCTCTGAAAGTCTCTAAAAACTTCTCTTTTCTTTATATGGTGAAATCACCCTGTTTTGAGCGGGAGCTATATTGACTTTGAATGGCTTTATTGAATAAATCAAATTTTTGTTTCGGGAGGAAATCAATGGTTAACTTTCGGCGGGATCGGCGGCGTGCGATAATGAAGGAAAGGTATGATTCCATGATGAAGAAAATTTTCGACAAAGTCTTTTCGGAAGCGGAAAGGCGGTGGGATCAACAAAGCCTCAAATATCAGAGAGAGGTCAGAAAAAGGGCTTCTTTAACCATCCGCTTGAGTTTAGCAGAAAAGGAAAGGTTAATTGCCGTGGCAGGGGGGAAAAGCTTAAGTTAAGCGAGGTTATTAGGAAAGCTTTGCTTCCAAAAACTATACAAAATATATAGAAAATATAACATTTTTTGTAAGACAAAACTCGAAAATGCTACGCGAATTCTAAAGACCATTGCTCGCTCTTGCAAACCTCATTTTTCGCTATCCCCATCTTTATGCTCCTAACATAACAACCCAAAATTGCATGACCTAAACTTAAAACATCAGCCTAACCTCTGGAATAAAATTTTAGTTGAATTTTATCATGTTAAGGTTTTTAATAAAAAAATAATGGCCCTAAAATGACCAGACCCCCCTAAGGAGGAGAAAGGCAGAGAGGAAAGGAAAGGCCTGGTCAGGGCCATTTGTTTTTTATAATCACGAAAAGGTAATTGTAAATACCAACAATCCATATAGGTTGACTTTAAGACTTCAAATGGCTAAGATAGCAAGTATTTGAAGTTTTTGCTCTAATAAGGGGAAGGTATGATTTAAAAGGAGGAGTAAACGTGGCTCCATAAAATAAATTAGGCCAGATTGCCAAATGAAAAGGTAGAAGGCCTTTTTTGTTTTGTGGGTCACCCCTAACGGCAACCAACCGAAGGGATATCCTCCGGAAACTATATAAACAATAGTTTGGTGTCGTTGGCTGTCCAAGTTTATTTGAAGGAGGTGGAGAAATGAAAGGTTTAAAGATCATGCTGTGGATTTGTGCCCTATCTTGTCTACTGGGATTTATCTGTGCGGCTCTCCCATGGTCAGTTATAACCACTTTCTACCGTTGGGGTGGGGTTCAGCCCCCTACAGCCGAGCTACTACTGTATTTCTATTGCGACTATTTGTGGTGATCTGTGGGATGATAGGGGTATTTTTTGTAATCCTTGCTCGCAATCCCCTCAACTATGGGGCAATGTTGTTACTTGCTGCGTATGGGTTAATATGCTTCGGCATTTTTTACCTCATGGGAGGTATCCGATACGGACTTCCAGTTTGGATATATTCTCAGAAATCCATCTTTTCTGTTGTGGTCGGTGTGCTCATACTTATCTTTCGAAAAAAGGCCATAGAGACTAGCACCAGCTAACATTTCTATAATCTTCCTTTGCCAAAGGGGAAAAGAGTTCCGTTTAGCGGAACAATTAACAGCGGTGTCTTATACGGATCAATATAAACACGGTTATGCGTAAAAATATGAGAACCGATATGAACACTGATAAATGTCCTAAGTGGCAAGCTTTGGTTCTAAATACAAACCTTAAAAAAAGGAGACGCGTTCTTGGTCTTGGGCTGATTTTCTGGCTGGTCCTTTTTATCCCATCCCTTTCTGGCGCAGAAGGCACAACGGCCCAAATGATTCAATCATGGAAAGACAAATCCAACCAAGGCGACGCTTATGCTCCGTTTCAGCTTGGGTTCATTGCCAAACGGGCAAGGCGTTAAGAGAACCTCGTCGAGGCCGCCAAGTGGTATCGGCGGCGGAAAGGTGAGACTTAAATGCTGCTCTTACGCTGGCAGATATGTATCGCAATGGGGAAGGTGTTCAACAAAATGAGGACAAAGCCATAAATGGTATGTAAAAGTAGGAAAAAGCGATGGATGGGATGCGCCAATAGCACGGACGAACCTGCGCCTCGTATTAGCGAGAAACTATTCCCTGGGTGGCGAAGGAGTGAAGCCGGATAAGACGAAAGCCCACGCCCTATTTAAGTGTCTTTTAGAGGTTGAAATGGCATTAATTGAACGGGGCCAAGCCCAGATGAACGAATCCTTCCAGAAATTTAACGAAGCAGCGGACACCATAAATAATATGCCAAAAGACGTATTTGACGAGCTAAAAAGGACAAAGAAGAAAACTACAACAAATCAATCCAGCCGACTCATTACACTCGTGGATGATTTTGTCGTTGGGCGGAAAATAAATTACATGTGTCACTATCAAGTTACTTGCATAGGAGGATTGAAATGAGTAGTTTTGTATTGAGTATACGAGACGAAGTTTCCAGCGAGAACAAATTCGGAGTTCGCATTGGTTCAGTTTCTTATTTGCAAGTGCCGGACGACGCCACCGAGCCCATGCCTTCGCATAAGGTGGGCGACGTAAGGCAATGGCTGGACGGGATTGTCGGTCAGGCTAATCCTCCCGGTACTACAGCGGGAAAAGAGCTTGATATCGTTTTCTTTGTACATGGCTATAACACCGATGCCAAAGAAGCATTAGTGCGTCAGCGGTTGGTGAGGAAGCGCTACAAAAACGCCACTTTGGGTGTATGGTAATTGGTTTTGATTGGCCTACCGCTGGCAGTGTGGCCTTGTATGCATACGATCGATTTAACGCACAAGATGCTGCGTCATATTTGGTTAAAGGTGGCATTATTCCGTTTACCCAATACACGGCAAAAGACTGCCCAATCAATATTCACGTGATGGCCCATTCCATGGGCGGATTCGTAGTACGCGAAGCGTTTCGCAACGTCGATAAAGGCCACGCTGCCAATTTAGCCAATGATTGGCGAATTGGCCAGATGGTTCTGTTTGCCGCAGACTTATCATCAGAATGTTTTTCGCTTAATAATTCCGATATGGTGTCAGTATTCAATCACTGCGGACGCTTAACCAATTATTTTAGCGGTTACGATGAGGCTCTGGCGGTATCTAATATCAAAAACATTGATATAAGTCAGCGTGTTGGACGTATTGGTATGCCAACTAATAACCCAGGGCATGAAAAAGCTTTAGATGTCATTGTGGTCCGCGTTACCTTGAGGTACCCGACCGTAAATTTCAAGTTATCCATGGCATGACGTCGCATTCCTGGTATTTGGAGGATGAGGTTTGGTACGACGATTTGGCGTTCACATTACAAGGGAATATCGATCGTAACGCAATCCCAACTCGTACCAAAATCGGTGAAAATGATTTTGTTTTGAAATTGGAGGTTAGCGAACTACGAAAGGAGTAGTTTTTAAGGCAAAAATTACATTGATATGTTATTGAAGATTTGCCGCCCAACAATTCGCTGCAGGCTGACCGCTGGCCTGAGCTTAAATGTTGGTCAAAGGAAAGAAAGGGAACATCCATAAAATTCTAAAATCCTTAATAACGGGATTTTATACGCATCAATATAAATATTGTTGGATTTTTCGAGGAAGATCTATGCGAACCATCAAGAAGACAGCGTTCTTCGTCAGTGCGCGATTGTCCTTGTCGTATGCGCTAGCGCAGTGTCAGCGAAAGACACTTTAGCCGATCGCCGAGCGGCGGCGGCCAGAATATAAGCGTTGTGCCAATGTCACAGATGCTGGAGGACAGCTTCACTCAAATAGCCAAACAATTTCCCAAGGACAAACGCGCAGGAGTCATTGCCAAGATGAGGAAAAATGTTCGCGTGGACGTCGTGGAACGTATCGCAATCGACTCCATGGTCAAAACCTTCACCGCCGAGGAGTTGAATGCGCTCGCCGATTTCTACGGGTCAAAGCCAGGGAGGAGCGCAACGCAGAAATTCGGCATCTCCATGATGGGCCCTATTATCCTCCCCGTAATCCAAGCGGAGATTCAGCGAGCACTTCAACAGCAGAGTAATCAAAAATGACGCGACGAAGATTTAACTGCCGCTCGGTTTCGCGGTGAGCCTGTAGGGAAAGGTAAAATGATTGTGCAATAAGTTATTTTATTGTAATGTTACTGCAATAGTGGAGCAAGTAATCTTCTGCAAAAGGACTATTTCTACAGACTCGTTCAACGGACAGGAGAGATCGACAACCCCTGTCGATAAAAAAGGAGGTAAACAATGAGCACGATTACGACGAAAGACGGTACGCAGATCTATTACAAGGACTGGGGCACAGGACAGCCTGTGGTAGTCATGCTCTCTGGCTGTTTTTTCTATATGCCATTCGAGTTTTTTTAAGATTTCGTTTAATGAGTCAATCAATGC
>CAVSIB010000030.1:0-79876 GCA_963727835.1 uncultured delta proteobacterium
GAGAAGCTTAAGTTTTTCCCTGATATCATCCACTGTAATGACTGGCAAAGTGGTTTAATTCCTTGTTACCTGAAAACCGTGTTCAAGAAAGATCCTCGGTTTGCAAAAACCGCCTCGATTTTTTCTATTCATAATGTGGCCTATCAAGGACTCTTCCCCAAGAATGCTTTTGACTTGAGCGGCCTTCCGCAAGAACTTTTTTCCATTGCCGGAGTGGAGTATTGGGGAAAGATTAGTTTTATGAAAGCAGGAATAGTATTTGCGGATATTATTAATACGGTAAGCGAAACATACAGCCAAGAAATCCAGACCGAAGAATTCGGTTACGGGGTAGAGGGGATGCTGAGGGCGCGTAAAAAAGACCTTTATGGAGTGTTAAATGGTGCTGATTATGAAGAATGGAATCCAGCAACCGATAAGTTTATCGCTTCCACTTATTCCTCTGAGGACCTTGCGGGTAAACTGAAATGCAAGCAGGATTTATTAAAGACCTTCAATTTGCCCGAAGAGCTCATCTCCCTTCCTTTACTCGGGGTTATCTCCCGCCTGGCCGATCAGAAAGGCTTCGATCTTTTGGCGCAGATTATGGATGAACTGGTGAAAATGGACCTCGGTTTTGTGCTTTTAGGAACTGGTGATGAAAAATATAATGAACTTTTTACCCTGATCGGGAAAAAATATCCTAAAAAAACCGGAATCAAAATCGCTTATGATAATACCTTGGCCCACAAGATCGAAGCGGGGTGCGATATGTTCTTAATGCCCTCACGCTATGAACCCTGCGGCCTTAACCAGATTTATAGTTTGAAATATGGCACGATCCCCATTGTAAGGGCTACTGGTGGGCTCGATGATACCATCCAGGAATTTAATCCGGCATCGGGGAAAGGAACCGGATTTAAATTTAAACAATATGATGCCAACAAGCTGCTAAAGACAATCAAGAACGCTTTAACTCTTTATCATGACAAGGGGAAGTGGAAAAAACTCACCCAGAACGCCATGGAGGCTGATTTTTCTTGGAAAATATCTGCGAAAAAATATGTGGAACTTTACCAAAAAGCATTGACAAAAACAGAAACACTACGCAAGTAGTTTCTTTATTCTTTTGTAAGTTTTTTGAGAATCTCCCGGGTTTTTAATAATTTTTCGTTAGTTTTTTGAATCACATCGCTTGCTTCCTTAAGGGCATGGGATACTTCGGTGAACCCTTCTGTTTTTGCCTGGAGGGCCCATTTGTCATATTCAGCCGCATGTTCTCGATTATGATCCAACCAGTGGGTTAGAAGTACATTGAGCTTTTTTATGGTCTCATTCTCCATAATGATTCCCTCCTTTTGATGATCAACACAATTATTTTCCTATATCAGAAAATCTCTTAAAACAAAAATATTAACACATCCTTTTCCTTACACCCGTGCAGGGGATTACTCGATATGGGAAAAAGGAGACTGGTGCTCTAAAGTATGATAAACGGAAGGCGGAATTCTTTAAAAACTATTCCCGGGTAATTCTTTTTCGGGATGTTTTCGTTAGAGTAAATCTTTGTTATGAGGTTTGTTTTTTTGAAATCGAGTCTTTTATGGCGGTACGGTGCACGGTGATAAAATCCGGAAACGGAGTCTTTTCGTCCTTCCTTTTCAGTTTGGCCGCACCGGTCGGACAGTGCAGAAGGCAGACACCGCACCCGATGCACACTGCTCTCATCCACTACCGGCTTATCGTCCACCATGGTGATGATTTCCATGGGGCAGTCCTCAGCACAGCGCCCGCACCCGATGCACTCTTCTTCGTCCGTAGTCCTCAAGTAGTACGTCGCCATGATATAGTCCCGGGGGACCAAGCGTTTCTTGATCGGGCTGACGTTCCAACAACAGCAGGAGCAACAGTTGCAGTTATGTTGGATTTCATCCTGGCAATTATCCACAAAATGGATCAAACCTTCTTCCTCGGATTTGCGGATGATCTCCAGGGCTTCGGCTTGAGAGATTTCCCGGCCCAGCCCTCTGTCCAAAACAAAGTCGGCCATCTTGTTAAACTTGATACATGCCTCCAGAGTGTGGGTACACTTGCTGTCGCCAAGGAAACGTGCCCTTACCCGGCAAGGACAATGCACCACCGCAATTCGCTTCGCCTTCTTCACCACCTCGGTCATCATGTCGTAAGGCAGCACCGCCTGGAGAGCATGGTCAACCGCTTTATTGACCGGCACATAGCGATAGAGCCGGGTGTGCTCTGTTCCGCTCACGCTGTCTCTGCCTTTCGCCAGGTACTTGAGTAAGGGACGGGAGATTTCCCTGACCTCATCAGTGATTTCTCCTTTCCAGAAAAACAACTGGGGAATTCCAAAGCCAATCTGGATGAAGGAGTAGCCGGGTGTGCCGGAAGCGGTGATGTCCTTGTAAAGGAATCCTTTCTGCGCAAGCTTTTCCAGGATCGGGGCCACGTGCTCCGCCGACTTGTGAGCCCGCCGAGCGATCGCATCCACCTCTTCGACTTCCATGGGGGGCAGCCGAGTGGGCAGGCCGAGGGCGACCTCGGCTTCTTCCGGGGTGATTGTTTTTCTGAGCACTTCCAGGAATTCATCAATCTGAGGATAGCCAATTCCCACCTCTCCCAGGTGCTTCATCAGGGTGCGGTAAATATCTTCTCCCATGCATTATCCTCCGGCGGCAAACTTAATCATTGAGGTAACCAGAACCCGGTCTCCGTGTTGAAGGGGAATTTCCAAGCTATGATCTTCTTTAATAGGCCGGTTATTCAGCCAGACCATATACTCTTGTTTCACTGATCCGTCTTCCTGAACTAAAACATTAAAAAGAGGATTCCCATCCAGAGTGGTAACCTGCTTGAGAAATTGCGCGAGAGTTTCTCCGTTAAATATTAAGGTTTTCTGGCTCCATCCCAACATTTCTCGGGCGGTCATCATAGCAGTAACATTGATTTCTTTCGCCTCACCCGTTGAGATTTTCTGTTCATCAACAAGTAAGGCAACATTCCTTTTAGTGTCCATAAAGCATTTCGCCTCTACCTTTTGAAAACCATTTATTGATGAATGGTTCCTTCCAAATGAATTATCTTAATTAAATTACTTTAATTTACTATACTAAATTTTTACCAAAAGGTCAAAACTCAAAAATGTTCTTTCACCTTACTTTTCACCCAATGCTTGTTTAATTTTTTCAAGCAACTTTTCAGTGTTAAAAGGTTTTTCAATATAACCTTCTGAGGCTGGAATATTTCTATCATAGATGAATTTTTTAAAATCTGCAAACTGGTGAACTTCTGAAGCGATACCAGTTACCATTATGACCGGAATACCCTTTCATTAACCCTTCATCTTTTTTAAGTTCTCGGCACAATTTTATCCCTGTCTTTTCTGGCAGTAAAAGGTCAAGACTGATTATGTCAGGTTTCTCTTCCTTAGCTTGTGCTATACCTTCAATTCCATCTTAAGCAGGAACATAAAGCTACCCGTTATTTTTCAGGATACTGGTAATGTTGGTCAATACGTCAGGGTCATTATCTATTACTAAAACCTTTTTCTTTACCATTGTTGCACTCTTTGAAAAAATTTAAAATCGGTTTTTTTCTTTTCACCTAAACCCCTACCAAAAAAATCTCCTTGATGTCAATGGGGAGAAAAGTAATCCACGAAATTGGTAAAGGCATATTGGTTGCATACTATGTCTAAAGTGTTGCATTTGGTTGGAATATAAAGATAAAGTGTTGCATATTTTAGATGATTTAATCATTGGTTTTTTAGTTCCTCAATTAAAAAATATTTAACTATTAAAATTAAAAAAAATCAGAATAGGGTGTACGGTACATAATGATTCCTTAAGGCAACAGTACAATTATCGTCCAACGTTTTGATGTAAAAAAATATTCTTTTTTCGATTAAAAATATAATTGTTTAAGCTAATTATAAAAAATGATCAATAGGTGATAGATTTTTTAAAAGTGATACCCGCCCCTGAAGCGGGTTTGTTTTTTTAGAGACAACATATTGAAAGTTAACTATTAATCAAGACTGAACGAAAAGAAAATGCGTTCAGTGTCATGTCATTGTTTTTGCCAATTAACGAAGAACAATTAAATAGCACTCGCCGGAGCTCTTATACAGAGTCGTTAATTAAAAATATGTCGTTGGGAGGAAGCATGAGTGAATTCTTAAAAATTTTAAAGAATGAGGTGCAGCTTATAGCCTTAGCATTTATGGGCACCGTTTACTTTCTCCGGCTGCTCTGGACATTTCGATTTAAAGCACCACAAGATTTTAGTTATGGGGTAGGTAGCAGTAAGGTTGGGGTTGCCTATTCGATGGTGAATGTCGCCATGCCCTAGGCAATGGAAAGCGTACGAAGAAACTGGAGCTTTTATCTCCAGTTTGTAATTTTCCTCCTTGTGGTAGCGGCGGCAATCAGTAAAACATTTCTTATCCCCTACTGGCCTCAGCCTTTCGAAATCAAATGGGTGGTATGGGTTTTTCAGATCTCGTTAGCTGCGGCATGCTTCATAGGGATACTGAAACTTATTCGGCGCATCTCCAAACCTGCGCTGAGGCTTGTCCGCAACACCCGATGACTACTTTTCTCTGGTTCTGATGACCGCCTTTTTTGCCTCCGGCCTGTTTGCTGTGCACAACAAGAATACAGCCAGCGAGTGGCCGCTGATAGTATTCTTCGCCATGACTACATTCTTCCTGCTTTACGTGCCCTTCTCGAAAATTTCCCGCTACGTTTATATCCTTTTACCCGTTATCTCTTAGGCAAACTCATGGGACACCGCGGCGTACTCCCACGCAAACGAGGAGGAGAAAAACCAGCGGGGTTAGATAATGAGAAGTCATTAACCAACTAAAAAGGAGAACAACATTGAACGAAAAAAGCATTATTAACATAGAGGATGTTCTGAGTTTACGTTTAAATCCCAAGGAGCAGAAAAAGGCGGTAGAGGAAAAGGTTCCTTGCGTGGCCGACGGGCGCCTCAAAGTGTATGATCCCAAGAGCAATAATGTGAAAAAGTTTCTGAAACTCTTACAAAGCAGACTCAACCGAAGAACCACGTTGGATACTGCAACGGGTGTGTAAGAATTTTCGCGAATTGTATCCTAACCGGGCGGGTAATTTTTGCTGTACCGGTGGTGGCGGTGCGCTTTCTATGGTAGAGTACAAACACCTCCGGATGGAAGTGGCCAAGATCAAAGCTCAGCAGTTAATGGATACGGGGGCAAAACAGGTCTGTACTGTTTGCCACAACTGTCTTGACAGCCTGGGGGATTTGGTCAGGCACTATAAACTTGACAGGCAGGTTGTCCAGATATTAGAATTGGTAGCAAACGCATTGGCGTTGCCCAAAAAAAGAGAAAAAGCAACATAAGCCAAAAAGAGTGAAAAATATGAATGTCATCGGGCTTTGTTCACATTATTCATACCAGGTTGACTGGGCATTCCATTACGCCTTGACCTAGGCCAGAATGCATGATATTCAGCCCAATATCTTTCACTGAATGGATTCTCCTTTTCGTTTTCGTCGAGATTTTGCTTATGCTGACGATAAAAAAAATTGGTGAGAGTTACTGATGAACTAATTGCTAAAGAAATCTGGAGTTACGCGAATATTATGCTTTTTGGGCTGAGGGTTTTGTTACAGTTGGTTTCTGGCTTTGCGAAAGCAATGAGGAATCTGAGCCTCACCCCTGTCTCCACCGCAAAGAATATGATGTCTTAGTGGTGGGCTATGCTGAACACGGTACAGACTTCGGGGGAGAACAAATTGAAAAATTCGTTTCAAAGTCTAGAACACCCGTCATTATGGTGGGTCCTGATAAACCAAACTCTTATCACCTTAATCAACAAGTAGCTTGAAATAGTTGATCAGTTGAGAACCAAGGAAGGAGACTGAACCCTTATAGAGGTCTAAACGGCGACTGCCGATCAGTCCGAACGTGCATCTTTGGAAAAGGCGATTATTTAGTTTGCATCCGACCTTGAGGCAAAAAATCACCATATTCGTTTTGCCACTCCCCGAACTCTCGGCGAGTTTAGGAGAGAACAATGCTCATGCTTATAACGCTCACATCGAAACTCTGAAGGATGCCGTTTGGTTTGCGAGGTTCGCGGCTTTACAGTTTTAAAAGAAGCTTAAACTGGATACTACCGCAATGTAAGATAAGTATTGTAATCAACCTAAGTTGTTCATTTTTTCATTCCTCCTGATTTTATAGAAAATTTTTTTACCGTCTTTTTACCAAACTGATTTTTTTATTTTTTGGGTTTAATGTAAAAAATTTGTTTTTAGAACTAAGCGGAATTTTTTGGACAAAATTACTTTGTGGGGTTGTCTTTTAATGAGTGAAATTTTACTTTCTGATTTCAATTCACCAGCGCGAGAAACAACAAAAAAGTATGCCCTCCTCATTGCAACGTTGGCTTCTTTTCTCACCCCCTTTATGGGTTCTTCCGTAAATATTGCCCTTCCCGCTATCGGGAAGGAATTTTCAATGAACTCAGTTTTATTAAGCTGGATTAGCACTGCTTATCTTTTAGCAGTGGCAACACTCCTAGTGCCTTTTGGGAGGATTGCGGACATTTATGGAAGAAAGAAGATTTTCACCGTGGGCATGCTGATTTTTTTAGTTTCCTCTTGTTTAACCGCATCGTCAACATCTGCCCAGGAGCTTATTGCCTTTAGGATTTTGCACGGAATCGGAAGTGCCATGCTCTTTAGTACCAGCGTAGCCATCCTCACCTCAGTTTACCCCTCCGAGGAACGGGGGCGGGTTTTGGGAATAAATGTTGCTTCCGTTTATTTTGGACTTTCCGTTGGCCCCTTTTTCGGAGGGTTGCTCACGGAATATTTCGGTTGGAGAAGTATCTTCCTTGCCGTAATACCCCTAGTCATAGTAATAATTTACCTGATCTTCACCAAACTGAAAGGTGATTGGGCGGAAGCCAAAGGAGAGAAGTTTGATTTTGTCGGCGCACTTATCTATTGTTTTTCTATTGTCTCGATTATGTATGGGTTTTCCCTTTTGCCTTCGGTCCTGGGTCTCGAGGTGATATTAGGGGGAATTATTGGCATTGTGGCCTTCTTGAAATGGGAGATTAGGGTTGATTATCCAGTATTAGCGATTGGTATGTTAAGAAAAAATACTGTCCTTACATTTTCAAGTTTAGCCGCTTTTATCAATTATAGTGCAACTTTTGCCACGGGTTTTATTTTAAGCCTTTACCTGCAGTATATAAAAGGTTTAAATCCTCATTATGCTGGCTTCGTTTTAATCTCCCAGCCTGTGGTGATGGCTTTGTTTTCTCCTTTTGCTGGCCGGCTCTCCGATCGGTTTGAGCCACGTATCATTGCCTCCAGCGGAATGGGATTGATCACGGCAGGCCTTTTTCTTTTTATTCTTTTGGGTGACAAAACAACTTTAGGTTTTATCATCATTACGTTAATTTTGAGTGGTTTAGGCTTTGCTTTTTTTTCCTCTCCCAATACCAATGCGGTGATGGGTTCGGTGGAAAAAAGTTTTTTCGGAGTAGCTTCAGGACTACTCGCAACCATGCGTTCAACCGGAATGATGTTCAGCATGGGAATCACCATGGTGATCTTTGCGCTTCACATTGGGCGGGTCGAAATCACTCCTCAATGTTATCCCCAGTTTTTAAAAAGCGTAAAAGTGATTTTTACGATCTTTACAGTTCTTTCTTTTGGAGGAATATTTGCTTCCCTGGCCAGAGGAAGGAGGGGGGGGGGAAGACATTGAAAGGCATTAAATAAGAGCCTATTTTCAAAGAACAAAAGAATTTATTGGTTCAGTTTCCTACGCCATCCCAAACTAGGGCGAGGAGACCTATTACCGCATTGTTTATTTTAGAACAGAGAAACTCAGGAATTCCGACAAATGCTTTGCAAAGGCCACGATTATTCGCCAGATCGTTGCATATTCTTTCGCGCGGTGAGCGCGAAGCAGTCACTTCCAATCATATTACAAGATAACTCAAATCTTCCTTTGAGGCTAAAATTTCCCCGGCCGTTCATCAACAGAAGTGTGTTTAAGGCAGTTCGGTCTTGGTCACTGCTTCAGCCTTAACGCGGTCAAGGAGTTCGGAAAGCACGGGCTTGACATTTTCCCGAATATCTCCAGCCACCACAATAAAAAGCAGGTCATCTCCTGGGTGCAACCTTCCCGCACGGCACTCAATAAGAATTTTATAAATCCCGGGCTTTTGTGAATACTCCTTGCGTAAAGTCTCAACTCTATGCGCATCCACCGCGACATCAATGTAAGTAACGGTCTTATGGTCTTGGCGTGACCAGCCGCGGACCACCCCATTATGAACCAAAACCATACCAACATTTTTTGAAAACCCCGGCTCTTTTTTCATCTCCGCAATGACCTTGCTAATATCCATGGATGCCTTCGGTGCTGAGAATTCAACTTATCTAGGAGCGGAGGCTATCCCCGCCCACGGGCGAACATAAACTTGCTTCTTCATTTCTATTGATTTTTTCCATCATCCAAAATGGTTCTACCGTAACTTCTTGGGGCTGTCAAAAGCTTCTGATTGTGCCGATAACTTTTCCTTGCCATATTTTGCCATTTTGCTAAACTAAAAAATATTTGCTCTGATAAATTACTCATTTCAACCATGAGACCCTTTTCATTTTCTTCAACCGTAAGAACAAAATGAATCAATTGACATTTAATGAAAAAGATCTTAGGCAAATGAAGGCTCTGGCAATCACAGAGAAAAAGGTTCGAGCCCAAATCGCGATTTTTAAACGGGGAAGCTTTTTCCAAAAACTCATTCGCCCCTGCACTCTCGGTGACGGGATAATCAGCATTTCGGAAAAAGAAATCCCGCAATTGCTCAGAAAACACCAGGAGGAGGGTGCCTACCAAGGAAGACTTCTCAAGTTTGTGCCTGCTTCAGGAGCGGCAAGCCGTATGTTTGATGTGCTGATGAAGTACTTAAAAAGTGATTCGCGCGTGCACCGAAAGGAAATTATCCAGAGGGCTGGTGCTGGCGATCAAGAAGCTAAAGAGGTGCTTTCTTTCGTTGATGGCATCAAACGGTTTGCTTTTTATGATGACCTAAAAAGCGTGCTGGCCCGAATGGGATTAATGGTAGATGATTTATTAGCCCAATGTGAGTACACACACCTCATCGAGGCTTTAGTAACTGATCGCGGTCTTAACTATGCTAATCTTCCGAAAGGGCTACTCAAGTTTCACGCTTATCCTGAGGGTTGCCGGACGGCTTTAGAGGAACACTTGGTAGAGGCAATAGCGTATGTTCAAGACCAAACAGGGATTTGCCGGCTCCATTTTACGGTTTCTCCAGAACATCAAGAGCGATTCATGCACCATTTCGAAGCAGTGAGAGCGCACTATGAAACAAAATACCGCGTCCGCTTTCACGTAGATTTTTCAATCCAAAAACTTTCAACCGACACGATCGCTGTGGATATGAACAATGAACCTTTTCGGGGAAAAGATGGAAAACTCGTTTTCCGGCCTGGAGGACATGGCGCGCTGATTGAAAATTTAAATGATATCCAGGGAGATATAATTTACATAAAAAATATCGACAACATTGTTCCCGATCCCCTCAAAGGAGAAACCTTTCTCTGGAAAAAAATTTTAGGGGGACTCCTCATACAAATTCAGGAAAAAATTTTTACGTATTTAAAGAAGCTTGAGCGTCAGAAAGAAAACAAAGTAGTTGAAGAAGCCTTCGAGTTTGCCGAAAAACAGCTTTTTATCCCCCCCCCAAAGAAAAAGCTGGGGTCAAAAAACGAAATACGGGAGTTTCTTTTAAAAAAATTTAATCGTCCTATCCGAATCGGCGGCATGGTAAAAAATCAAGGTGAACCAGGAGGGGGACCGTTCTGGGTGCAAGGGGAAAATGGTTCTTTATCTCTCCAAACGGTGGAACACGCCCAGGTTGATATGAAATCAGCTGAACAGCAAAAAATATGGGGTATGGCAACGCATTTCAGCCCCGTAGATTTTGTCTGCGGAGTCCGGGATTATAAAGGAAATCCCTTTGACCTTAAGCGTTACGTAGACCAGGATGCAGTTTTTATTTCTCGAAAATCAAAAGATGGCCGAGCCTTAAAAGCCTTGGAACTTCCCGGCCTCTGGAACGGGGGCATGGCTGACTGGATTACTATTTTTGTTGAAGTTCCGCTGATTACTTTTAATCCGGTTAAAACCATCAATGATCTGCTTCGCAAGGAGCATCAACCCTAAATATTATTAACTCTCCCCGCAAATATCCCAAGATTGACACAAACCTCTTTTTAGGATATTTAAACACTCAAACCCCTTCATGCAACGCTTGAAAATAATTCTTAGCACAATAATCAAAAGATTGATTCTGCTGGTGCTGGAGAAGGTTTTAACAACATAATTGCTCAGATAGGGCTTGGGTTGTATTACCAACAATATTGCGCAATAGAGAGGTGACTGATGAACCGTGCGCTTATCACCGGCATAACCGGCCAAGATGGCTCGTATCTCGCCGAACTGCTTCTTAAAAAAGGTTACGAAGTTCATGGGCTCATCCGGCGGGCCAGCACGTTTAATACCGAACGCATCGAACACATCTACCAAGACCCGCATGACCCGAAGGCGCGTATCTTTCTTCATTACGGAGATTTATCTGATGCTGGCCAGCTCACCAACCTCATCTATAACATCCAGCCCGAAGAAATCTACCACCTGGCGGCCCAGAGCCATGTGCGGGTGAGTTTCGATATCCCTGAATACACCGGTGATGTGGTGGGATTAGGAACCACCCGTATTTTGGAGGCACTGCGCCGCAGCGGCTTAAAATCACGTTTCTACCAGGCTTCGTCTTCGGAAATGTTTGGCAATTCCCCGCCCCCGCAGACTGAGGAAACCCCCCTTACCCCCCGAAGCCCCTATGCGGCGGCCAAAGTTTATGCTTTTCACATGGTAAAAAACTACCGGGAAGGATACGGGCTTTTTGCCACCAATGGGATTCTTTTTAACCACGAATCCCCCCGCCGGGGGGAAACACTTCGTAACCCGGAAGATCACCCGCGCCGTTGCCCGCATCCGGTACGGGTTTAATGAATGTCTGTTTCTGGGAAATTTGGAAGCCCGGAGAGACTGGGGATACGCTCCCGATTATGTCGAGGCCATGTGGAAAATGTTACAGTGGGAGAAACCGGAAGATTTTGTGATCGCTACCAGTGAGAATCATTCAGTGCGTGAATTTTGCGAACGCGCTTTTCAAGAAGCGGGCATAGAAATCCTCTGGCAAGGACAGGGGGTTGAAGAAGTGGGAATACTCGGGGGTTTTAAAAAACCATCTTCAGTACCCTCTTCCGGCACTGTTTTTCCTGCTGAAGGCTCAACCATTGTGCGCATAGACCCCCGTTACTTTCGCCCTACGGAAGTGGATAACTTACGAGGTGATGCCGCGAAAGCCAAAAAAATTCTGGGCTGGGAACCCAAAACAACCTTTAAAGAATTGGTGAAGATCATGGTCTCCGAAGATATCCAGGCCCTCATTAACCTTCAGCGGTGCCAGGATGTTATCCACACGATCATTACGAGGGAAAACAGCACGTAGCGGTGAGCTACTTTTCCCGGAAATTACTTTTTATTTTCTGAATCCCTATGGAAAAAACATCCCGCATCTACATTGCCGGCCACAAAGGACTTGCTGGTTCAGCTATTCTCCGGAAGCTTCAGGCGGAAGGTTTTACTGATCTCATCACCCGCACTCATGAAGCATTAAACCTGGAACACCAAGGAAATGTTGAAGCTTTTTTTAAGGCAGAAACTCCGGAGTATGTTTTTCTTGCCGCCGCCAAGGTCGGAGGGATTTTGGCCAATAGCACCTTTCCCGCTGAATTCATCCATAAAAACTTAGCGATTCAAGCTCATGTCATTCATTCTTCATACCTCTATGGAGTCAAAAAACTCCTTTTTCTCGGAAGCTCCTGTATTTACCCTAAGCACTGCCCCCAACCAATGAAAGAAGAATACCTTCTTTCTGGCTTTCTGGAGACTACCAACGAACCGTATGCAATTGCCAAAATCGCTGGAATTAAAATGTGTCAATCATACAATCGCCAATATGGTACCAATTTTATCAGTGTGATGCCGACGAACCTTTACGGTCCGCAGGATAACTTTGATCTGGAAACCTCTCATGTCTTACCCGCGCTCATGCGAAAATTTCATCTCGCAAAATTAGCGGCCACAAACTGCTTCGAGGCTCTACAACAAGACGAATCCTCTTTCGGCCTCATCCCCTTGGACATTAAAACTTCTCTCGGTTTAACGGAAAAAACCACCATGAAAGCAACTAAAGCACAACCAACAGTCATGCTCTGGGGTTCGGGAACCCCGCGAAGAGAGTTCCTCCATGTGAATGATCTTGCTGATGCTTGCCTTTTCCTTATGAACAATTATGATGAAAACGAGATTATCAATATTGGTGTTGGTGAAGATTTTACTATTCGCGAACTC
The DNA here is from genome assembly GCA_963727835.1 of uncultured delta proteobacterium. Lineage (GTDB taxonomy): Bacteria > Desulfobacterota > WTBG01 > JAGOGO01 > JAGOGO01. The sequence continues at coordinate 12,518 of CAVSIB010000030.1, forward strand.
GCTGAGGTGACTGCAAAAATCGTAGGATTTCAAGGAGAACTCCTATGGGACACGTCCAAACCAGATGGGGCACCACAGAAACTTCTTGATATCTCGCGACTCAACCAGCTTGGTTGGAAGGCAAAAATAAGGTTAGAACAGGGTATCGCCACAACCTATAGGTGGTATGTGAACCCTATTTAAGAACTAAGGATTCGCTTCTTTTTAAAACCGGCAATAGTAAACAACTGCTAACAATATTTCAATACTGTTGTTTAAAGCAAATAAAAAAGGGGCTTACACATAACTGCTATAACGTGCAAGCCCTTGGTTTATCCGGGATCGGGATGAAAAACTTTACTTCAAAGGTTGTCCCTTGCTAACCTTGGACGTTTGCGGGTAGGCAGAGAGGAACCGTGCTGGTGCATGTGCCTCCCCATACATGAGATACTGTCGTCTCAGGCTTGTCCACAAAATCACCTTAATGGATTTTTGCTGATCTCAATAATACTCAGAGAAGCATTCCGGTCAGCATCAACTAAGACATAGGCAACTCTCAATTTTACTATACTGCAACGGAACGTAATTCCAAATAAATCTTAAAAACTCCTTTTGTTGAATAGGGTAAAAAAATTAATCCGCCTCTACGAAATACTTATTAACTCAATTCTCGCTTGACAGAAAAAAATAATTCTACTAATAAGGAAAAAGTAATTTTTTTCGATTAACGTGAATTGTACGGAGGACACGTGGTCTTAAACATAGGACTTGTTCTTGTATCCTATCTTATCGGTTCAATCCCCACGGGTTTACTTTTTGGCCGGGCGTTTGCAAAAATCGACATTCGGGAGTATGGAAGCCATAACATCGGCGCAACTAATGTTTACCGGAGCACAGGAAAAACGTTGGGGATATTAACGCTTTTGGGAGACACTTTAAAAGGCTTTTTGCCGGTTTATCTGGTCTGGACAATAACCGGATCAGAAACCTGGGCTTTTCTTTCTGCTTTAGCAACTTTTTTGGGGCATCTCTATCCCGTTTACCTTAAATTTTCTGGGGGAAAAGGAGTTGCAACCGGGCTTGGGGTCTTTTTGTTTTTGGCTCCCAAAGCGCTTATTTTCTGCCTCGGAATTTTTTGTATTGTTCTTGCATTATGTCGCTACGTTTCCCTCAGCTCCATGTCCGCTGCTCTTGCGTTGCCGCTGCTCATGATTTTTTCACCCCATCCCTACCCCCGGCTTTATAGTGCAACTGCGGTTCTTTTAGCTATTATGATTATTTTTCGGCACAAAGAAAATATCAAAAGAATTATTAAAGGCGAAGAACACAAAATCGGCAGTAAAAAAGGCTAAAGTTTCTTAAGAAGTGATTGGTGATGGCGAGTGGATTTTGGAGCTCGTTTTGCAGGGCCTTTCTTTTTTGTGCTCCTTACATACGGCTTGTTATCCTCTTTTTCATTCACTTCACCTTTTTGATGTGAATAGTGAACTAATTCCATCTTCACAAGAAATTCCGGGGAGGAAACTACCGTACACCCTTCCAACGCACAGGAATAGCCCAAGTCACGATCAGAGGTAACCACCGTTATCTCGCCTTTTTTCTGAGCCGCGAGCCGTTTAATTACTTCATCTGCCTTCTCTCCGCGTCGGGAAAAAATAATTTCAATTCCCCCTTCCTTACCACGACGCTCAAAAATATCTCCTTCAGCCCAACCATCAAATACTACCGTAATCGCATGATGCTTAATTCGCTGATACGCTATAAGCCTGAGCAAAAGCATTGCCCGTCCGTTTTCCAAGTCTTTTTTTTCATGGCGCAGTAATTCCGGAGACTGGCGGATAAGATTATACCCATCAATAATGAGGTGGAGGGCCATTATCCCCTCTGCTGATAAGCTCTTTGTAAATAAAAGTACAAAAAAAGGGCAATAAAAAAAGTTACGAGACTCATTCCCTGTGTGAGGGAAAAAAAATGGCCCCAAAGGGGTGCGCGGGGGTCTCCTCGGAAGAATTCAATAAAAACACGGAAGGAAGCGTGAAAAATGAGATAAAAACAGGAGAGCTGACCGGAAAATTTTGTGTGCTTCCGTAAAAAAAGAAGTATGAGAAAAATGAAAAATAATCCTGCGGCTGAGTAAAGTTGCGTAGGATGGAGGGGAATGCCGGCAAGGGCAAGGGTTTTTGGATCAGTAAAGGTAACTGCCCAGGGAAGGTTAGTGGGCTTTCCATAACAACAGCCCGCGGAAAAACACCCGATCCTTCCGAAAGCTTGCCCAAGCGCCATGTAGGGAGCAAGCACATCGAATGTCTGCCAAAAAGAAAGTTTCTTTTTTTTAACTAAAGCCCATGCAATGGGAATGGCAAAGATTAAACCACCCTGAAAGACAAGCCCCCCTTCCCAGATTTTCACGATACTCAAAAGGTTCTCTTTGTAAAAAGAAAAGTTTTGGGCAACATAAAAAATCCGGGCACCGATAATCCCTGCCAAAACCGCATAAAAAAATAGGTCAAGAACAGCTTGGGGATCAAATCCCTTTCTGTTAGCTTCCTTTAAAGCAAGGCTTAAACCCACGAGTAATCCCAGGGCAACAAAAAGGCCGTAGGTATAAATCGTTAAAGGACCAACCTGACATAAAATCGGGTGCATGCTTTCCTCACCATTTTTTAAAAAAAATTAAAATACCTAAAAGCACTGAACCAATGGTAATTGCGGAATCAGCAACATTGAATGCAGGCCAATGGAGGGAATAATAATGGACATCAATAAAATCAATGACTCCCCCTAAACGGATCCGATCGGTGAGATTCCCGATGGCTCCCCCGATGATGAGCGCAATCCCTAAAGCTGGGGCCTTTTGGTTGGGCTTAAGTTTACAGTAAAAAAAACCTACAACCCCGATAGTAAGAAACGTAAAGAGGATAAAAAACGTTTTTAAAAAAAAACCCTTAAACTCAGAAAGAACTCCAAAAGCCACACCCATGTTTTTAATATGGGTGATATGAAAAAAGTTTGGAATTACTTGGATAGACTGATAAAGGGATACATTATGTTCTATCCAAGACTTGGATATCTGATCCAAGAATATTACCGTAAGAGAAACGGCAAGTAAAAAAAATAGTTTGGCTTTCACATTCTTTCCCGCACCACGTGATTTCTGCCAAGAAACTTTTTAGCCAGCCAAAACCTTTAAACAGCGTTCACAAATCGTGGGGTGGTGAGGATTTTTCCCCACCGAATGATGATAATTCCAGCACCGTTCACATTTTTCACCATAGGCATTTCTTGCTTTTATTTCAAGCTCCTTATCCTCCTGAACCACGTCCGTTTCTTCCAAGGTAACTTGAGAGACAATGAACAGGGTGGGAAGAAAAATTTCATAATCATGAAGAAGATCAAACTGCTTACCCCGACCTGAAATAACAACTTCTGCTTCAAGCGAACTGCCGATCTCTCGTTTTCGCCGTGCGTCTTCTAAGATCTGGTTTACCTCTCCCCTAACAGTTAAAAGTTTTTCCCACCGGTCAGCCAATTCTACATCAATATACTTAGGGTTAACCGAAGGAAAGCGAGAAAGATGCACGCTCTGCTCGTTTCCCCCTTTTATTGAGGGGAGGAAACCCCAAATCTCATCAGTGGTAAAAGGGAGCACCGGCGCAAAAAGCTTGGTAAGCGCAAGAAGGATTTCATACAAAACAGTTTGAGCTGAACGCCGCAACCGGGAGTCAGGTTTTTCACAGTAGAGACGATCCTTAAGCACATCTAAATAAAACGCGCTCAAATCTACGACACAAAAATTATGGATCGTGTAGTAGACCTTATGAAATTCAAATGACTCATAGGCATCAATAACTCTACTCAAGATGTGCTGTAATTTATGAAGCGCCCACCGGTCAATCTCCTCCAGTTCTTCATAGGCAACCCTGTCCCTATCCGGATTAAATCCATCCAGGTTTCCCAATAAGAATCTGCAGGTGTTTCGAAACCTCCGGTATGCTTCAGATAAGCGTTGAGTTATTTCGGGAGAGATTCGTATATCTTCGCGATAATCTTCCGCTGCTACCCAGAGGCGAAGAACTTCCGCTCCAAATTTATTAATCACATCATTGGGGGGGATAACATTACCCAGGGTTTTGGACATCTTTTTCCCCGCTCCGTCAACCACAAATCCATGGGTAAGTACCGTCCTGTAAGGCGCCTTAGAGCGGGTCATTACTCCCGTTAAAAGCGCGCTCTGAAACCATCCACGATGCTGGTCGCTTCCTTCTAAGTAAAGGTCAACGGGGATCTCAATCCCCTCCCGTCCTTCCATAACCGCTGCCCAGCTAACCCCAGAATCAAACCATACATCCAAAATATCCATCTCTTTTTCAAAAACGCTGTGGCCACATTGTGGACAAGTTGTCCCCGAAGGCATCAATTCTTCAGCGCTCCGAGAAAACCATGCATCCGCTCCTTCTTGAGCAAAACGGTCTGCAACCTTATCAATAATATTTTTTTTAGCTAAAGGGTGGCGACAGGAGGTACAATAAAAAATAGCAATCGGGATTCCCCAATATCTTTGGCGGGAGATACACCAATCCGGACGATTCTCAACCATATTGTAAATACGTTCCTCTCCCCAGTAGGGAATCCATGTTATTTTTTTTATCTCATCCAGCGCTCGATCGCGGAACCCGTTTTTATCCATGGAAACGAACCACTGTTCCGTGGCTCTAAAAATAATGGGTTCTTTACATCTCCAGCAATGAGGATAAGAATGAACAATTTCTTCTTCCTTAAGGAGCATACCGGTTTCCTTCAGTTTTTGAACCACGGCTTTATTAGCTCTAAAAACATTCTGACCGTTAAAAAACTCCACGTCCTCGGTAAACTTCCCTTCGTTATCAACCGGAGAGTAAATGTCTAAACCATACTTTAGGCCAACATCATAGTCTTCTTGTCCATGTCCTGGAGCAGTATGGACGCAGCCAGTGCCGGCATCCAAAGTAACGTGGTGACCCAAGACCAAAACCGAATCCCGTTCAATAAAAGGATGGCGGCACCTCAGGTTTTCGAGCGTGGTTCCGGAAAAGGTAGTAAGGACCTCATAAGCGTTAACGCCTAAGGTTTCCATAGTGCGTTTCAATAACCCCTCCGCCATAATAAAAACCTCATCCTTTGTCTTCACTGCCACATAGGCAAGGTCAGGGTGTAAACAAATGGCTATGTTTCCCGGTATGGTCCAAGGAGTCGTGGTCCAAATAATAACGGAAATATTTTTTTCTTTTTTTAATACGGGCAAAACTTCACTGATATCTGAACCCAGAGAAAACTTCACGTAAATAGCGGGGGACGTGTGGTCTTTATATTCGACCTCAGCTTCAGCAAGAGCAGTTTTACAGGTAACACACCATTGAATCGGCTTTTTCCGACGGTAGATGCTGTCCCTTTCAACAAATTTCCCAAACTCACGCACAATGGTTGCCTGGTAGTCAAAAGACATGGTTAAATAGGGATTTTCCCAATCCCCAAAAACACCTAAACGTTTGAACTCCTCGCGCTGGATCTGAACAAATTTTTCCGCATATTCCCGGCAACGTTTGCGAATTTCTAAAGGAGAAAGCCCTTTCTTTTTCGCGCCCAGGGTTTTATCCACTTCATGTTCAATCGGTAATCCATGACAATCCCAACCCGGAATGTAATTAACCTGGTAACCAGCCATGAATTTAGCTTTTATAATGATATCCTTTATAATTTTATTTAAGGCATGCCCCATATGGATATGGCCGTTCGCATAAGGTGGCCCATCATGGAGGATATATTTGCCCTGCTCACCTCGTGTTTGTTCAATAAGTTTATAAATACCCATCCTTTCCCATATTGCTAAAATTTCCGGCTCCTTTTGGGAAAGATTGGCTTTTTGGGGAAAGCCTGTTTTGGGAAGTTGGATAGTAGCCTTATAGTCCATAAGCTTAAATATTAACTAATTAAGAACTCTTTTATTATTAAGATATTAAAAAAAATTTAGATTTAGAAGGTTAACACAGAAGGGCTTATTGTCAAGAAAAATTCCTTCGGCAGGCTTGACAAAAAAAAAATCGTTTTTATTTTTTTCAAAAGAAAAATAAAAACCTTACACAAAAAAGGAGGTGAACAATTATGGCACTGATTCCTTGGAGAAGTTTAAGAGAGTTGGATCCCCTTGAGGAGTGGGGTGGTGTTCAGGACCGACTTAACCGTCTCTTTGAGGAAACTTTCGGACGGTATCCCGTAGGGCAAAGAGAAACGTTAGAAAGGACCTGGGCTCCTGTCGTAGATATCTATGAAGAAAAAGATAGTATTATCGTGAAAGCGGAACTCCCGGGCATTAAAAAGGACGAGGTGTCCATTGAGATTAAAGATAATGTGCTGACACTCTCGGGAGAACGAAAACACGAGCAGGAGACAAAAAAAGAAAATTATCATAGAATTGAGCGGTTCTATGGAAAATTCAGCCGTTCCTTTTCCTTACCAGAAACAGCTCAGGTTGAAAAAGTAAAAGCAAATTATAAAGACGGCGTCCTGGAAATCACCTTGCCCAAGGCTGAGGCAACAAAGCCCACAACAATTCCCATAAAAATTGAATAACCTGTCAAAACAAGGGGAGAGATCCGAGTCTCCCCTTGTTTTCTCTTTCAAAAAACAAAATAATCTTTTTCTTTTCTCATAAAATTTAGCTTTTCACAATCAACATCATTTCTCGTAAGAGCATCAGAGCACCCGGGATTTTAATTTTTTTCTCATCACAAAAAAGTCTTAGATATCCCTCCCCACTATCCGCGTCCCGACCAACTTTTTCCCGATTGATACCTTTGCCATTTTTTTCTCCACAACATCCTTGCTTCATCTCTGGTCGAGAAACGCATTCAGCAGGGATTTATTGGACAGCGAGGATGGTTATGTGGTATCAAGTAAATCAAATTGAACATAAAAAAATCGAGGATACCATGGAAGTATATCCGGTAATAATGGCAGGAGGGTCAGGAACCAGGTTTTGGCCGGCAAGCCGGGCTCATTACCCGAAGCAGTTTCTGAGAATCATCGGTTCCAACACCATGGTGGAAGAAACCCTCAAAAGGGTAAAACCGCTCGCAGCAGAAGAGCATACAATTATTGTCAGCAATAAAGAACACCACCAACTCCTGCATACCCTTCTGGGAGAAAATCGCTACGTCATCCTGGAAGAGCCACTTGGCCGGAGCACTGCTCCCTGCATCGGGCTTGCGGCGCTTTATTTAAAAAAACAAGGCATCCTTGACAAACCGATGGCAGTCCTGCCCGCAGATCACTTTATTGCTGAAGAAGAAACCTTCCGAAAAATTCTATCGATTGGCTGTAAGTTAGCCCGGAAGGGTGACATTATTACTCTTGGTATCGTACCAACTCGGCCTGAGACTGGCTATGGGTATCTGGAGCGCGGTGAAGTAAAAAAGGAAATAGAAGGAGTTACTGTCTATGCCGTCAAGCGGTTTGTCGAGAAGCCTGATCAAAAAACCGCTTTAGAATATTTGAATTCCGGGGGATATTTTTGGAACGGCGGAATCTTTATTTTTACACCGAAAACAATTCTCGAAGAAATAAAACAGCATCTTCCTTCTGTATATGCAGGACTGCAAAAAATTGAGGGAGCAATGGGCACAAGGAGGTATCACGAAGTTTTATTTTCGGTTTATCAAAACCTGCCTTCGCTTTCCATTGATTACGGCGTGATGGAAAAAACGAAACGCCCCGTGCTCACCCTCCCGGGAGATTTTGGATGGAGCGACGTGGGAAGTTGGGAATCGGTTTATGATTTAAGAAAAGAGGAAAGAGATAAAGAGAAAAATTTAACCCAAGGGGATGTCATCCTTATCAATACCCAATCCTCCTTTGTATTCAGCCAATCAAACAAGATGGTTGTGGGATTAGGTATAAAAGATTTACTGATCGTTGCTACACAGGATGTTGTTTTAGTCGGGGACTTAAAAACATCTCAGGACATAAAAAAAATCATCGAAGAGCTGAAGGAACGAGGGTTACATCACATCCTCTAAAACACTGAGGGAAAGTTTATGGTCAATCCGTATATTTTTCGAGAATATGATATTCGTGGGGTGGCTGAACAAGATTTTCCTGATGAAATCACTTACACCCTCGGCAAAACGTTTGGAACCAATTTTCGTAGAAACAATATACAAAGAGTAGTCGTCGGGAGAGACTGCCGACTGAGTTCTCCCCGGCTGCACCAAGCGCTTTCAGAAGGCCTTCTTGACACCGGTTGTCATGTGCTTGACCTCAGAATTATCCCCACCCCGTTTCTCTATTTTGCTCTTTTTAATTTAGAGGTTGGCGGAGGAGTTATGATCACCGGAAGCCATAACCCTCCTGATAATAATGGGTTCAAAGTTTGTGTAGGTAAAGGCACTATTTTTGGAGAAGAAATTCAGAACTTACGAAAGCTGTTTGAAAAGGGCGATTTTGAATCCGGAAAAGGAACATTAGAATCACAGGACATCCGTGCACGGTATTTAAAAACAGTGAGTGCTTTTCTTGAAATGGGAAAACAAAAACGGAAGGTGATAATTGATTCCGGGAACGGAACTGCCGGGATAGCAGCCGGACCGCTTTACCGGAGCTTAGGAGTCGAGGTAAGTGAACTCTTTAGCGAGATGGATGGAACTTTTCCTAACCACCACCCGGACCCCACTATTCCGGCAAATCTAACGTCTTTAATTGCTAACGTAAAAGAGCAGAAAGCAGATCTGGGGATCAGTTTTGATGGAGATGCTGATCGCATCGGAGTGATTGACGAACAAGGCAAAATCATCTGGGGTGACCAATTAATGATCCTTTTTTCCCGCGCAATCCTCGCTGAACTTCCGGGAGCAACTTTCGTTGCTGAGGTAAAATGCTCTCAGACTTTGTTTGATGATATCAAGAAACATGGGGGGAAGGCCATCATGTGGAAAGCAGGTCATTCGCTTATGAAAGCAAAACTTAAAGAAGAAAAAGCCCAACTGGCAGGAGAAATGAGCGGCCATATCTTTTTTGCGCATCGGTATTACGGATATGATGATGCTCTTTACGCGGGAGCGCGGCTTTTAGAAATCCTTTCGAAAACGGAAAAAAAATTATCCGAGCTTCTCGCGGATGTCCCCATGACAATCGTCACCCCAGAGATCCGGACTGAATGCAGTGATGAGATAAAGTTTTTGGTGATACAAAAATTAGTAGAAAAATTTAAAAGAGACTATCCCGTCATTGATATCGATGGGGCGAGAATTCTATTTGACTCTGGATGGGGCTTAGTGAGAGCATCCAATACCCAACCAGTGCTTGTGCTTCGGTTTGAAGCTACGGATGAAAGGAATTTGGAGAAGATTAAAACGATCGTTGAAAAAAGGGTGGCTGAGAGTATAAAGGAAGTAAAAGAAAAAGGATAACGGACTAATAACGAAACTAAAACGTAATACCTTAGCACACTGATGCCTTCAATTCTTCAAAAGGAGGTTTTCTCATGAGCGGCCAAAAAATTAATAAAGGGGTAGCCATAACGTTTCTTGGCCATGCCTGCTTTAAACTGATATCACCTCAGGGAACCACTATCCTGATAGATCCTTGGATAAAAGACAATCCACAGGCTCCCAAGGGAGCAGAGAATGTAGGCAAACTACATTACATTCTGGTTTCGCATGGACACTGATGATCATCTTGGGGATACGATCGAATTAGCCAAAAAAACTGGCGCTCCTGTTATCGCCATGCCTGAAATTGCTCACTATCTCATTCAGAAAGGTTTGAATCCTGAAAAAGTCGTGGGGATGAATAAAGGGGGATCATTGACCGCTGCGGATATCCGCATCACCATGGTGCACGCTCTCCACAGCTCTTCCATGGTTGAAGGAAACCACATTATTTATGGAGGAGAAGCAGCGGGTTTTATCATTCGGTTTGATAATGGTTTTACAGTTTATTTTGCGGGTGACACGGGGGTTTTTGGGGACATGCAAATTATACGTGAGCTTTATAAGCCTGAACTCGCCTTGCTCCCTATTGGGAGTCATTATGTGATGGGACCAGAAGAGGCGGTTTACGCTTGTGGGCTTTTAAAACCTCAGTATGTGATCCCCATGCACTATGGAACCTTTCCGGTTCTTTCAGGAACTCCGGAAAATTTTTTAGAATTGATGAAAAAATTTCCCGAGGTAAAGGTTCTGGTTATGACTCCTGGCGAGACCATTGATTAAAGATGCGACATTTAGCCCTTTATTACGCGCTCAATCTTTTTTTGTCTTCAGGAGAAAGGTTTAAGAACTTGACTCCCATGCCAGAAGGAAATTTCCCCGATGGGGTGCTAATTTCTTTCTTGCGAATCCAAACAACCTCACAATTAAGTTCCAGATCTTTTTCTCCGTTTGTAAGGTTAATTTTTACATACAACCGGGCCCCCAAATCCATGGGGTGATCAGTGGAATAAACACTCCATCCACACCGATATTACCAAGGTAGCTGTGAATCAAGGTATTACCCGAATTATATACAATCTTAAACTTTTTTGGGATTCGATCGACTCCTCGTCGGTCTTCGTCTGAATCAAAGAGCGCTTGGTTAACAACTGACCTTAAAATTCTAATCGTCTGGGAACAAAATTTGTTCCACAATAGGGGCATTGCCCTGCATCATGAGGTATTAATTTGGTGCAATAGGGACATCTAGTGTAGTGAGTCTAACACTTCTTTACATTTGGCATATTTTTCCAAAATCCGTTCGACCGGTGCGCTCCATACAAAAACTCGTGGGTTTTGATTGTGATTGTCCAGATAATCTTTGCTAGCAGCAATCAATGCCGGCACGTTCTGGAAGGTCCCGCGCCGGATACCTTTGTCGGTAATCTCTCGAAACCATCGTTCGACCATATTCAACCACGAGCTTGAAGTCGGAATAAAATGCACATGAAAACGAGGATGCCTTTGAAGCCAGAATTTTACCCGGGGATGTTTGTGGGTGCCATAATTGTCCACGATCAGATGCAGATCCAAACCGGCAGGAGATTCCCCATCTATTTTTTTGAGAAAACGGATAAATTCTTGATGTCGATGACGCGGCATGCAGTCCCCAATCACTGTGCCGTCGAGCATACTGAGAGCTGCAAACAAGGTGGTCGTCCCATTGCGCTTGTAGTCGTGTGTCATGGTTCCACAGCGGCCTTTTTTTATCGGAAGTCCCGGTTGGGTGCGGTCGAGAGCTTGGATTTGGCTCTTTTCATCCACACACAAAACCAAAGCTTTATCTGGAGGGTTCAGATAAAGACCCACGACGTCCTGCAGCTTTTCAACAAAATGCTTGTCACGGCTAATTTTGAAGGTCTTGACCAGATGGGGTTTGAGGTTATGGTCTTGCCAGATACGATAAACCATGGTTTGGCTGAGACCGTGGGCTTTCGCCATGCTTCGTGTGCTCCAATGTGTCGCGTTAGGAGCCGGACTGTGCAAGGTGTCCTCCACTACCGCCCGGATTTTTCTCGCCGACACTTTCGGCTTACGGCCCGGACGAGGAGCGTCCTTTTCCAGCCCTCTAAGACGCAGCGCCAAAAAACGCTCTCGCCAAAGCTGAACCGTCGGCCTCGATACACTCAAGGCATTAGCGATATCTTGATTCAAAACCCCATCGGCTGCCATGGCGATAATCCTGGCCCGAATCACTTTTCGATACGGAAGATTTCGACCACGCCCCCATGCATCCAGCGTGGCTCGTTCCTCTGGAACCAATACAATGGGAGTTGTTGTTCTGCTCATGCTTAATATTTTATGAAGAATCACTGTATTTGTCAAGCTATTTTTAAATCACTACACTAGCAACTGGTTTGCTGTTTTTTTCTTTATCTCCCATTTTTATTTATCCTCTTTCTTTGTTTCCCCTAATTATATAATTATTTAAATTAGTTTAATCAAAAATAATTTTACACTTTTTCTAACCTCATTCAAGCATGAACTTTATCGGGGTTTCTCCTGAGTTTTATTGGAAATCTTTACAACATGTTAAAACTAATCAGTCTTTTTGGGCAGGGATCATCCTTCGCCCCAATCCTGCATTCGGAGTAAGCTTTCTCTACAGCAAGTACCTCCTAGACTATAAAAGTAAGGGGAATTTGTTATTAAAATACGGGGAATTTCTTATTGCTTTATTCTACCGGATTGAGTATAATGAAGGCAACAATGACCTTATTGTGAAGGAGAATTTAGTGAAGGTATTATTGATTAATCCAAAGGTTCCGGAAAGTTTCTGGAGCTTTAAGTGGGCATTTGATAAAATTTTACCATCTAATAAAAGAGTCCTCAATCCTCCCTTGGGATTAGCGACCCTAGCGGCCCTGTGTCCAAAAGATTGGGAAGTAGAAATTATTGATGAAAACATCGAGTCCATCCCCTTAGAACCTCAGGCTGACATCATTGGTGTTTGCGGGATGGGGGTGCAATTTAGGCGGCAAAAAGAGTTACTCACGTTTTATAAAAAGAAAGGTTTCTTTGTTGTTGCCGGCGGAAGCTATGCCTCATTATGCCCAGAGGCGTATGAACCTTTTGCCGATACTGTCGTAGCGGGTGAAGCTGAATATATCTGGAGAGAGTTTTGCTTGGATTTCGAACTGGGGAAGCCCAAAAAACTATATCATGAAACAGGAATTGTTGACCTGAAAGATTCACCTGTTCCCCGTTTTGACCTCTTGAAGTTAGATAGCTACAAAAGAGTAAGTCTGCAGTTTTCTCGAGGGTGCCCGTATCGCTGTGAATTTTGTGACATTATTGTGATGTTTGGTCGTAAATTTCGCGCTAAATCTCTTGAACAGATAAGCAACGAGTTGGACGTTCTCAGGGAACTCCATGTGGACAATGTTTTTTTTGTTGATGATAACTTGATTGGCAACAAGCGGGTCGCGAAAGATTTGCTTAAGTTCCTCAAAAGCTACCAGCTTAAGCATGACTATCGGTTTCAGTTTGGAACCGAAGCTTCTTTAGATTTGGCCGATGATGAAGAGCTTCTTGAGCTTTTGCATAAGGCGAATTTCGAATGGGTTTTCATCGGAATCGAGTCTCCGGATACCGAAAGCCTTAAAGAAACCAAAAAGCTTCAGAATACCCGCCAGGATATACTTTCCTCAGTGAGAAAGATCTATTCCCATGGTATTGAAATTCTTGCCGGATTTATTGTTGGCTTTGATAATGACACCATGAAGACCTTTGATAAGCAATACCAGTTTATCATGGACTCTGGCATTCAAGCGGCTATGATCGGGCTTTTAACCGCTTTGCCAAAAACTCCGCTTTATGAACGCCTAGGGAAAGAAGGAAGGCTTCTTCCTGACGCGGATAATGCCGACAATACGACACTCGGAACAAATTTTTTGCCCAAACAGATGGGGTATGAGGAAATGGTAAGTGGTTATCGTAGCCTTTACAATCGCCTGTTAAAAGATCGAAACATTGCTTTCCGAATCAAAAATAAAATCCGTTATCTCAGTAACCCCGTTCACAAGGTTCAGCAATATTCCTTGAGAGAAGCTTTGCAGTTAATAAAAAACTTTTTTTCCCAAGGAATAAACCCAGGGGGTTTTTCACGCGCCTTCTATTTTTTCCGATCACTACCTGTCTTCCGGCCGAAACTGATTCCGGTTGTGATCCATGACTGGATTGTTGGATTATCGATGAGAGATTACGTTGAACGCCAATTTATCCAGGAATTTGAAAAAGTTAATAATTTAGCTATGGGCTACCTGCAGCTAATCAAGAAAACTTTTCAGAATTATCTTGATCGTGGTGCTTTGGAGCTAAACTTAAGCCAAGTGCAAAATGCTGCTTCTAATCTTTCAATTTCGATGAAGGGATGGTTAGGTAAAGATTTCTTTATTCGCATTGACAAACATTTACAAAAAGTTCTCAAACACACAACCTCATCCATTACTCTCCATATCGAAGAGTTCCACGAAGCCCAGCGGAAGCATTTTAATAAGCTTTTGAAAAAACTCTCTCGGCATGGGGATAGAATTAATATTATCCTTAACGAAAAAGTGAGGAATATGGTTGAGGTGGATTCCTCGATTTTTAACCTCGTTCTCGAATCTTAAAAAGTTTTATTCTATCTGCGAATCAAAACTCCCCTGAGAGAATATCAAAGCAAAGCAGGATAAGACATGGATAAGCGTAAAGGTAAAGCCTGGAAGTTCGGCGATGGAATCAGCACTGATCATATTGCTCCAGGGAGATTTTTTCATCTGCGGAGCAATCTCCCAGAGTTAGCCAAACATGTGCTCGAAGATGCACGGCCGGAGTTTCCTTCAAATGTTAAGCCCGGCGATTTTGTGGTGGGAGGCAAGAATTTCGGCCAAGGATCGAGTCGTGAACATGCCCCCACCATCATTAAGCTTGCAGGTGTAAGTGCCGTAGTGGCAAAAAGTGTTGCCCGTATTTTTTTTCGCAACTGTATTAACGTGGGACTTCCTGCGGTTATCGTAGATACTGATAAAATTGAAGACGGAGATGAACTCGAACTGGACTTAACTGCTGGAACGCTCCAGAATGTGACAAAAAATGAAACCCATACCTTCCCTCCCCTGCCCCAGGCCATGGCCAATATTCTTTCTGATGGTGGTTTGGTCGAGCACATCCAAAAACACGGAGACCTTAAACTCGATTAACGAAACCAGCCGGGATAATGTTAGCCAAAACTGACTGAGTAATTTTTTCTGTGTTTTTCCGGGCACTGGGTGCGAAATCCGGGAAAAAACTGGATTACCGCCCGAGGATACCGTGACCTTGCTCATCACTCGTTCCAGGTTATCGGAATCGCAGGCGGGACATTTAATTTCAACCAGATTGTCCTCTTTTATGGCTAATAATTCAAAAATATTTTTGCATTCCTGGCAGATAAATTCATAAATAGGAATCCATTTGTCCTTCGTTTATTTTGTTTTTTTAGCTCTGGTTAAATGCCACTCTCAGGTAAAAGGATTCCCGTTCAACCCATAGCTCCGATTTCCTTCCTGTCAAATCTTCCAGTATCTTATTTGGCCTTTGCTTCCTGATCAGTGCGACCAAGAATTCGCTTGACATCACTTTTGGTAATGCATCCCATAAACTATGCAAAACGAGTAAGGTCTTCCATCATTGCCTCAATGATTTCCTCATCTTTATCCAAAAGACCCTTTTAAGAAGAATGTTTTTTAAACTCTTCAAGCCTTTTTTTACCAGCATCAGAAATACGCACTTTCAAATTCCCCAAAATAAATATTGTCTTCCGGGGCCACGGGACTGTTTTTTATTAATATTACAAATCGAGGAATTCTCTAAACATCAAAAATAAAGCATGGGGAAAAGCCAACAAAATTGGATTGTTGATTGACAGGGGTGCCCTTTTTTGTTATTGATGATAAAATATTTTAAAATATTTTTTTCGTCATGGGCAAAAAACTTAAAGTCCTTTATAATAAGAAAACCATTCTTAAACGGGTAACGGCTCTCGCGCAACAGATTTCCCAAGACTACCCATCAGGAGAACTCATTTTAGTAGGAGTTTTAAAAGGGGGATTTATCTTTCTTGCTGACTTAGTCCGGGCTTTAAAAATTCCCGTGTATATAGATTTTGTCCACCTGGCTAGTTATGGAGCTTCAACGCATTCATCGGGAAAAGTAAAAATTCTTAAAGATTTAGAAACCTCCATAACCGGTAAAGATGTAATTATCGTTGAAGATATTATTGACACTGGGTTGACCCTTGAGTTTCTTAAACAAGAACTTACCAAGCGGAGGCCTCGGTCATTAAAAATTTGTGCTCTCCTCGATAAAAAATCCCGGCGCAAGGTTGAGATCGGGGCAGATTATATCGGCATTACTATGGAGAAGGACTATTTCGTTGTGGGTTATGGGCTTGACTTTTCCGAACAGTACCGCCACTTACCGGAAATCTTCTTTTTTGACCCTTGATTTTCTTCACCATAACTTTTTTAGATATCTATGGAAGTAAAAAGAATTAAATGGGCCATCATTTTCCTCCTTTCCGTATTTATTAGCGGAATCGGGGGTTATATGGTCATTGAAGGGTGGAATTTCTTTGATTCCCTTTATATGGTGGTTATTACTCTCTCTACGGTTGGATTTGGAGAAACCCATCCTTTAACTTTTCATGGACGCATTTTTACTATAGTGCTTATATTAGTTTGGGCAGCAATCGGCTTTTATGCCTTAAGTAGTATTATTCAACCTATAATTGAAGGTGAGATCCGAAAAGTACTGGGGAGAAAAAAATTGGAAAAAGAAATTAGAAATCTAAAAGATCATTATATTGTTTGTGGGTTTGGGAGGATGGGCAGTTATATCAGCCAGGAGCTAAGAAATGCATCAGTTTCTTATATTATCATTGAAAAAGATGAGCATATTCGTGAGAAGCTGGAACGAGAAAACTACCTTTATCTTTATGGAAATGCTTCTGAAGATGAGGTGTTGATTGAGGCGGGAGTAAAAAAGGCGCGCGGGTTAGTGGCAGTGGTGGCTTCCGATGCTGACAATGTCTATATAACACTGACCGCTCGTCAGCTGAACCCTAACCTCTTCATTCTCGCTCGGAGTACTAACGAGAGTTCCGAAAGGAAGTTGCAGCAGGCAGGTGCTAATAAAGTCATTTCGCCTTACCAAATGGGAGCGGTACGTATGGTCCAGGCTATCCTGCGCCCGGCAGTAGTTGATTTTATTGAGATTGCCTTTCATGGCAAGAGCATGGAATTGCAGTGTGAAGAGTTTCTGGTTAAATCGAACTCCAGCCTTGTGGGAAGTAGTTTGCAACAAGCTGAAATTCGCAAGAATTTAGGGGTGATCATTGTTGCGATAAAAGGAACTTCCGGCAAGATGGTGTTTAATCCTTCTCGAGATGCGCGAATTAATGCAGGGGATACCTTGATTACCCTAGGGGAGAAAAAGGACCTTATTCGGTTAGAAAAAATCCTTCAAACCTAAAAAAAACACGTCATTCATTTTCCTGGGGTTTAGCTAAGAGACCCCGAATAAAAATTTCGCTTATCGCTTTAGCACAATCAATGGGTTTGTATTTCTTGAGGGGAGAGAGAATCCAATAGCGAGCCATTTCATCTAGCGCCCCAAAAAAAGCTCGCTTCACAATACCGGGAGCAACATCATTCCGAAAAACCCCCTTTTCCTGACCTTCGCGAATTATCTCTCTTACTAAATTAATATACTCAATGAATCCCTTATTGACATATTCCCGCATGAACTTTGCACTTTGTCTTAACTCCACTTGAATAACTTCGGCTAATTCCCGATTTTTTAGAATTCTATTAAGGTGACTCAAAGCAAAAATTCGCAATTTTTCAACGAGATCATTTGTTTTATTCATCTCCTCACGCATGGATTGGCAAATTTTTCCAACCTCTTCCTCAAAAAGGGAAATAAGCAGGTCATCTTTATTTTTAAAATAAAGGTAAATTGTGCCATCAGCTACATTTGCCTCTTTGGCAATCTCGGAAATTCGGGTGTTATAAAAACCCTTTTCTGCAAAAACCTTGAGCGCAGCCTTCAAAATCCGTTCGTGTTTATCCCTGCCGCGGGGTAATTTTTCTTTCTCTTCTTCGTTGAAAATTTCTTGTTCCGCCATAGGGTTAGATCCTATCTAAGGATAGAAAAATAATGAATGAATATTCATTCAAGCATTTATATTATTTGCTCGTATTCTGTCAAGCATTTTAAACTTTTTTCCTGGTGATTCACGAGCGTTTGTGCAGCACGAACCAAGTTGGAATAAAAAATTTAAAGAATTCAAAGAGGGTTCGGTTAACGGATGAGAGTCAAAATAAAAGGGAATTTTAAAAAATCTTGAGGGGCTTTAACCAAAAAGGGGACTGCTTATGCGTTCTGTCCAAACTTTTCTAAAAGATGGATGAGATGGGTCAGTGCTTGGTTGATCGGTAGGTCCAAATCAAACTCTTTCCCCTCTCGCAAAATTGCTCCGCTGATAACGTCGATTTCAGTTTTTTTCTTATTCCGTATATCTTGAAGCATAGAAGAAACATTTTGGGCAGTAGCGTGACAAACGGTTTCAACTTTTTGGAGGTGATCAGGGTAAATAAGGTGAATCCCTTTTCGATCTACAACTGATTTTGCCTCATTTACTGCACGTCGCATAATCGCCCGGGTTTCTTCATAATCAAGCAATTCCCCGTTCCGCAGTCCCGTGATGCCCGTTAACGGATTGATCCCAACATTGATGAGGAGCTTACTCCAAAGCAATCCGATAACGTCTTGAGTGATTTGTATGTTAATTCCGGCTGACTCAAGAAAAGCCTTTACCTTTTCTAATCGTGAGGTTTTTTCCCCATCAAGTTCTCCAATCACTGTCTCTCCGGTTCCGGCATGACGAATATGGCCCAAGCCAAGGACAGTCGCTCCCTGGGCCGTGGTGCCTGCCATCGTCTGCTTATAGCCCACAACCCTCACAATTTCTTCTACATTTCCGATGCCATTTTGCAAAGTAAGAACAACGGAATCAGGACCAACTAACAGCTTTGCTTTTAGGATTGCTTGAAACGTATCAAAAGCCTTAACAAATATGAGGATCAGATCAGCCTCTTTTATCTCCTCCGCCTCAGAAGTTATCAGAGGGAAAAAGTGATGTTCTCCGTTAATACCCTCAACCTGGATTCCGTATTTTTTAATATGGCTAACTAAACCAGAATGTTTTTCGAGAAGCCAGACCTCTTGCCCTGCCTTGTACAGGAGGAATCCAAAGAGACAGCCCATGGCACCGGCACCAACAATCACTACTCGCATTATGTTCTCACTATACAAATGTTAAGCGATTTTTTCTCTAATTTTTTTAACCTCAGCGTAAAGGTCGGTACAGTGTTCCCAAAGAAGGTAGTTTTTTTGATCAGCTTCGATCACTTTCTCATCATACGGAAGAAAACCAAGCAGTTCGAAGTCGGGTAAAAGTTTTTGGATGAACTCTTTTTCTTCCTCGTTTCTCACGCGGTTTCCCACGGCGTAGACCCTGGAGATACCGATCTGTTCAGACAATTCCCGGATGCGATACGCTGTCTCCATGCTCCGTCTCCCGGGTTCAACCACGGTAATAAAAGCATTGACCGAAGAAGCTGTTGCCCTTCCCAAATGTTCTATCCCCGCTTCCATATCCATAACCACCACATCCTTTCGGTACAGGATGAGATGTTGAATGAGGGTCTTAAGCAAAACACTTTCAGGACAGACACACCCACCCCCTCCTTTTTTTACTCCTCCCATCACCATGAGCCGAATTCCATGATGCTCAACCCAAAGTTTTTCCGGGAGGTCGGATACGGTAGGGTTCATTTTAAACATCGCTCCATAGGAGCCGGGTTTTGCGCCAGTCCTTTCTTCAATCAGTCCACCCATTTTGGAGATCGGAATAATTTCCTCAGGTTTGGGAAACCTAAGCGTAGAGGCAAGGTTAGCATCGGGATCAGCATCAACTGCTAAAACCTGATACCCGGCATCAACATACGCCCTGCACAAGAGAGCAGAAAAAGTGGTTTTCCCAACCCCACCTTTGCCGGTGATTGCTATTTTCACGCGACCTCCTTAAAGCACGCCTTGCATCGTCTGTTATTCACGTCAAGGAGTGATTTTTATATTTCTATCGGTGATGTTATGAAACCTTCTGCACTCTTACCGCACATACCTTGTATTCCGGAATTTTGGCAATCAGAGCCAGAGCATAATTAGGAAGCAAGTTGGCCAAAACATCAGGGAATTGGAACGTCATAAAAATAACTCTCGGCGACGTTTTTTTCGTTACCTTAACCTTGCCGGTAACTTTTGCCCGATGGGATTCTATTGGCACCATGTCACCTTCTTCACATCACACTGTTTCAATTTTTCGGGAGTCCATGTTGCCGAAATATTTTTTGTCCACCATGATTAGTGGAGACAAGGCACAGGCTCCAAAACACGCTACTGTCTCAAAAGTGAAGTTCATATCCAAAGTAGTCTGATCTTCTTCAATATCCAAATTTACTGTGATGACTTTTATGACCTTCTGTGCCCCCCAGACATGGCAAGCGATTCCTCGACAAGCTCTAGCGGATATGTCTCCCCCGGAGAGTTAAGTAAAATCGAGCATAGAATTTTACTACCCCGTAGATTCGACTAAGAGATATCCCCGTTTTTTCATGGGGATGCTGAAGCACCAGTTCAGGAAGATAGCCATACAGTGCTTGAGCTACCAGAAACAAAAGAATAAGCGAACCCTTAGTATTCTTTTTTCTTCAATAATTTGATCTAACAAGGTAAGATCAACGTCGCCCCCCCTGGTCTTTTCCATTACGTATCCTCTCGGTTGAAAATTTTTCAAACAGTCTGCGGCAAAAAAAAATGGCCTTGCTTTCTCTTGGAAAAGAATTTACCAAAAGAATATAGGCCATTCCCAAAAAAAAATCAAACAAAATACAAATAGTTCCGACTGATAAATACAACTTTTTAAGCTGACAAATGTCAGCTTAAATACTTTTCAATCGCCCGGGCTGCTTTTCGCCCCGCACCCATCGCGAGAATAACCGTAGCTCCTCCAGTTACAATATCTCCCCCAGCGTATACGCCTTTGAGATTGGTTTCTCCGGTTTCCTCATTCGCCACGATGTATCCCCATTTGTTCAAAGCAAGGCCAGGCGTTGACGTGGGAAGGAGCGGATTAGCATTTGTTCCCAATGACATGATCAACGCATCAATGTCAATGGTAAACTCCGAGCCTTTTACCGCAATCGGTCTTCGCCTCCCTGAGGCGTCAGGTTCTCCCAGCTCCATTCTCAGACACTCCATCGCCTTAACATTGCCCTTGTCATCGCCGATGATTCTGATCGGATTGGTGAGAAACTTGAAAATTAATCCTTCTTCCTCGGCATGGTGGGCCTCTTCTGCCCTGGCGGGCATCTCCTCTTTGGAGCGGCGGTAGACTAAATATACGTTATCCGCTCTTAAGCGAATGGCAGTACGGGCAGAATCCATAGCCACATTTCCTCCGCCTACCACGGCAACGTTTCTGCTTCTTTTTATCGGAGTGTCGTATTCGGGAAAGAGGTAGGCCTTCATAAGGTTAGAACGAGTTAAAAATTCATTGGCTGAGTAAACACCGCTCAGGTTTTCGCCGGGGATATTCATAAACATGGGGCCTCCGGCACCAATTCCGATGAAGACCGCATCATAACCACTACTTAATAATTCAGGAATGGTAAATAAGTTCCCAATGACGGCATTAAGCCTAACTTCTACCCCCAAGCTTTTTACGTAATCAACTTCTGCCTGCACAATCGCTTTGGGTAATCTAAATTCAGGAATGCCATATACCAAAACCCCTCCCGCCTTGTGGAGCGCCTCAAAAATGGTTACCCCAAAACCCACCTTGGCTAAATCAGCTGCTACTGTGAGGCCCGCTGGACCGGCACCTATGATCGCAACTGTCTTGCCCCTGGACGCTGGGCGAGGAGGTACTTGAACCATCTTATTTTCTCTTTCCCAGTCAGCGATGAAACGTTCCAAACGACCAATGGCCACCGGTTCATTTTTCTTCCCCAAAGTGCACTTGCCTTCACATTGAACCTCCTGAGGACAAACCCTGCCACAGACAGCGGGAAGAGCATTTTTTTCCTTCATCTTCCGGGCCGCTTCAACAAATTTACGCTCCGCAATAAGTCCAATAAAATCTGGAATGTCTATTTCAACCGGACACCCTTCTACGCACGGCCGATTTTTGCATTGAATGCACCGGGTCGCTTCTTCCACGGCCTGATCTTCCGAATATCCGAGGGGAACTTCCTTAAAATTTTTAACGCGCTCCTGCGGTGGTTGTTCCGGCATTTTGGTTTTGTTAGGTATAATTTTCTTTTTCGGTTTTTTCTCTTGATCTTCCATGGGTATCTCCTCTTCAAATCATAACATCGTTAACGCGATTTTCTCTTCCTCTTTATATTGATTCAGCCGGCCCATAAGCAGGTCGAAGTCAACTTTATGACCATCAAATTCCGGGCCGTGAACACAGGCAAACTTAGTCTCGTTTCCCACATTAACTCTACATACGCCACACATCCCGGTAGCATCAATCATGATGGGGTTAAGGCTCACAATGGTGGGAACGCCGAACGGCTCGGTTGTTTTCGCAACGAATTTCATCATGATGGTAGGGCCAATGGCTATGACCCGATCAATCTTCTCTTCCGCAAGGATTTGCTTTAAAACATCGGTAACTAACCCATGATGCCCTTTACTACCGTCATCAGTGGTGATTATCAGACGATGGCAGAAAGCTTTCATCTCCTCTTCGAAAATAAGCAGGTCCTTATTCCTCGCTCCAACAATGCCAATTACTTGGTTTCCAGCCTGGAAGAGACCTCGGGTGACCGGATAAATGACCGCCGTCCCCACACCGCCTCCGATACAAACAACTTTACCAAAGTTCTCAATTTCGGTATGCTTACCCAACGGCCCCACCAAATCTTCAATAACATCTCCCTCATTTAATCGACCAAGTAAAATGGTGGTTTTCCCAACTTCCTGGAATACAATGGTGATTGTTCCTTTTTGTGGATCAAAATCATTGATGGTAAGAGGAATGCGTTCCCCTTTCTCGCCAATTTTGACAATTACAAACTGCCCGGGCCTTGCCTTTTTCGAGATATCCGGCGCTTCAATTCTAAGGAGCT
Organism: uncultured delta proteobacterium; assembly: GCA_963727835.1. Classification (GTDB taxonomy): domain Bacteria; phylum Desulfobacterota; class WTBG01; order JAGOGO01; family JAGOGO01. The sequence continues at coordinate 35,223 of CAVSIB010000030.1, forward strand.
TGATATCCTGACCCAAAACTTTTTTCTCTACGATCTTGAACATTTATAGCTCTCCTTTCTTTTTTTTATCTGGGGTAAAAATAAAGAATTTGTTATGGTATACTACCTTTTTTTGTCAGTCAAATGGAAGTGGAGAGATAAATAACTATAACTCAAAAAGTAAGTGTTAAATTTTTTAACTGCTTTTTATGAGGAAATAAATTAAAAAGCAAAGCCTATGCCAATGAGCTTAAATTTGATCAACTTATTAAAAACCAAAGATATTTTATTTTCGGCAAAAGGTTGAATAAAAAGCATCCACTTAAAAAAACTGTCATATTTTTTCCAGGTTGTTAAACAAGTTGTAAAATTTTCCAACCGAATACGTGCGTCGCCATACAAACGATTAAGCCGATGAACTGGTTCTGCTGCTTCTTGACCGATCATAAGTCACATCTCTTGGAGGGGGACACTGGTGGAACCTCATAGCCCAATCAATCTTTTTAAATTTTTTGAAAGCAGCAACTCTTTTTCTTCACTGCCCACTCGCAAAGAAAGAATTTTCTCTAATTCGGTCTTCATCGTTCCAAAGGGGATATCTGAACCAAAAAGAATCCGTTCGGGACCAATTGTGTCGATAAACCTTTTTACCACTCCAGAGCTAGCCAAGGAAGTGTCAAAATAAACATTCGGATATTTTTCGAAGGCTTCGAGAAAGTCTAACGGACCTCCTCCTAACATTCCCATATGAGGGATAATAAGCTTAAGGCTTTTGGTGCGTTTAACAAATATCTCCGTAAAAGCTAAATCCTCCTCAAAAATGATGGGGAGATCAATACGCTCTGATGCCTCAATGAATTCATGCAACCCCGGATCGTCAAAAACCTCATAATTTGATGAACAATCTTGGATTCCTCTTACCCAATGCCATTTTCCTCCATAAAAACCCTTCTCTTGAGGGATCGGCCTAAGATCTTCGGGGATATAATAATAAGGAATAAATTCTTCAATCCGCTGTGCTTCTAAAAGAAGGCTCTCATTTATACTTTCATCAACAATGGCGGTGGAGGGGAAAGGAAAGATAACGATCTTGGCGACTCCACTTTGTTTCGCTTGCTGCAACAGATCCTCAGTCGTAATATTTACTCCCATGAGCGTCACTGAAGGGCCCCAGTGCGTGTGCGAATCAATAATGTGCATCAATTAACCTCAAAATTAACGTTGCAGTGCTTAACGAAAAAAAGTGTAGTGAAGCAACTCAACGTTTCTTTTTAAGAAAAGGAAATTACATTCTTGGAGGAGATTTCTTATGAGTTAAAAATTTCGCTAAGAAGCCAAGACCAAGACCGATTCCCACCCCTATAATACATTAGCGATTTCATCACCCCAAGAAGGAGTCCGGCCAAGGACAAAATGTTGCAACAGTTCCAGTATAGCTCCATATAACGAGACGAACCCTAAGGGAAGAAAAAATTTAAAAAAACCAGAGAAAATCTTCAGAAGGCTTAAAAGAAACCCTAAGGGAATATAGAACAAAATATGGATCGCCTTGTCCAAGTTCGGAATTTCTATTTTAAGCGGAGTAACCGCGGTCAATGATCCACCAGCGATAGATCCTAAGTAAAAAAGAATAAGAACAAAAGCGGTTTTATTTTTTCTATCCATATCAATCTTAGAATTTCGATGATAAGAAGAGGAAAACAAAACTGGTTGGGCTCCAACTCTTTCCGGAAATTTAGCTTCGTTGATACTGCTGAATCTTTACGGAGGACTCGTTGAGGATCCGCTCGGCTAAATAATCAGGGTAACCATCTTCATAAATAATTTTGGTGACACCTGCACTAATAATCATTTTCATACAGATACTGCAAGGCATGTTCGTGCAGTAAAAAACCGAGCCATTGATGCTTATCCCATGGTAAGCGGCCTGGATGATAATATTTTGTTCGGCGTGCAGACCCCGACACAGTTCGTGTCTTTCACCCGAAGGAATCTGTTCTTGTTCTCTCAAACACCCGGTATCCAAGCAATGCGGAAGCCCGGGAGGTGCACCATTGTAACCAGTCGCGAGAATACGTTTATTTTTGACTAAAAGAGCGCCAACCTGGCGGCGTTTGCACGTTGAACGTTTCGCCACGAGTTTCGTAATTTCCATAAAATATTCATCCCAAGTTGGTCGCAGCATTGTTTTAATCCAAGAAGTAGTTAGTAACTCCTAAGCCAGTTCATCGGCAATTTTTCTCCAGTCGTGATTCAATTTCAGAAATTTTTTGAATCCGGCGAAGATGCCTTCCTCCCTCAAATTTTGTTTCTAACCAGACATGCAAAATTTTTCGGGCTAATTCCTCGTTTATAACATCTGCTCCCAGACTCAACATATTACTATCATTATGCTTGCGGCTCATTTCTGCGGTAGAAACATCGTGACAGACAGCAGCGCGGATGCCAGGAAATTTATTAGCTACGACACACATCCCAATTCCTGACCCGCAGATAAGAATTCCTCGGTCATAGTCACCGTGAGAAACTTTTTCCGCGGCAAGCATGGCAAAATCTGGATAGTCCACCGAATCAGCAGAAAAAGTTCCCACATCAAGGAATTCAATCTCCCTTTCCTCAAGAAACTTTTTAAGCGAGTCTTTCAGCTGGTACCCTCGATGGTCACTGGCTAAGACAACTTTCATGGCAAAAAACCGCTCTTATTCAAATTTTTTAAAAACCAGGCAGGCATTTGTCCCTCCAAACCCAAAAGAGTTAGAGAGCGCATAGGTAATGTTCCCTTCTCGAGCGTGATTCGGCACATAGTCCAAGTCACATTCCGGGTCAGGAATCTCATAATTGATGGTGGGAGGGATAACGCCGGTTTTTATTGCCAGTGCGGTAAAAATAGCCTCCATGCCTCCCGCAGCGCCAAGGGGATGGCCCGTCATGGATTTTGTGGAACTGACCATAAGTCGTTTACTGTGCTCGTTAAAGACCTTTTTTATGGCAATGGTTTCACAGAGATCATTAAAGGGAGTTGAAGTCCCATGCGCATTGATATAATTAATCTTCTCAGGAGCAACCTTAGCGTCCCGTAAAGCCACTTTCATGCACTGAGCTGCTCCTTCACCACCCGGAGAAGGAGCGGTGATATGGTAAGCATCGCCATTGAGACCGTACCCTACGATTTCACAGTAAATATTTGCTCCTCGCTTTTTTGCCAGTTCTAACTCTTCCAGGATAACGATCCCAGCCCCCTCAGCCATGACAAATCCATCCCGACCTTTATCAAATGGACGGCTTGCCTTTTTGGGGTCATCATTGTGCGCAGAGGTTGCCTTCATATTACAAAAGCCACTGAGCGCTAACGGGGTGATGGTAGCTTCCGTGCCGCCGGTAATCATCGCATCAGCGCACCCCTGTTGAATCACCTTAAACGCCTCACCGATCGCATGGGTCCCGGAAGCGCAGGCGGTAACCACACAGGTGTTTGGTCCCTTCGCACCGCAAAAGATGGCAATCTGGCCAGGGGCCATATTAGGAATCATCATGGGAATCAAAAAGGGCGAGACCTTATCCTGGCCTTTTTCGAGAAGGATTTTATGGTTTTTTTCCAAAGTCGTCAGCCCCCCAAGGCCAGTCCCGATGATAACCCCGGTTCTCTCAGCATTGCCATTGCCCACAAAAAAAGTCGCATCGTCAAGAGCCATTTTTGTGGCGGCCACAGCATATTGGACAAAAAGATCAGTCCGCTTGATTTCCTTGTGCTCGAGAAACTCTTCGGGTTTAAAGCCTCTTACTTCTCCGGCGATTCGAGAACGGTAGCCCGCGGCATCGAACTTGGTGATATAGTCGATGCCCGACCTCCCTTCGCAGATTGCCTTCCAGGTCTTTTGTTTACCAATTCCTACCGGAGTTAAAGGACCCACTCCGGTTATGACAACTCTTCGCATGTGTGAACTGCACCCCCAAAATAATATTAAAGGCGTTCGTTGATGTAATTGATCGCATCCTGGACCGTCGTTATTTTTTCGGCGTCCTCGTCCGGAATCTCTTGACCAAATTCTTCTTCCAAGGCCATTACCAACTCTACCAGATCAAGGGAGTCCGCTCCCAGATCATCCACAAAAGATGCCTCGGATTTTAATTCCTCTTCACTTACCCCGAGCTGTTCCATAATGATTGCCTTTACTTTTTTTTCAATGTCACTTGCCATCCTGCACCTCCTTCAATTAATTTCTTTACATATATAATCCACCATTTACATTTATCACCTGGCCGGTAATATAATTAGAAGCATCGGTTGCCAAAAAGAAAACCGCCTCAGCTATGTCTTCTGGGGTCCCCATCCGGCCCAAAGGTATATTGCTAATGAATCCTTCCCTGACCTTTTCAGGAAGAGTGCGCGTCATGCCTGTTTCAATAAATCCTGGGGCTACGGCATTAACCATAATTCCCCGGGAGGCAAATTCCCGGGCTAAGGTTTTGGTAAAACCAATAATCCCCGCTTTTGATGCCCCATAATTTGCCTGGCCAATATTTCCTATTTGCCCGACCACCGAAGCAACACTAATTATCTTCCCTCCTCTTTGTTTTCCCATGTAACGAATAACAGCTTTTGAACAATTAAATACGCTTTTAAGGTTATTCGTAATGACCGCATCCCATTCCTCTTCTTTCATCCTCAAAAAAAGTCCGTCTCGGGTGATCCCGGCATTATTGACTAAAATATCAATCCGCCCAAAAGAATCAAAAACCGTTTTCCCCATGTTTTCAGCTTCCGAAAAATTGGAAACATCAACCTTAACCGCTAAGGACTTTCGTCCCAACAATGCGATCTCCTGAGCAGTCTCCTCAGCCTGCTTGTCGTTTATATCCGCAATGACGATCTGCGCCCCGTTTTGAGCCAGGAGCAATCCGATCGCCCGCCCAATCCCCTGTGCTCCGCCGGTTATAATCGCCACCCTATCGTGAAGTCTTAATGCATCTCCCTCCATACTTTCTCCAATTTTTTGAGACTTTCGGTATCTTCCACATTACATCGTGTTGCTGTTTTATCTATCTTTTTCACCAAACCGCTTAAAATCTTCCCCGGGCCGATTTCCACATACGTACTAACTCCTCTTTCCCGCATTGCCACAACCGAATCCTCCCAGAGAACCGGATGCGTTACCTGCTTAATCAGAAGTTCCTTCACCCGGATAGCTTCCTGATTTGGCATAGCTTCAACATTGGTAATCACAGGGTAAGCAAGCGGGTTTACCGTTACATAGCTCAAATAATCTTTTAACTTTTTCGCGGCTGGTTCCATGAGTGCACAGTGAAAAGGAGCACTCACCGATAGCACTACTGTTTTTGGGGAACCTTTTTCTTTGGCTAAGACAATAGCCCGCTCAAGAGCTTTGGCCGCGCCGGAGATCACGATCTGGCCGGGACAATTAAAGTTAGCGGGGGTCATTACCTCCCCTTGTGCTGCTTCTTGACAGATCTCTTCAACCTGTGCTCGGCTTAGACCCAAAACAGCAACCATGCCGCCCTCTCCTTCCGGAACCGCCGCCTGCATAAACTGGCCGCGTTTCTGAACCGCCTTAACGCCATCGGAAAAACTAAAAGCTTTTGTCCCAACTAACGCCGAATATTCTCCCAGGCTATGTCCGGCCACATAATCCGGAGTTATCTCTAAGTTTTTTTCTATCACTCGGAGGCAGGCCACGCTTACTGTCAGTACCGCAGGCTGAGTATTGACCGTCAGGTTTAATTCTGTTTCCGGGCCGTCAAAACAAAGGGAAGAAAGCTTAAAGTTGAGCGCCTCGTCTGCCTCAGCAAATACTTCTCGTGCTTCTTTGAAATTATCACACAGGTTTTTTCCCATCCTCACAGTTTGAGCGCCTTGCCCGGGAAAAATAAAAGCGATCTTACCCATCATCTCAGTCTCCCCGCTTATTTTCCTTTTCGAGCGTATTCTTTATTTAAATAGAGGCCGATGACATTCCTCTGAATTTGATTAGTGCCTTCATAAATCTGGAGAATCTTGGCATCCCGCATCATTTTTTCCACTGGGTATTCCCTCATGTATCCTGAGCCTCCAAACACCTGGACGGCATCGGTCGTTACCTTCATCGCCACATCACTGGCAAAAACCTTGGCCAGTGAGGACTCCTTGGAGATCTCTTTAGGAACCGAATCAATGTAGCGCGCCACAGAATAAACTAAAGCTCGAGCCGCCTCAATTTGGATCGCCATATCAGCTAACAGATGCTGGACCGCCTGGAAAGAAATGATCGGTTTACCAAACTGCACCCGTTCACGGGCAAACCTTACCGCTTCTTCCATAGCTCCCTGAGCTAAACCAACGGCTTGAGAACCAATGCCCGGTCGGGATTTATCCAAGTTTCTCATCGTAAGCAAAAATCCCAGTCCTTCTTTTCCCAAAAGGTTTTCTTTGGGCACCACACAATCCTCAAAAAAAAGAGAGCAGGTGGCTGACGCCCTGATCCCCAGTTTTTTCTCCTTCTTCCCAAAGGTAAACCCTTTCATCCCCTTTTCGAGGATAAAAGCACTCGCCCCCCGAGGACCTTTAGATTTATCAGTCAAGGCGATGACCACATACGTATCTGCCTCTTCTCCATTAGTAATCCATTGTTTGGTGCCATTGAGGATATAATGATCCCCTGCTTTTTTAGCAGTCGTTTGAATCCCTCCGGCATCACTACCTGCATTAGGCTCGGTGAGCCCAAAGGCAGCTAATTTTTTTCCTGAAGCAATATCAGGAAGATATTTCTGCTTCTGTTCCTCACTGCCGAACATAATAATCGGATAGGAGCCCAAACCATTACAGGCATAACTCACAGCTACTGCTGAGCAGATCCGGCTCAGTTGTTCGATCACCAGACATAAATCAAATACACCTCCTCCAAAACCACCATATTTTTTGGGAATGTAGACGCCGGATAATCCCGTTTCCCCCAAAATATTTAAAATTTCTCGAGGAAATTTTTCTTTTTCATCCAGTTCTGCCCGCACCGGTAGAACTTTCTCTTCGGCAATTCTTCGGGCCAGCTCCTGAATTTCTTTCTGTTCTTCGGTTAAGAAATAATCCATTGCTTACTCATCCCTCTATCGGTTGCTTGCTCAAGAAATTAAGATTCTTCCACCTTTAACACTTCACGATCTTTATAGTAGCCACAATGGGGACACGCATGATGAGGTGGTTTTTTTTCTCCACAATGGGAACACGCAATTAAGGAGGGAGCAGTCAGCCGATCATGGGACCGCCGTTTTTTTCTTCGTGCGTTAGAATGTCTTTTCGGTGGTAGGGGCATACAATCCTCCGTTAGGTATTATTTTTTAAAAAAATCTTTTAAACCCGAAAGCCTGGGGTCTACAAATTCTTTATCCGAACACTGGCAGATTTCCTGGTTTTTGTTTATCCCGCAATGGGAGCAAAGGCCCTTACAGTCTTCCCGGCAAAGCGGGTAAAAAGGCATCGCGAGAATTATCTGACGTTGGATAATCGCGTCAAGATCAATAACCTCTCCGTCATAGAACTCCGTATCTAAATCTTCCTTTTGGAGCTCCATCTCAGCCGGAAGGTTTTGAAATTGAGCAGGAGATAAAGAAATATCAAATTTCGGGTTAAGCGAACGCATAAAACGCTCTAAACACCGGCTACAGGATAGCTCAACTTTTAAGCTTATCCCCCCGGCTACGATGACCAAGGAATCTGAGCGAGAAAGGTGAATCGTATAAGAGATCGGAGCAATAAATTTAAACTCCGAGCGTGTCTGATCCGGGAACAAGCCTTTCAGCCAGTCGACATCCCGCTCTCCCTGGACCAAAATTCCTTCTTGCGATATGTCTTCGACTCGATAATTCAAGCTTAAACCTTTTTTGTTTAGGTTTAAATTTATAAACGAATACACTCTTTGTCAAGTAAAAAAAGAAAAATTTTACTTTTTTTTATCTTTTTAGAATTAAACCGAAAATATCATTTTCTTTAAAACAGTTTGACAGTTTAAAAGAGGTTCTGATACTTTGTAAAGCTTCTTTGGCCCCTCTTAAAAAAACATAAATTTTTGAACTTATTTTCTGTCCTTTGTCTTAATAATCCAAAGACACTGCACGGTGAAAAATTTAGGGCTTAAAAATTATTCAGTCGGATTGTGGAATTTCCGGAAACAAAATTGAGAAATAGAATTTTAAACCTAATCTTAATCAGCATAAGTTTTTACTTTTTTTGGTTTCTAATGGGTTGTGCTATCACTCCTTACAAGTCAGCATCACCTTATAATCTCCCCTACCCCCCAAGTGTGGCGGAAACCTTTGAAAGTGCCAAACCTCCACCAGCAATGACGTTGCAGCCAATAGACCAGCTAACAAATCCCATCGGTTTTCAGCAGGGTAATATCCAAAAAATAAACAACCCCGTTGAAAACAATTATTATGTAGGCATCCTCCGTAACCTTGTCAATTACAATGGGGCCTTCCTGACCGAGTTATCCGTTTTTTACTATAACCCGATAAACAATCTTTCTCTTTCCCTTTATCCCCCAAAAAATAATAAAAGCACTACTCCAATTTTTACAACCTGGAATTTTACTCATATTGAGCAATTAGTTCATCCTCAAGGTTTTAAATACCAAAATTTTCTTACCCACGAATATTCTTGGGACGGCTACCAATATGCTTGTATTCTGAAAAATCTGTATAATAAAGGGGTTATCCAGGGTGATTTCCCGCTCATTTACAATTCCCCGGTTGAAACTTTTATCCAATATTTTCAAAATAAAGAAAATTTTATGAAAGCAGCCCTAGGCCGGGGAGAAACATACCGTCCCTTGATGACCTCCATCTTTAGAAAAAATGAAATTCCTGAAGATTTAGTCTATCTTTCTTTAATCGAAAGCGGTTTTAATCCTCATGCCTATTCCCCTGCCGGTGCTTGTGGTCCCTGGCAGCTGATGAAGGGCACAGCTCAACGATATGGTCTCCGGGTAGATAAGTGGATAGACGAAAGAAGAGACCCGGAAAAATCAACTCAGGCAGCAGTAAAATATTTAAAAGACTTACACGCGATGTTCGGAGATTGGTATTTGGCTTTAACTGCCTATAATGCCGGAGAAGGAAAAGTTGCTGCAGCCATCCAAAGATATAACAGCACTGACCTTTGGTATCTTCGTGAGAAAACTTATCTTAAACAAGAAAGCTGCGATTTTGTCCCCAAACTTTTAGCTGCAATCACGATTGGGAAACAGCCCGGAGAGTATGGATTTGCTCAACTCGACTCTTCTGCTCCGACTCCACCCTTAACAAAAGTCAACATCCCTTTCTCGGCTGATTTAAAAATGATTGCTGCTATGGCTGAAATTTCTCTCCCCGAACTGAAACAGTATAACCCGGAACTCTGTTTCGGGCGCACCCCCCCGGATAAAGGAGGATATTGGGTTAAGATACCAGAATCGAAAAGGGAAATTTTTACGAAAAATTTTTCCCAAAACAAGGACAAACTCAAAAAACGCCAGGTTAGCCAGACACACCAGATCAAATCCGGGGAGACTTTAGCCACGATTGCCCGAAAATACGATACCACCGTGAACCAACTAATGAAATTAAATGGAATTAAAAAACCCCGCGCCCTTCGCCCCGGTCAAACCTTACGGGTTCCAGCGTCCTAGTTGTTTGAAATGCCTCAACTGGTCTAAGGGGTCAAATAATTCTCTTTTCAGCGTTAGGAAAACAGGATTATCAGGGGCAACCAACCCTGCAAATAGAAACCGAATATCACGAAAAATCCCAACCACGTGATCAAAGCAGGACCTCATTGCTTCCTCTTATCCGCCGGCAAGCACAAGCGTTATTGAAATCTCATCCCCATCCTTAACTGGTTTAGCCAGTTCATCAGGATAAGCGCTTTTGTGGTTGAGATAGATTTCAATTCCATTGAGCACCCTTCCCTTTTTATCAAACAAAACTCCCTTCACCCCGGGGAACCGTTGCATGAAACTTTTTAGACAATCCCCAACCGTAGTGCCCTCAACCTCAACCGCTGATAAACCATCGGTTACATGTCGGTAAAGCAGAGGAATGTTAATTTTTACACTCACCCTTCCTCCTTGACCACAATTCGACCATCAAAAAAGATAGAAAAACCCTTTTTCTATCTTTGATAGCGCCCCATTAATTGCCCTTGAGCCAAAACGTGTTCTTCCATCGCTTTCAATAATTGAGTTTTAGTCAATCCGGGTTCACTATCTAGTACTTTATCGAGAGCGTAAAGTTTAAAATAATACCGGTGAGTTCCCCGCGGAGGACACGGTCCTCCGTAGCCAATCTTCCGAAAATCATTGGTTCCTTGTTGCGCCCCATTTTCGATGATCTTGTGTGGCGGTATGTTTTCAGGGAGTTCTTTTATCGTGGGTGGTATGTTGTAAATAACCCAATGAACCCAGATCCCCACTGGAGCATCCGGATCATCACTGATTAAAGCAACGCTTTTTGTATTCATTGGTACCGCATCCCATGCCAAAGGTGGAGAGATATCGGCACCATCGCAGGTATATTTTTTAGGGATCATGTCTCCCTCATTAAAAGCACTGCTCTTTATTTTTAGTTCCATAGCTTCCCCTCCTATTGTACTGAGGTTAGATAAAACCATTACACAAAAAACGAAACAAGAAGTAGCCAAAAACAAAGAAAGCATCCTTCTTTTCATGGCCTTATTCCCCTTATAAAACGTGGGTTAGCTTTTTCCCTCATTTTTCATAGATTATAATATTTCAAGGAGTTAGAAGCAAGAAAAATTTCGGTTGAATTCTCGAAAAAGGAGACGTACGTGCTTAAGCTTAGACACCCTTTCACCAGGATCATAAATCAATTTCGTAAAGCAATAAGCTTTTCTCTTTTCTTTCGAAAAAACAATTGTTATAAATTAGTTTCTGAATTAATAATCCTCCAACGACTCAAGCGAATATTTTTTGCCCTCTAAAGGTTAACTATGAAAGTAATCTTGTTAGGAACCGGAGGAACTATTCCCACCCTTCGCCGCAGCCTCCCTGCTTTAGCGTTGCAGCGGGATGGAGACATCTTGCTTTTTGACTGCGGAGAGGGCACCCAGGTACAGATTGTTCGGGCTTCTCTAAGCCCCGGCAAACTTTTTGCCATCTTCCTGAGCCACTTGCATGGAGACCATGTCACTGGCCTTCCCGGCCTCCTCATGACCATCATGCATCAGGCGCGGGAAAAACCCCTTCGCATTTTTGGGCCTCCGGGCATCAGAGAGTATATCAACTTGATTCGAAAATGTTTAGGGTTCAATCCACCTTATGTTCTTGACATCCATGAGATCACCGAAGGAAAACTTTTTTCCGGCTCTGGCTTTTGGATGGAGGCAGTTGCCGTTGATCACAAACCCCATACGCTTGCCTTTTCTTTAGTAGAAGAACCACGACCAGGAAGGTTCTTTCCGGAAAAAGCAAAGAAACTGGGCATTCCTGAAGGCCCTTTGTTTGGAAAGCTTCAACGGGGTGAAACCATAACATTAGCCGATGGGCGAGAAATTAACCCTTCGATGGTTATGAACACCCCCCGGAAAGGCCGTAAGTTTGTTTACGCGACTGATACGCGGCCCTGCCCACAAGTGATTAAACTTGCCTATGAAGCAGACCTTTTAGTGCATGAAGGAATGTTTGCTCACGACATGGAGGAGGAAGCGAAAATAAAAGGCCATTCTACCTGCGCTCAGGCAGCTCGTATAGCGAGCGAAGCCAAGGTCAAAAATTTAGTCATTACCCATATCAGTACTCGTTACCAGCGGACTGATGATCTGCTTTATGAAGCTCGATGTGTTTTTCCCAAGACCGTTATTGGACAGGATTTGATGAAGTTTGAAATACCCGTGCATAAGGAATAAAAAATTCTCTTAAATGAGCAGAGGGTAATGAGCGCCGCGACTGTACCCTTCCCTTTGGGCGAGAATATCCAGGTGAAGCGTAGCGATGTTTTCTACATCTAAGGGGACAGGGGTGCCAATGAATTCAATGTCAACCGCTTTGAGATATTTTTGGCAGGCTTTACAGACTTCAAGTCGGTATTGTTTTTCGTTCTCGACATAAAGATACGTGACCCCTTCTTCCTCTTCGTTTCCACAAAACGGGCACATAAGAAAAGGGAACGGCCATTCTGTGCCACAGTAAACACAAAAAAGATGCCTTGACCATTTTCCCTCCGGGATCGCGGCAATAGGTGGGGCTTTTCCACAAATAGGGCAATACCCCTTTCCCCAGAGAGTTATATCAATCACTGCTCGTAAATTTTCGGCTAAATATTCGTAAAAAGGTTTTAGGGACTCAGTCAAAAGAAAGAAGAGGAGCGTAGGGTCACCCAGTTCCTCTTTTTTCCCCATTGGCGAGGGAATTTCCCCATCCCACATCGCTTTGATGGTCTTTCCAACATCGAGGTTACCTTTTTTAATAAAGGCGTGTAACTTTCCTGCAGTATCAGGATTTTTTTCGTGGCTTATCTGAAGAAGCGTGCGAAAAAATTTTTCTAACGTCCCATTATCCAACTCAATAGCGCTCTTATCCAGAACCGGGGATCCTGCTTTGAATTTTGCCTGCACTTCCTGTTCATCAAAAACTATGGGGAGACCTTTAAGCGACTGGTAAAACTCCTCTTTGGCAATAAAAATTTTTTCATAAAAATCGAGCAGGTTTCTGTACGCGGGTTTTTCGCGTTTGATTTGTTCCATGCGGGCCAATTTCGTTTTCAGGTCACCGGCCATTCCTATTTGTTCCAATCCCTTAATAGCTGAAGCAGGAGCCGCACACCAAAGCCGCTTGCGCCCTTTGGTATATAGGGTTTATCTTTTTCATACCAGGTCGGCCCGGCGATATCCATATGGACCCATGGGGTATCGTTCACAAATTTTTTCAGAAACATTCCTCCGGTAATAGTTCCGGCAGCCCGGGTACCCACATTCTTAAAATCCGCAATATCACTTTTGAGGTAATCAAAGTATTCTTCCCAGAGAGGAAGTTCCCATACCTTTTCGCCGGTTTTTTCGCCGGCTGATTTAACGGAGTTCAACAAAGAAGCATCGTTTCCCATAATACCGGCAACATAGTCTCCTAACGCGGTTATGCACGCTCCGGTCAGAGTGGCTAAATCAACAATACCTTGCGGTTTATACCTTTTGGCATACGTCAAGGCATCGGCCAGGATTAATCGTCCTTCCGCGTCCGTGCTGATTACTTCAATGGTCTGACCCGACAGAGACGTGAGAACATCTCCGGGTTTATACGCTTTGCCTCCCGGCAGATTTTCCGTGGCCGGAATAATCCCCAGTAAATTTAAAGGAAGTTTCATTTGGGCTACTGCCTGCATGGTTCCCATCACCACCGCTCCCCCAGCCATATCATCTTTCATTTGTTCCATTTTGTCAGGAGGCTTAAGAGAAATGCCACCGCTATCAAAGGTAATCCCTTTTCCGATGATGACCAGAGGAGGTCCAAAATTTCGGCTGGCGGTGTATTCTAAAATAATAATCTTCGCTGGTTCACGGCTTCCTTGAGCAACCGCCAGAAAGGCGCCCATTCCCATTTTCTGAGCCTGTTTTTCGGTAATGACCCGGCACTTTAACTTGTTCTTCTTGGCAATCGTCTGCGCTTGGTGAGCTAACATAGCGGGCGTCTTTTTATTGGCTGGTAAGGACACCAAATCACGAGCAATATATACGGCTTCCCTGAGAATAGTCACATGACGCAAGACCATTTCTATTATCTTGGTCCTGTCTTTTTTTTGCGAGACAACCACACACTCATCAACTTCTTTTATTTTTTCCCTTCCCGTGGTTATCAGGTCCCGGAACTGATACACCCCCAAACCTCCTCCGATTAGAAATGCTTCCAGCAGTTTAGACACTGAAAATCCTTTGGCGTCAAGAAGGTCTTCGGGGAGATGGATTGTTTTTATTCCTAAATCGCGTACATACTGAAAAGCTTTCCCCCCGGCTCCGCGCATGACATCAAGGTCAAACTTTTCTTTCTTTCCCAATCCCACCAAAACTATTCTCTTGGCAGATAGCGCTCCTTGGGGATAAAGCAAAAAAGTTTTATATCGTTCCCCAAGAAAATCCCCGCTCGTGAGAAGATTTTTAATCAATCCTTTCGTGGCACTGTCTATAACATCAAGCGATTTTTGCAATGTCTTCGTATCTTCAAAAACAGGCAGAACCAGCACCTCAGCTTTTTCAAAAATAATACTGCCAACTCTCGATTTAAACTTTATCGCCATAATTCCTTCCTTTTTACAAACCCCGCAAAAATTCTGGTCGCAACTGCGCGGGATTTTTTAAAGCGCAATCTATCTCACTAAGGAGCTTTGCTTTATCTTGATTAAGCGTCGCCTTGATGGCAAGATAGTTAGAAGCATGATTACTGCGGAAAATACACTTATCTAAGCGAAAGTGCTCAATCATAACACGAAGCTCATTAAGGATTTCCAACTTGTCCATCATCTCCCAATCCTTCCCCAGACAACGGGAAAAGTATCGGTTATCATCCTCAAGGATAAGAGTTAAGGCGGAAAGATAGTGAGGATTAATCGCTGAACAGACTCGTGCGGTTTCAAGCGCATGGCGCTCGCTCCCCTTTTTCCCAGCGAGGCCAAGAATAACGGTTGCTGAAAGCACAAAACCAGCATCAATAGCTTTTTTGGCACTGGTAATCAGTTCTTGCGCCGTTGCTCCTTTTTTTATTTTGACGAGTAGTTCATCATCGCCCGTTTCAATACCAAAGTACAACATCTGGAGGCCAGCCTTGCGGATCCTTTGGAGGTCTTCTGTTGACTTTCCCATAAGATTAGCCGGATTAGCATAAGCGCTCACCCGTTCCAATGCAGGAAACTTTTCATAAAGGAAATTCAAAATCTGGAGCATGTAATCCGTATCAATAAACAGCGCATCACCATCCGCAAGGAAAATCCTGTTTATCCCGCCATAAGAAAGCGCTGCCTCGAGGATATCGGCCTTGAGTTCTTCCCAGGGCCGGATACGAAATTTTTTCTTCCGGTACATGATACAAAAAGCGCACCGGTTGTGGGAACACCCTAAGGTTACCTGGAAGATAAGCGAATACGCTTCACTCGGAGGACGATATAAGGGCATATCATAATACATAGTCACATCCTTCTGCTTTCATCATTTTTTCTTTAAAACCTTTACCACATCATTATAGTTAAGGCAATTTAAAATATCTGTTTTCCCCAGCCATCCTCTCCGCGCTACCGAAAGCCCAAGCTCAAGGTATTCCATCTGATCAAGGCTGTGGGCATCGGTTCCAATGGTAAGTTTTGCTCCCTTGTCTTTCGCTGCCCGAGAGTAAATATCGTTAAGGTCAAGTCTCTGGGGATAAGCGTTAATCTCAAGGGCTGTATTGGTTTGCGCTGCTTCCTCAAACACCATTTCCAGATTGACAGCGTAAGCATCCCGCTCTCCGATGAGGCGTCCGGTGGGGTGGGCAATACTGTGCACCCGGGGGTGACGCATGGCTTTCATGATTCGGCGGGTTAAGGTTTTTTCGTCCTGTTTAAAACCACTATGGATAGCCGCAATAACAACATCAAGCTTCCTGAGTAACTCGTCAGGATAATCTAAGCCGCCATCATTGTTGATATCAACCTCGGACCCACAGAGCAGTTTAACTTTTTTGTTTTTCCGATTAATTTTTTGAATTGCCGAAATTTTTTCCTCCATCCGAGCAATCGACAATCCTCCGGCTATTTTAAGAGACTGAGAATGATCGCAGATCGCTACCCATTCAAGCCCCATGGTCTCGGCCTTTTTTGCAATCTCCTCCAGGGTTGCCGCCCCATCACTATAGTAGGAATGGACATGGAAGTCTCCCCGAACATCCCTGTGTTCCACTAAATGCGGGAGTTTTCCCTCCAACGCTGCTTCAATTTCACCACGATCTTCCCTAAGTTCAGGGGGGATAAAAGGCAACCCAACTGAAGTGTAAACCTCCTGTTCATCCCTCCCACCGATTTTTTTCTCGCCCCGAAATATTCCGTATTCATTTATTTTCAGACCCTTCGTGACTGCCAGTTCCCGAAGCCGGATATTATGAGCTTTGGAGCCGGTAAAATAGCAAAGCGCTGCTCCAAAACAATCCGGTTCTACCACGCGGAGATCCACTTGAATACCTCCCCGTGCCCGAATGCTTGATTTTGTTCTTCCTTTGGCCTGGACTGTTTCCACAAAGGGAAGGTGAGTAAAAAAGTCCATTACCTTTTCTGGTTGAGGAGAAATGGTCAATATGTCTATGTCCTTAATGGTTTCCCGTTGGCGACGGACACTTCCTGCCACACTTATTTGTTTTACTTCTTTTAATTTTTTAAGTTCGCCCGTTATTTCCCGGGAAAGAGCAAGCATGGTGCTGAGCATTACCCGCGCTAACTTCTGACGGTAAAGCGCGATCCCTTTCAGAATATTTTCTTCGGTCTTGGCCTTTATTCCTGGCAGTCCTTGCAGCTTGTGCGCTTGAGCCAATCCTTCCAAGTGATCTATGCTTTCAACTCTTAACTCATCGTAAAGCATTTTAACCGTCCGGGGGCCGAGTCCCGGAATCGTGATGATTTCCATCAACCCCTCTGGTATCTCTTTTTTCAATTCCTCATATTTTTGGAGAGTTCCGGTCGTGATGATTTCAGTAATTTTTTGGGATAGGTCCTTCCCGATTCCGGGAAGGGTATCCAGTTCGTTGTGCTGCGCAATTAAAGCAATATCTTCAGCTAAATTTTCAATATTCTGAGCAGCCTTCTGGTAAGCGCGGATACGAAAAGGGTTTTCCCCTTTTATTTCCAGCATTTCCGCTATCTTTTTAAAAACAGTGGCCACTTCCTGATTTTTCATGGATTGCACTCTTTATAGTTGATGCGTTGTTGCAAAATTTACCATAGCTAAAAATCAAGTTCAAGTTTTGTTGTTAGCGAATTTAACCAAAAAAAAACTGCTAAAGCAGACACTTTTCACGTAGTAACAAAGTCAGGGAAAAGTAAACTGGGGTTTGGAAACAAAGGGAAATTACTCGCAGACAGTGGCGAGACTTATTAGCTTCAAAGGCCATCGAGGCCAAGTTCTTTGAGTTTTTTGGGTTGGGCTACCGGTTATTAAATCCCATCCCACCATGGAATAGAAATCTTTTTCCAGTTTATTCATATCAAGTGTTTCCTCTTGGGTTGGTCCTTTGCTTGAGTGGAGGGATTCCTGCAGCGCGAAGGTGGAGCCGAACCTCTTGCGGTGTAACACCTTCGCGGACAGTGAACGCTTTTCTTAAGCTTAATATCCTTTCTCCAGTCTTAAGGTATTCCTCCACGGAAAGCTCCCAGCCCGTCGCAAAGCTTAAATATTCGACCAAAGGATACGTGCCCGTCAAAGGCCCAAACAGCCAGACACCCGCGCAATTGATAAGCCACATGAACACGCTTGCGGCAGTGTACCAAACAATATTTTTTCTTTCTTTATCCAAGCTTCTTTGAACGTTTTCTCAATGGTAGGAACCTGTTTATCAACTCCCATGACCAGACCATATAAATAAAAAGAAATCGTGTGCCTTCCCGGAGTTGGCTCACACTGATGCGCGATCCCAAAACCTTCATCGAGCTTAGAATCATGCCTGGGGAGTTTCTCTCCGCTCACTCCGATCGAGGCAATCCTTATTTTTTTTCGCCGAGCTCTTTTTTGATTGTTGTTTCAGTTGCAACAACATCCTTACCCCACAGTTTACTTGCATCTCTGATTTCCACGTTATCATCATGAAGGAAAACCTAGACTAGGTTATCGGAATGACCAGTGAAAAAACTGCACCATAGCCTGTTTTTTTTTAATTCCTTTGAAAAAAAGCCTTCGGAATTCGCATCCGCCCCACGTGTTGGTAAGCGACGACTTCCCAACCACGATGTATCGTCCGGGGAAAAAGCTCCGGTTCCGGTGAGCAACCCCGCGCAAAAGCCGAGATAACTTTCGGGCGAAAGGGGATCGATACCCAGCTTTTGCCGCTCAGTAATTTCCGCTGCACCCAGACCATACCCGAAAAAAAAGTTCCGATAAAATCCGTCGATAGGAGGAACAAGCTCATGGCTTTTATTGGATAAATTAACTATCAAGTATTTACCCATATATCCGCTCATAGAAAACTCTCCTCAAGAATTTTAACTTGGGGAAAATAGTTTTTTTATTAACAAAAAACATCTTTTTTCTCAAGAAAATAATACCTTTTAATCTGGTTTTCTCCTTGACACCTAAGAGTAATTTTCTTAAACTAATTTCACCCGAAACTCTTGCTTATGCAGTAAAGGAGGGTTCTCTATGCGCGTTGCAATGTATTACCGTAATCATGATGTCCGGCTCGAGGAAATGCCGGTTCCCTTGATCGGACCCGGTGAACTGCTGGTAAAAATTTATTCGAGTGGTGTTTGCGGAAGCGATGTGATGGAATGGTACCGGATCAATAAAGCGCCGTTGGTGCTGGGCCATGAAATTGCGGGAGAAGTGGTTGAGGTTGGCGAGGGAGTAAAATTATTCGTTAAAGGTGATCGCGTCGCCGCGACTCATCATGTTCCCTGCTTTTCTTGTCATTACTGCGTGAGCGGTCATGAAACGGTCTGCGACACATTGCTTTCTGGCACGCATTTTGATCCCGGTGGTTTCTGTGAATATGTCCGCCTTCCGGCGATTAATGTTGACTGGGGAACGTGGAAGTTACCTGATACCATGACCTATGATGAAGCAACCTTTGTTGAACCGCTCGCCTGCATTCTCCGTGGTTTGCGCGCGGTTAAGTTCGAACCCGGGAAAAGTGTTTTAGTGCTGGGAAGCGGCATTTCGGGATTGCTTTTTATCAGCCTTGCCCGAGCCCTGGGCGCAACTCGCATCATTGCCACTGATGTGAATACCTATCGGCTTAAGGCTGGCAAACAGGTTGGCGCTGACGATACGATAGACGGACGCCAAAATGTATCCCTGCTTTTTCGTGAACGTAACCAAGGACGTGGTGCAGATGTAGTCATTGTGACCGCTGGTGTCGTGGGTACTTTCGAACAAGCACTGCAGGCAGTCGAACGAGGCGGTACTATCCTTTTCTTCGCCCCCACCAGAGAAAATATCACAATACCGCTTTCCATCAACGATGTCTTTTGGCGCAAAGATATTACTTTGACCACAACGTATGCCGGCAGCCCTGCTGATTGCGTGACTGCTCTTAAAATTATTCGTGCCAAGCGTGTACCCCTTCACGACATGATTACCCATCGTTTTGGTCTTCAAGAAACCGTTAAGGGTTTCGAGTTAGTAGAAAAAGGGGATGAGTCAATCAAGATCATTATTCGGCCCCAAGAATAAAAAAGGGCTGAATTAAAAACGTGCAGGGCCGAATAGGAACCAATAAGCAAATCTAAAAAATTTATCAAGGAGGAAAACAATGCCGGAAATAGATCAAGAAGGAAAAGATTATGGTCTCGATATTCCCGTAAAGACTGGGGGGTTTTTTTTAAAAGGTTCACATGCCCTCGATTGGGGGATGAAAAACCGCCTCTCCCGTATATTTAACCCTGATACCGGTCGCACCGTGATGCTGGCAATTGACCACGGATACTTTCAAGGACCGACAACGGGGCTTGAACGGATTGATTTAAACATCGTGCCCCTCGCTCCCTATGCCGACACCCTTATGCTCACCCGGGGTATCTTGCGCACCACGATACCACCAACCTATCGAGGAGGAATCGTTCTTCGCGCGACTGGCGGGCCGAGTATTTTGAAGGAACTTTCCAATGAACAAATCGCGGTGGATATGGAAGATGCAATCCGGCTCAATGTATCGGCATTAGCGGTACAGGTATTTATCGGAGGAGAGTTTGAAACTCAATCCGTACATAACATGACCCGTTTGGTGGATATGGGAAATCGCTATGGGATTCCTATTCTCGCGGTTACGGCCGTAGGCAAGGATATGGCCCGGGATGCTCGATACTTCCGCCTCGCGTGTCGGATCTGTGCTGAACTGGGCGCCCATTATATTAAGACCTACTATATCCCCGATGGTTTTGACACGGTTGCCGCTTCGTGCCCGGTTCCGTTAGTAATGGCGGGAGGAAAGAAACTCCCTGAACTGGATGCTCTTCAGATGTCCTATAATGCTGTCCAGGAAGGTGCTGCCGGGGTGGATATGGGCCGAAATATCTTCCAATCAGAGGCACCGGTGGCAATGATCAAAGCAGTTCGAGGAGTTGTTCACGAAGGGCTTAAACCCAAAGAAGCGTACCAGCTTTTTCTCGATATAAAAAATAAAAAGGTAAAATAAAAATCGTGGCATAATCTGCGGCGTATCGCGGGCGGCGATTTCACATCGCGGTCAAAACGTGCTGAGCGTTAATTGTCCAGCACCTCTCGTATTTTAAACAAAATCTCTTCCGGCGAGACGGGTTTACCAATAAAATTTAACCCCTCAAGAATTGCTTGTTCATCAATAATCTCAGCGGAATAACCGCTGATAAAAACTGCTTTTATCTCCGGCTTGATTTTTTTTATGGCATCGTAAGCCTCTTTTCCATTCTTTTTAGGCATGATGACATCCAGAAGCAAGAGATGGATATCATCCTTGTGTTTTAGAAATTGTTCGATCGCATTTTCTCCATCGCGTGCTTCGAGGACTTTGTACCCAAATTCTTCCAGGATTCCTTTCACTAGGCTCGCAACTGCCGGATCATCGTCTGCGACAAGTATTGTCTCAGTACCCCTTTTAAGCGGGGGCGAAGCTTTTTCTTCTTGCCTTTCAAATGTCGAATCAATCAAGGGAAGATAAATATTAAAGGTTGTTCCTTTACCAACCTCACTTTTAACGTCAATATACCCGTCATGTTGTTTCACAATGCCATAGACCATGGAAAGACCAAGACCAGTTCCTTTCCCTACCTCCTTCGTGGTAAAAAAGGGGTCGAAAATTTTTTCCTTAGTCTTCTCATCTATCCCAATACCTGTATCGGTAACCGAGATAAGGGCATAACCACCTGAGTGTCTGGGTTGTGAGGTGACTACACTATGTGGGAGCAACTGTTCCGCCCCGGTCGTAATAGTTAACACACCACCTTTGGGCATGGCATCCTTGGCATTGGTAACGAGATTCATGAAGATCTGATCTAACTGCCCTTGGTCAGCCATGATAATCAAATCTTTATTGCACAGTTCGATCTTAAACTCTATGTCTTCTTTAATGAGTCTCCCGAGGAGCTTTTTTAAGTTGCTGATACTTTCATTAAGATTTAATGACCTCGGAGCACTCAACTGTTTTCTGCTAAACGCAAGAAGGTTCTTGGTCAGACTTGCTGCCCTTTGGGCTGAGTCAAGTATTTGTGCAACATGAGAACTGATCGGGCTTCCTTGTGGAATTTTCATTTGAATAAGCCCCCCAAAACCCATTATCGCCGTGAGGATATTATTAAAGTCATGGGCTATGCCGCCGGCCAGAGTTCCGATTGCTTCCATTTTTTGGGCATGCCAGAGCTGTTCTTGGAGTTGTTCTTTTTCTGCTTCCCTTTTTTTTAACGCATCAAGCATAGTGTTAAATGCGTCAGCGAGCTTGCCGATTTCATCCCCGGTCTCAACCCCCACATCACTGACCACGCCTCCAATACCGAGAGTGTACACCCCTGCAGTCAATCGTTTAAGGGGAATTGTTATCTGCCTGGTCATAATAAATATAAGTAAAGAACCGATGCTCCAAAAAACAAAACCTATTAAAATACTTTTTAATAACAGGATATTGAGCTGTTTTTTAAGTTCGACTTTATCAATGGTTAATTTTGCAAAACCAGTGATAAGTTCCTTTTTTTTCGAAGGGCGCTCTCCCAGAACCAGATATTCTTCAGAAGCATATCCTGCGACTGTGATGACCGGCGACCATAATTCCATAGAGTCCTTGCCCTTAAGCAAACACAGAGGCTGATCCTGCCGGAAACTTGCAATTACGTTACCCGGGACTTTTTCATTTTCGTCTGCTGATGTTTGCTGATCCGTGACTTTATATTTCTTTAGCTTTTTAAACAAATTTTTTTGCAGATTAAATACAGAAACCTCTAAGACGCTTTCCTGTTGAAAAATTCCTTCAACCGCATCTCTGAGCAGGTCTTTATTTTCTGAAAGAACGCCGAGCCTCACGCTGTAAGCAAGGACCCCGACAAGTAATTCTGAGTTTTTCATCAGAGTATTGGTGAGCGCTTTTCTTTGCTGATAGTAAAAAAAGATCGTAAAAACAGAGGAAATGATGAAGAAAAAAATTGTAAAGGTAACGAATACCTTAATGCTGAATTTTTCACGCAAGAGCTTAAGAAAATTTAAATTCATCTTGTGCCTTTACTTCAGAATCTTAGCTTTTTCTAAGACCTTCTCATCAATAGTGATTCCCAACTTTTTTGCTATCTTGAGGTTAATTAATATTACTGCCTTCCTGGCATCAATGCGCTGAACATCCCTCTTACCCCCATTGGAAAGGATTGCTTTAGCCATTTCACCGGCCTGATTGCCTATATCAAAGGGGTCTACGCTGATTGACATTAATGCACCGAGCTCAACATATTTTACTGAAAAGGAGATGATCGGTTTCTGATTTTCGAGCAAGAAGAGAAGCAGAAAATCGATGGTCTCAGGAGAATACACGGTGATATCCGGGATCATCCAGAAGGCATCTATCTTGTTTCGAAGATTCTTTAAGGCGGAAGGGACCTCTTTTGTGCTCTGAACTTTTTCTTTTATCAAAGAGATACCCATGGTATTAGCCGCATGCACCGCCTCTTTTATAAAATTGCCGGTCCTATCCGGGTTATATAAGGTACCGATCGTTTTTGTTGCTGGTAAAACCTCTAGGAGGGTAGCGACCTGCCTTTCGGGAGATAGAGTCATACTGATACCGCTGATATTCTTTTCACCGAAAGTAATTGCCTGAGGATTGAGAACCATCATATAAATAATCGGAATGTCCTCGATCTCTTTTATTTCTGTGAGCGCATCCATCCCGATGGCGAGAATAAGTTCCGGTTTGTTGAATTGAATTAACTGGGAAGGGTTGATTTTCTCCTGGTCGGAAAGAACTACTTTCGTAATCTCAGCATCACAGACACTTTTAAAACCGGCAAGCGCTTCCTCATATGGTGCAACGCTAAGGCTCTGGACAACGAGTACCCTCTGCCCAGCTTCTGCCAAACCGTTGCAACATACTAATATTAAAAAGGAAGTAAAGATTTTTGTAATCACGAATTTCTGTTGCGATACCGTCATTGAGTCAAAAATCTTTTAAGTGTCTCTTTGTTTACCCCCCCTTTCGGGAAAAGGGGGCAAAGGGGGGTTCCAGCCTGTCCGGCGATGGCTGCTCATGCTGTTTTATAAAGTTTAGCGTGGTATTATACATATTTTATGAGTTTTTCAACAGCCTGATAATTCGCAACGCCCTTTTTTACAATAATTTTTTGTAAAAAAACAAAAAAATTGCTTGCATTAAAAAAAATTGGTGATAAAAATATCCAATAAAAACTATTGGGTTAAAAACAAATATTTACACGATAGTTAAAGAGTAGCGCATAAGCAATAAATAAAATTAGACATATCGTATCATAGGTTGGGTTAAAAAATAAATAAAATTTTTCACATTAAAAAATAATATTTATTATAATGAATTTTAGGAACCGAGACATTCTAATTGTTTGTTTTTTTGTGTTCTTTTCTACCCTCCCCCTCTTTCTTTTCTGTCCACCCTCCTTTGCCCAGTCAGAGGAGGAAATGCAAACTCTCCAGATGTTTTATAAGGAAAAAGACCTGGTAGTATCCGCTACCAGAAACCTCGAACCAATCTCTCAGGTTGCCGAAAATATCACGGTTATTACTGCCAAAGACATCGAGCATATGAATGCCCATACTGTGGCTGATGTCCTGAACCGTGTCCCGGGTCTCTTCATTAATTATAATCAGGACTTCGGCGCCCCCTCGTTGCTTCAAATCCAGGGCTCGGAGCCGAGGCATGTCCTCGTTGTGGTTGACGGCATCAAGTGGAATTCTCTGGCAAGCGGGGCGGCTGAAACAAACGCTATTCCGGTAGATATCATCGAACGCATAGAGATAATCAAAGGCCCTGCCTCATCATCCTGGGGTTCAGCTTTAGGAGGGGTGGTAAACATCATCACCAAGGACGCAGGAAACACCAGCCGGCCTTCAGGCTCTCTAAGCGCTTCGTATGGGGAAAGAGAAACCCAGGATTATAGGGCTCAGGTTGCGGGGTTAGCCGGGACAGTAGGGTATTATCTTTATGCAGGGCACCAGGAATCTGACGGTTTCAGAGAATCGCGGGATTTTGAGACTTACAGCCTTTACTCCAAGGTTCATCTCCCGGTCACAAGCAAGGTAACTACTGACTTTACTCTCGGGTACAGTGAACCGGACCAGAAGGTTGGGGATTTTCCGGGCGAGGATATTACCCAACGAGCAGCAAATCCGACTTTTTTTGCAACTGCGTCCCTTGATGCCTCCCTTTCCAAAGAGTTAAGCTTTGCAGCATCCTTTCACGAATTCAAGCAAAGATTTTCCGAGTGGTTCAATTCCCTCGGGCTTTACGGGCTTCCTTTTGATCCTCCCGGAGCATTGTATGAGCATGAGGTTTATGATGAGGAAACCACGGGAGGGGATGCAAAGTTTACCTGGGCTCATGGGATCCACACCGCAGTTCTTGGAGGAGAATTTGATCGCGGCACGCTCGACCAGACGATCAAGGCCGGGACTTTACTTCAATTATATGGCTTTCCAGCAATTGCGACTACCAGCCCGGGCATTGACCGGTGGGCAGTATATGCCAATGACACCATTGTCATTGACCGGTGGTCCATCACCCCGGGGGTCAGGTATGACCGAAACAACATTACCGGCTCATTTGTCAGTCCAAGCCTTGGCATAACCTACCAGGTTTGGCGAGATTCTGTTTTACGCGCTTCAGTGACGCGTGGTTTTACCATCCCTCCTTTATCCTGGACGTCCGGGGGGGGGTTAACTCTTCTTCCCAACCCAAGTCTAAACCCGGAAAAAATCATGTCCTACCAGTGTGGCGGGGAAACCGCGGTGCTCAAGTACTTCTGGTTAAAGGCGACCTTGTTCCGGCATGAGGTGGAAGATACCTTAAGCCCTAACTATGAACCACCACCATCCCCATATTACATCATTGTCAATGGCAAAAAGACCAGGAGACAGGGCGGAGAAATTGAACTGCAAACCGTCCCGGTTTATAATTTTTATTTTGTCGGCGGATATTCTTACGTCCATTATTCCCCTCCCAGCGAATCTACCGCCACCAAAGACTCCTATTCCTATTCTCTCGGTTTCAGATACGATGACAATAGATCTTTCCGGGGGGAACTTTTTGGCCATTATGTGTGGTGGGACCTTGATCCCAGTTTTATGGCAAAATACCATGCTTTTATCTGGGACCTGAACCTTACCAAGAAAATCTTCCTCCAGGAGAAGACCTCATCTGAGCTTTTCTTTACTGCCCACAACCTTTTTAACGGCGCTCAGTATTTTTCTGTGGAAAGCGAAAACCCCCGACGGTGGGTAGAGGCCGGAATAAGAATTAAATTTAAATAAACAAAAACGCCTCAATTAATTAGGCAATGGTTAACCAAGATGATGGTTAATTGTTTTCTGCGAAATCGTTTTCACCCGAAATGGCCGGGACAAAGCCGAAACCCCCAGATTCTTTCCTACAACTTAACCAGGCTTAGCCTTGTTATCCACTCAACTGTTGATCATCCCCTATTGAGTGATTCTTCGGTGTCATTTCTTAGACAAGGCTGACGCAATTTCATCTTTCAGCAGATTGCCACGAATCCTTTGGGTTCTCGCAATGACAAAAGAAATAAGGTTAATCGTGTAAAAGTATGGATGAAAATTTAGCATAAGCAAGGTGAACTCCCCCATTGCCCCCTCTTTTCTAAAGAGGGGGCGAAAACATTAGCATGCTTAGTAGCCGATCGGAATGTTTCTGACAGGTAAATTTTTTAATTCGATAAAAGTTAATCCTTTATATATTTGTAACCTTTTATTACCAAGGAGGTACGTTATGAAAGAAGAAAGAATCATTATCATTGACGAAGGTATTGATGAAGTTAACCCGGATGGGTGGCAGGCGTGCTGCTGGGGACCTTTGTTTGCCTTCAGAGGCTAATGAACCGATAAAAGTTAATCCTTTATATATTTGTAACCTTTTATTACCAAGGAGGTACGTTATGAAAGAAGAAAGAATCATTATCATTGACGAAGGTATTGATGAAGTTAACCCGGATGGGTGGCAGGCGTGCTGCTGGGGACCTTTGTTTGCCTTCAGAGGCTAATGAACCGATAAAAGTTAATCCTTTATATATTTGTAACCTTTTATTACCAAGGAGGTACGTTATGAAAGAAGAAAGAATCATTATCATTGACGAAGGTATTGATGAAGTTAACCCGGATGGGTGGCAGGCGTGCTGCTGGGGACCTTTGTTTGCCTTCAGAGGCTAATGAACCGATAAAAGTTAATCCTTTATATATTTGTAACCTTTTATTACCAAGGAGGTACGTTATGAAAGAAGAAAGAATCATTATCATTGACGAAGGTATTGATGAAGTTAACCCGGATGGGTGGCAGGCGTGCTGCTGGGGACCTTTGTTTGCCTTCAGAGGCTAATGAACCGATAAAAGTTAATCCTTTATATATTTGTAACCTTTTATTACCAAGGAGGTACGTTATGAAAGAAGAAAGAATCATTATCATTGACGAAGGTATTGATGAAGTTAACCCGGATGGGTGGCAGGCGTGCTGCTGGGGACCTTTGTTTGCCTTCAGAGGCTAATGAACCGATAAAAGTTAATCCTTTATATATTTGTAACCTTTTATTACCAAGGAGGTACGTTATGAAAGAAGAAAGAATCATTATCATTGACGAAGGTATTGATGAAGTTAACCCGGATGGGTGGCAGGCGTGCTGCTGGGGACCTTTGTTTGCCTTCAGAGGCTAATGAACCGATAAAAGTTAATCCTTTATATATTTGTAACCTTTTATTACCAAGGAGGTACGTTATGAAAGAAGAAAGAATCATTATCATTGACGAAGGTATTGATGAAGTTAACCCGGATGGGTGGCAGGCGTGCTGCTGGGGACCTTTGTTTGCCTTCAGAGGCTAATGAACCGATAAAAGTTAATCCTTTATATATTTGTAACCTTTTATTACCAAGGAGGTACGTTATGAAAGAAGAAAGAATCATTATCATTGACGAAGGTATTGATGAAGTTAACCCGGATGGGTGGCAGGCGTGCTGCTGGGGACCTTTGTTTGCCTTCAGAGGCTAATGAACCGATAAAAGTTAATCCTTTATATATTTGTAACCTTTTATTACCAAGGAGGTACGTTATGAAAGAAGAAAGAATCATTATCATTGACGAAGGTATTGATGAAGTTAACCCGGATGGGTGGCAGGCGTGCTGCTGGGGACCTTTGTTTGCCTTCAGAGGCTAATGAACCGAAAGGGGGGTTATACTTAGTTCCCCCTCTTTTTCTTTTTTAAAAATCATGGTTCATCGTGTAAAAACGCAGGTGAAAGGCAAGGAGTATTGATTTACCAAATGCAGACATCATATAAAGTAGAAAACAAGCTGGAACTACCCTGCCCCCCCTTTTTTTGAAAAGAGGGAGTTGGGGTAGTTAACCAAGCAATGGCATCGTGAGTTAAGAAAAAATTTGATTGCGACGAAAAGTTTTATTTACAGGAGGTGAAATGCAGCTTTCTCACTATCTCAAAATATACCCCTACGAGGAAAAACCGGGGCATCTTTTGCTTTTTTCTACCAAAAAAAGTTCCGTCATTGTCATTAAGGAAGAGACCTTTCAGGCAATAGAACAAGCTACTCTTTCCCCTTCGGATGAGGCTTTGTTATTCAAACACGGGGTGATTGTGCCGGACCGGGAAGAAGAAAAGCGGAATATGTTCGGGCTGTTGGATACGAAAAATACGAGGAATCCGGCCTTGAACAGTATGGTAGTTCTCAATCTGGACTGCAACTTTGCCTGTCTTTACTGTTATGAAGGTGACATGAAGGGAAATCGCTATATGTCAGATGAGACTGCTGCCCTCCTGATAGATTTAATTAAAAAGAACTTCACGGGAGAAAAGAAAAAACTGCTTATAGACTTTTATGGCGGGGAGCCCCTCCTGAGCTTAGGATTAATTAAATCAATTTCCCGTGAGTTGAGTGCCTTTACTCAGGGAAAAGGAGGTTCCTTTAATTTCACGCTGGTCAGTAATGGTGCGCTCTTTAAAAAGCAGGTAGCAGAAGAGCTTGTTCCTTTAGGGCTGGAAAGGATTAAGATTACCCTCGATGGACCGGCTGAGGTTCATAACCAATACCGGCCTTTTAAGTCTGGAGCCGGAAGCTTTAATACCTTAATAAGAAATATCAAGGAGACCTGTGACCTGGTAAAAATCAGCATCGGAGGAAATTTTGAAAGCCACAACTATGAACAATTTGTATCCCTCCTCGATTTTCTGATTAAGGAAGGGCTCACACCGGAGAAGATTAGTGGTATTAAGTTCGACCCGGTTTCAAAGCGGCCAGAGGGCGATATTTCACCTGCTGACTATAAAGGCGGCTGCATGTCCATGGACGAGCCTTGGCTTATTAAGGCCTCGGAAATTTTGCGGGAAGAGATACTCAAAAGAGGCTATAACACTCCCAAAATTGCGCCAATTTTTTGTATGGTTGACAACAAAAGCTCTTTTGTGGTCAACTTCGATGGGGTCATTTATAAGTGCCCGGCCTTTATCGGCAAGGAAGGGTTCGCGGTAGGCAATGTTCAAAACGGAATTGACGATTACACGAATTCTTATAAGCTTGGCCTTTGGAAAACCAATGACGAATGTGCTGAATGTGTTTACCTGCCCCTCTGCTTTGGAGGCTGCCGATATACGAAATTTATCCAGAAAGGTAATATAGATACCTTAGACTGCCGCAAAGATTATCTTGATGCTACCCTCGAGACTTTCATTAAACAGGAGGTAAAGTTTAGGTAGGGAGCAGAAGACAGGAGGCAGATGGAAAGAGGGTGACTCTAAAAATGTCATTCCTGCAAAAGCAGAAATCTAGAACCAATCGAAATTACTGGACTCTCCCGAGTCAAGTTTGGGAGAGTAACAGATTGGGAATTATTAGACGTTCTCTTGATTCTTGCACGAGATCTCGGTTATAGTGAGACAAATGATTTAATGCTCCAGGTGGAGGAAGTGAGTAAACTTCTTGATGCCTATGCGAAAGCTATTCTGAATTCTGACTCCTGACGTCTGACGTCTAAATTAGTAGTATGAAATTTATTGCTGATTTCCACATTCATTCCCATCTTTCCCGGGCTACCAGCCGTGAGATGAACCTTGAGAATATCTATAAGTGGGCTCAACTCAAAGGGGTAACTGTGGTGGGGACTGGAGATTTTACCAATCCCCAATGGTTTAAAGAACTCCGCGAAAAACTTGAGCCTTCTGAACCCGGCCTCTTTGTTTTAAAGCCACAGTATCGACATGCTATTGATGAGGAGATTCCTGAGTCCTGCCGAGCATTGGTGAGATTTATTCTGTCGGTAGAAATTAGCAGCATTTACAAAAAATACGAAAAGACACGTAAAGTTCATAACCTCATCTTCTTCCCTGACCTTCGTTCTGTTTCCCGTTTAAATGCCATGCTCACAAAGGTAGGCAACCTCTCATCGGATGGAAGACCCATCCTGGGGCTGGACAGTAAAGAGTTATTGAGAATGGCTCTTGATGCCTCTCACGAGACATATTTTGTGCCCGCCCACATCTGGACTCCTCACTTCTCGGTCTTGGGCGCAAACAGCGGCTTTGACTCTCTTGAAGAATGCTTTGAAGAGTTAACGCCGTTGATCCACGCCGTAGAAACCGGACTGTCGTCTGATCCCCCTATGAATTGGAGGCTTTCCGGCCTGGATAACGTAACACTCATCTCTAACTCCGATGCCCATTCTCCTAATCGCATCGGCCGAGAGGCGAATATTTTTTCCGCCGAGCTTTCTTATTTTTCTATTCTCGATGCGCTCAACAATCCAGTAAAAGGCGAGTTTTTAGGAACTATCGAATTTTTTCCCGAAGAAGGAAAGTACCACTTTGATGGTCACCGCACTTGTGGAGAGCGGCTCTCGCCCGCGGAAACCATCAGACATGGGGGGATTTGTCCAAAGTGCGGGAAAAAAGTTACTGTGGGAGTTATGCACCGGGTTACCGAATTGGCGGATCGTCCCTTAGGCTTTGTGCCTGATGGAAAACCTACTTTTAAAAGCCTCGTCGGACTCACGGGGGTGATCAGTGAAATTTATGAAGTGGGGGGAAAAAGTAAAAAAGCCCAGAATGAATATTTACGGCTCCTGAGGCTTCTGGGAAATGAGTTATTTATTCTTATGGACTGCCCTCTGCCTACCCTTAAAAACGCCGGTCTTTCCCTCCTTCCCGAGGCGATCAATAACGTGCGGAAAGGTGAGGTAAGCATTCTGCCTGGCTACGACGGAGAATACGGGAAGGTGAGAGTCTTTAAGGAGAAAGAGAAAAACTCAAAACAGCTGAAACTCTTTTGAAATGCCCCTCGATTTAAGCCTTCTGAATTCTTCTCAGCGTGAGGCGGTCACAGCTCCAGATGGTCCTTCACTGATCATCGCCGGTCCTGGAACCGGTAAAACTCTGACACTTGCCTATCGTATCGCCTATCTCATCTCCGCATTGGGAATCAACCCGGAAAAAATTTTGGCAGTAACCTTTACCACCAAAGCCGCCCAGGAGATGAAGGAGAAACTCACTAAAATCTTGCCTTCTGATTCACCCCTTACCCAGTACCTTGCTCACCTTACGGTCAGCACTCTACATGCGCTCGGCCTGTCTTTCTTACGACAGCACGGTGAGAAGGTCGGCCTGTTGCCAGATTTTCAAATACTTTCCGAATCAGAACAGGTGCAGCTGGTAAAAGAAATTCTCTCTCAGCTTATGCCTCAAGAATCACTTAACCGGGCTTTAAAATGGGTGCGAAGAATTTCCGAACACAAAAATCTTTTTGGCGATACGCCCATGGGTTGTGATCTTCAGTTGAGTCATGCTCAGGAGATATTCTCTGCATACGAGAAAAAGCTGTTGGAACGTAATCGGATAGACTTTGATGATTTAATCCTCAAACCACTCATGCTGTTGCAGGAGTTCCCTGAGGTGCGAGAAGACTACCAAAACCGGTTTAAGTATATTCTCGTAGATGAATACCAAGATCTCAATAACCCCCAGTACTTGTTTCTTAAAAAACTCTGCGGTCCGAAAACCAGTGCTTGGATTATTGGTGATGCGGATCAGGCTATTTATGCTTTCCGGGGAGCTAATGTAGAATATTTTTTGACGTTCCAGCAGGACAATCCCCAAGCCCGACGTATTTATTTAGAAAGAAACTATCGTTCCTCTGAACCTATCCTTGCCGGTGCTTTAGCAGTGATAAAAAACAACACCAATCGTCTCCCGAACAATCTCTTCCCCTCAAATCCAGACGGTTCGCCTATCTATCTCTTTCACGCCTCTGACCCCCGAGCTGAAGCTCGCTTTATAGTTAAAGAGATCGAAAAACTGGTCGGAGGAACCCGGATGGAATCTCATTATGAAGAATCAGAGATGTTCGGATTCAGCGATATTGCTATCCTCTATCGCCTTCACCATCTCTCCCTTCCTTTTTCGGAAGCGCTTCAGGAATCAGGTTTCCCCTATCAGATTGTGGGAGGTCATTCCAATAATGTTGACTCTATCTCCGGGTATTTAATCCCCTTTCTGAAAGTGGTACTTAACCCTCATGATGACCTTTCTTTTCGGGCTATCGCGCCTCACATAGATAAACACTCTGATTCTCGCGCCATGTTCCTTTCACTCATTGCCCGGTATCAGAGGGAAATTAGCACCGTAAGCCTTGAGGCGCTGATTAAAAATATTGTTCAGGAAATGAAGATAAAAGAAAAAGATAGGTTCGAATGGCTCACCCTTGTTGAACCATTCCAGGATGGTAGTGCTGACAAGCAGCTTCCCCATTTCTTGGAGTACATTTCGCTCTTAAAAGAGGGAGAGACTTATAACCCCAAAGCGGAAGCAGTCACACTCATGACTGTTCATGCAGCCAAGGGTTTGGAATTCCCGGTGGTATTCATAGTGGCTCTGGAATCAGGGGTTTTCCCCTGTACCGAATTTGGAGAAGAGCCATCTGATAAAGAAGAGGAAAGACGGCTTTTTTACGTGGGCATGACCAGAGCTCAACAAAGGCTCTACCTTTCCTTTGCCAAAGAAAGGTTTCTTTTTGGCGAAAACCGCAAGGAACCGCCTTCACCCTTTATCTCGGAAATTCCTCAGAAAACGATCGAGAACATATCTGATCCCAGAAAGCCATCAAGACCAAAAGTCAAACAGCGCACCCTGTTTTCTTGAAAACTAACTGAAAAACAAAACATTAATCGTCAAAGGAGGAGCAATGATTATAAGACACTATCAAGAGGTAAAAGCAGAGCCGGTTACTGATGCTGGTGCAGAAAAGGCGAGCGTCAGATGGGTTATCGCTGAAAAAGACGGAGCGAAAAATTTTTTCATGCGAGTATTCGAGATTGAGCCAGGCGGTTATACCCCGTTACATCACCATCCCTGGGAACACGAAATGTTTGTCTGTGCGGGTAAAGGCTGTGCGGTTCAAGAAGGAAAAGAAGTTTCCCTTAATCAAGGATCAGTGGTATTCATTCCTTCAAACGAAGAACACCAAATTAAACATACCTCTCAGGAATCTTTTGCCTTTATTTGCCTTATACCTGAACACTAATCATTTTTCTATCTTTCCCGAGACCTCCCAGTGTCGGTCGCTGCACATTGTCACTTCTAAGCCATGAAGGCCTGCTTGCGCAAGATGCTCTCTTATTTCAGCGACAGTGAATGAAGCCTTAAGAGAATGAAAGAAGAGGTCTTTTAAAAGCTGTGGTTCGGTTCCCGAATATTTTTCAACAATACCCCGGGAAGCTTCGACGGTTAATGGTCGTGAAAGGTCGCGGATAAGAACAGTACCACCAGTTTTACAGACCCTTCGAATCTCCTCCCAAAAAGGACGCGGATCAAGGAGGTGATGGACAAGGCTATTGGAGATAACAACATCCAAGCTGTTGGGGGGAAAATTTATCTTTTTTGCATCGCCCTGTACGAAATGAATTGTATTTTGCAGTCCTTGTTCACTTATCCGCTTAACTGCCAAGGCAATCATTGCTTGCGAGCCATCAACCCCGAGGAGAAGAAATTTGGAGGCCTTCGTATGGATGCGCATTAAAATATCGCCCGGTCCACAGCCACAATCAAGCAGGACACCAGAAGGCTGGGTAACCAGCTCTAATACCCGGTTGGCAAACGCCTGGTTTACCTCAGAGAAGTCCGCCAAGTTATAAACTGTGGCCTCCTCTTCTGCTCCCATTATTTCTGGTTCCGGAATTCTTTCCATGTTTAGCATAAAGTGAATCGATTTCTTACTTCTTGTGTATCGATCTTCACTGAGGGCTGCACCTGAACGAAAATAAGAAAGTGGGAAAGTTATTAAAGAATAAACGTTCAAAGTTTGCAACCCCTTAAAGTTTTAAAAGCTTATTATAATAAAAGAATGATGTCAATGGATGAAGGACATTTTTACTTGACCTGAATAGGAATCTGGCATAATCTTCCGTTATGTAAATTTGACATATCGCTTTTTTTGCAACTCTTACGCATGAGAAAAAGGGAACCGTTCATTTTTCGCTTTCAAAGGGAGACCGTTATGACAAAAAGAATTACTAGGTTTTTTATGATATTTATTTTTTTCATCAGCCTGCTAGCCTTACCATCAATCATCTTTGCGGAGACACTGACAGGCTTTATCGGCTCGGTCACCAAACCAGTGATGGGGAAAATTATCACCTTGTACCAAGAAAAAACCGGTGTTGAAGTCATCGTTCAATATGGGGGATCAGGCACTCTTCTTTCGCAGATGAAACTTTCGCACATGGGCGATATTTATCTGGCCGGCTCTCCCGATTTTATGGAAAAAGCCAAAAAAGAAAAAATCGTTGATCCCGCTTCCATCAAAATTGTTGCCTATTTGATTCCCGCTATTAACGTCCAAAAAGGGAACCCCAAAAAGATCCTTTCCCTTCGTGATTTGGCGCGGGAAGACGTACAGTTGGTCATTGCAAATCCCCCGACGGTATGTGTCGGCCTGTATGCAGTTGAGGTTTTCGAGACAAACAAGCTTACCGACCTCATTAAGCCACGCATTAAAAGTTACACCGAAAGCTGCGAAAAAACCGCTAACCTGATTGCTCTGGGTGGTGCGGATGCGGTCATGGGGTGGGAAGTTTTTGCCAAGTGGGAACCGGACAAAATTGAGACCATTTTACTCAAACCCGAAGAAATACCCCGCATCTCTTATATTGCCATTGCGGTATCCACCTTTGCAAAAAATAAAAAGCGGGCAGAAGATTTTGTAAATTTTGTCGTTTCTTCTGCAGGCAAGAAGGAGTTTAAAGAGAAAGGATACCTTACTGACGAGCAAGACGCACGCCGATATGCTCCCCAGGCAGTTATTGGCGGCGAATATGTTCTGCCCGAGGGCTGGAAATGAAGACCCGGCGCTCCCTCTTTTCGGTACTCATCACTTTAGCGTTGCTGCTGCTAGCCGGATTTTATGTGATCCTGCTGGGGTATACCTATTGGCAGTACCACCCCACCGCCCTCTGGGAACTTATTGCCACTAGAGAAATTCGTCACGCCATCGGATTGAGTGTCGTGTGCGCCACCATTGCCACGGGTATCGCATTATTCATCGCCATTCCCGCCAGCTATATCCTGTCACGAAAGAATTTTCCGGGAAAAATTTTTCTCGATACGCTGTTGGATATTCCGGTGTTCGTCTCGCCGGTTGCCATCGGCGCTCTTCTCCTGGTGTTTTTTACCAGTCCTCTCAGCAAGCAGTTTCAAACAAATTTTTTTCCCATTGTCTTTGCCGTTCCGGGAATTGTTATTGCCCAATTTACCGTCATAGCCGGCCTCGCAGCCCGCATGATGAAATCAACGTTCGATCAGATTCCTTCCCGTTATGAAGAGGTCGCTCGAACGTTGGGATGCTCGCCAGTCCAGGCGTT
The DNA here is from genome assembly GCA_963727835.1 of uncultured delta proteobacterium. Taxonomy (GTDB): domain Bacteria; phylum Desulfobacterota; class WTBG01; order JAGOGO01; family JAGOGO01. Next base: position 70,462 of record CAVSIB010000030.1, read on the forward strand.
TCGCAATGTTACTTTGCCATTAGCAAAAAATGGATTGCTGGCTGCGGCTGTCATTTCTTGGGCGCGCGCCATCGGAGAGTTTGGCGCCACGATAACCTTAGTAGGAGCTGCGGCCATGAAAACCGAAACCATTCCTACCGCTGTATATTTGAGCTTCGCTTCCGCGGACATTGACCGGGCTTTAACGATGGTAGCCATCCTTATCCTTACCGCATTAAGTGGTTTACTCATTATCAGGTTTATTTCTGGCAAAGAGGTGCGGTTTTGATTGCATTAGAAAATCTTGAGGTCAAGCTTAAGGGGTTTCATCTAAAAAATATTAACCTCGAAGTAAGGGATGGTGAGTATTACATCCTCTTAGGCCCAAGCGGGGTGGGCAAGACGGTCATTATAGAAACGATCGCAGGGCTTCATAAACAACGCAGCGGAAAAATCGTCATTGATGGTAAAGATGTTTCTTATTCTCCCCCAGAGATGCGGCAGATCGCTTTTGTTCCGCAAGATGTATCGCTTTTTCCCCACCTTACCGTTTTAGAAAATATCCTTTTTGGGATGAAGATCCGAAAGATAAATCCAAAGGTTTATAAGCCTCTTCTTGATGACCTGATCGAAGTTCTTCAGATTGATCATAGACTCGCTGTTTTTCCCCTTACCTTAAGCGGAGGAGAAAAACAAAGAGTCGCTTTAGCCCGCGCCCTGATAACAAAACCGAAAATTCTTCTCTTGGATGAACCTATGTCCGCTCTCGATCCTCCCATACGGCGGCAGCTCCAAAAGGTACTCAAAGAGATTTATATCCACTTTGGGGTGACCATCTTACAGGTTACCCATGATCAAGAAGAAGCCTTTATTCTCGGTGATATTATCTCGGTGATGATGGATGGTGCTGTTGTTCAAACAGGAAAAAGAAACCGGGTTTACTTTTTCCCGGAAACCAAGAAGATTGCCTTATTCACAGGAATGGAAAACCTCTTTGGGGGAGAAATTGTAGGATTAGACGAAAAACAAAAACAGATCGTTTTAAATCATAACGGAGTTACCTTTAAAGCATCCTATGATCGAACGATACCAAAGCCCCCTCTCTTTTTTGGTTTCCGCGCCGAAGAAGTGATGATTATAAAAGACGATCGGCCCATACCAGAAGACATAGCTGATGAGAACCTCATTGTGGCGATTTTAAAAAAAGTAATAGAAAAAGGTTCAAGCCATACCATGGAATTTGAGGAAGCTACTCGTCATCTTCCCATAATCGCTGAAGTTCCTAATTATGTTTATAGAAAGCTCAAGTACACGATCGGACAAGAAATGAAAGTTTTTATCAGGGAAAAAAATATTTGTCTTATGGAAAAGTAACTATATTATAAATGCTTCTTCCAGTATTATCATTGAAGCTAAGAAAGGTTTCTGGATAAAGCTCCCTTGTTTTTCTAAGCAAAAAAGAACGTAATGTCCGGTCAAAAAGTCCTCCTTATCAACCCCAATAGAATGAAGCCAGTGGTTACACCAGTAGCGATTGATTACTTGGCGGAGTCACTGGAAAGCCAGCGAATAGACGTTGACTTTCTCGATCTTTCTTTTTCCGAGGATGTGGAGGCGGATATTGAGCGTGCTTTCAGTGGACCTCCTTTTATTGCTGTTGGGGTTACCATCCGCAATCTTGATGATTCCTATTTTGCCAGCCAGGATTTTTGTCTAAGAAAAAGCAAGGAAATCATTGACCTGATCAAACTCCATACCAATTCTCCCCTTGTTCTCGGCGGGATTGGGTTTTCGATTGCACCGATACCCGCATTAAAATATTGCGGTGTGGAGTGCGGCATCTGGGGAGAAGGAGAACATGCCTTCCCGCTGCTCGTAAAAGCTTTTGCCGAGGGAAGGGGTTATGAAAAAATACCCGGGTTACTATGGAAAGACAACCAAGGGTATAGAAAAAACCCTGCTTCTTACCTTAACCTCCAGAAAGTGATCCTTTCCCGGAGAGGTACGGTAAACAACCTGAGATACTTTCAAGAAGGAGGTATGGTTGGGTTTGAAACAAAAAGAGGATGTAATCAAACCTGCCATTATTGCGCTGATCCCGTTGCCAAGGGTAAAAGAGTTCGCGTCCGCTCTCCTGAGGATGTTGCCCTTGAACTTAAAGGCCTTGTTAACAAGGGCATATCCTGCTTTCATACCTGTGACAGCGAATTCAATGTCCCACAAGATCATGCCCTAGAGGTGTGCAAAGAGATCGTAAGAAAAAAGACAGAAGATAAAATCACCTGGTATGCTTACGCGAGTCCTTTTGGGTTCTCAAAAGAACTTGCCTATTGGATGAAAAAAGCCGGATGCCGGGGCATAGATTTTGGGGTGGATAGCGGAAACGAGCTGATGTTAAAAAATCTTGGCCGAAACCACACTTCTGAAGATATTCGTGAGGTGGCTAAAACATGCCATAACCATGGCTTTGCTTTTATGTTCGACCTCCTTTTGGGAGGACCGGGCGAAACCAGGGAGACCGCGCAGGAAACCATAGAACTGATGAAGGAGGTTAACCCATCCCGGGTGGGAATAAGCTTGGGAATTCGTATCTACGCTGTGACCTATTTCGGAAAAACCCTAAAAAAAACAGTCCGTGTATCGGGAAGCGGGTTTTTCGGCACTATGAGTGCTGGGATGTTAAGACCCCTTTTCTACCTCTCCCCTGAGTTAGGAGAAAATGTTCAGGAATTTGTTAGAGGGCTCGTAGCCGGGGATGTTCGTTTCCTCTTTGGCGGAACCGAACAAATCGACGAAAACTATAATTATAACGATAACACCAAACTCATTCAGGCAATTACAAAAGGCTACCGCGGTGCTTTCTGGGATATTCTTAGACGGGTTGAAGGGGAGAAACTGGGCTGAAAGTTAAGCCCATTCTAAATCAACCATATAGGGATAATGGTCAGAAGGGTAAGAGCCTTCACGATTATCCCGAATTATCTGCGCATCAATCACCCGAAAATGCTTGCTTACTAAGATCCAATCCATCCGGTTTTTTTTGGGCATCCCTGTGAAACCGTGGTGGGTCATGCTTTTTTCATCTTCCTCGCGACCCAACATTTCCCAAGAGTCTCGAAGTTCTGATTCTGTGCTGGTTAAAAGCTGGTGCACTCGAGATCCGGGTCTATCATTAAAATCACCCATCAGAATTGTTGGCCCGGTGTGGTTTTGGATAAATTTATAGATAATTTTAGCCTGTTGCCAGCGCGCTTCGTTTACCTTATGATCCAGGTGAGTAACCGCAGCCAAAAAATGCTTTTTACTTTCCTGGTCTAAAAATAATCCGTAACTCATCATTCTGGGAAAGGCGCTGTCCCAATTTTTGCTGAGATGAATTGCTGGGGTTTTTGACAGCCAAAATTCACCACCTTGCACAAGCATCACCCCTCTCTCCTGATAAAAGAGCGTCGGGTACTGAGAAGTATCATCAATCACTCGGTCCGGCATGTAAACATTGTAGCCGGATAAGGATTTTTTAAGGTAAAGAAGTTGCTGCCACTTGCCCTCTTGGGTGCCCACCAGATTAGGAGAATGGCATTGAATGATTTCGGCAACCAACGCACGACGATATTGCCACGCGTTATTTTTGTCGTGCTCGTTTTCAAAACGAATATTAAAGGTCATTATCCGCACCACGAATCTCCTTTTTTTGTTTATAAACTTGAGAAGTTAACCGGCACCAGGCAATCTCTTTCCTTTTGCGATAGAAAATAGTATAATTTTTTGTTACATTATTATCAAGTTGCAGAATAAAGCAAAATATTAATCATTTTTTGGGCTCGAAAGGAGGTCTTTTCATGGCAACCAAAGAGAATCTTAAAGAAGCTTTTGCAGGAGAAAGCCAGGCCAACCGAAAGTATCTGGCATTTGCCAAGAAGGCGACAGGTGACGGTTATCCCCAAATCGCAAAATTGTTTCGGGCAGCGGCTGAGGCTGAGACCGTTCATGCCCATAGTCACTTTCGGGTACTGGGTGGCATAAAAACCACCACAGAGAATTTACAGGCAGCAATTGAAGGCGAAGGATTTGAATTTAAAGAAATGTATCCTAAGTTTATCGCTGAGGCAGAAAAGGAAGGAGACAAACAAGCTATAACGACTTTCACATATGCTAATGCAGTGGAAAAAATTCATCACAAACTCTATTCTGAGGCTCTCGCAAAACTTAATACTGGCAAGGACCTCCCCGCAGGTGACATTCATATTTGCGATGTCTGCGGTTATACTGTTTGGGGTGAGTCACCGGACAAGTGCCCTGTGTGTGGATCAGCGAAAAAAGTTTTTCGCCGTATCGATTAAAATCGTCCTTTATCATTTTTGTCTGGGAAATGACTACTCATAAAGTTACTTTTTTCCGATTGTACCCTTTTGAGGTCGGACAAAAAATTCACATCCATGATGGGCCGCGTAAGGGGGATTGGGAAGTTATCGGGGTTAACGATCGCAAGATAAAATTCCGTTGTCCTGTCTCTTTTCGCGAGTTCGAGTGGGATAGGTTTTGCTATTTTGTAGAGAAACGCGGCAATATTGAGTGGCCTAAAAAGGGTTAAGCATCTTCAATGGTGTTTGAAGAAAGGCCTGCGATTGAATCCAAGAAGAGCTTACTGGTTTCCTGCTTGCGAGTCGGTAACGTAATTTGAAAGCACGTTGGTAGCCGCAGACTTTAGCCTGCGAAAAAATAATATACGTAACCTAAAAGGTTGGTATGAAAATCGCGACCTCGGTTGACAACCTATGTTTAAGCTTACCCGTATTTAAGGCCGAGGAAGATTTATTGAGGAAGCTGATCCGCCAAAGGGGTGCAAAGAGAGATACAGAAAAGACCGTTGGTTGCGGTTAATTCCGCTCCGATAAAATTAGGTTAACCGTTTCAATGCCCGCACGATTTCGGGGAGAATAATACCTGCTTTTCCAATGATACTATAATCGGAAACAAAATCTGTCAGTGGAGTTGTTTCAGGATTTATTTCCACGACCACCGCACCAGCCTGTTTGGCAATCTGAGGAATGCTGGCAGCAGGATGAACTATTGCTGAGGTTCCAATCACAAGCATTAACTTACATTTCCGGGACGCCTCATAAGCCCGTTGAAAAGCCTCCTCAGGTATTGGTTCTCCGAAAAAAACCGCGTCGGGCTTTAAAACCCCATTACATTCGCATCGCGGGGGAAGAACTTCCAGGGTAATTTCTCCCCATTCATAATATTTACCACAAACTAAGCAAACACCACGCCGAAGATTACCGTGGAATTCAATAACCTCCGTACTTCCCGCCTGCTGGTGAAGGTTATCCACATTCTGGGTGATAATCTCCTTTAAAAAGCCCATCTTCTCAATTTCTGCTAACGCTAAGTGCCCAGGGTTGGGCTTTGCCCTTAACTGCTGATCAAACGCTTTTACCATCTGCCAAGGTTTTTCTGGTTGAGAAAAAAAAGTGTCGATATGCGCATACACATCCGGATTATATTTTTTCCAAAAACCCTCTTGATCACGAAAGGTCGGTATCCCGCTTTCCGCTGACATCCCTGAACCGGTCAACGCAACAACGTTTTTTGCTTCTACGATGTCTCGTGCAGCCCTTTTAATAAGGCCTTCCATACGTCTTCATCCCCTAAAATCAGAGAAGGAAAATACGCTCTAAATTCTGACTCCGGAGTTTTGGCTACTGGTCTTTGCTTTCTTTTTCCTTACTCCAAAAGTTAGCGAACTTTTTTTGCAGCGTTTTTTTATTCGGATGGAAACAGTGTTCTATGGCCATGGTATTGAATTTTTTAAGGTCATCTTCATTGAGCCCCATCTTAGTCACCGCATTCACATATTCATCAGTTAACGTAATATTGGAGACCATCGGATCATCTGTGTTTAAACTCACTGATAGACCTCTCTCATAAAACATCTTTAAAGGATGCACCTCCAGCGATTCCACTACCCCTGTATGAATGTTGCTCGTGGGACAAATCTCGAGCAGGGCCTGCGTTTTTTTGAGGACTTTCATTGCTTGTTCGCTCTTCGCCGCCTGAACCCCGTGGCCAATCCGATCGCAACCAAATTTTTCCACCGCCTCAATAACATTTTCTGGTCCGCCCGCTTCTCCCGCGTGAAGGGTAAGGCCCATGCCGGCGTCTTTAGCCATTTGAAAAAGGTGCGCCATAGTCTTGGCGGGATAATTAATTTCATCTCCGGCCAAATCCAATCCGAAAAAATATTTTCCTGCAAGTTTAATCGCAATACCCACTGTATGCTCTGCTAATTCAATTGCATAATTGCGGCTTATAGTCAGTACAGGTATTACTTCGATATCATAATTTCCCATCGCCCTTTCAAGTGCTCCTTGGACCCACCTGATCACCTCTTCTTCCGGAAAACGTTGGTCGCAGGCAAAGTGGGTTGGGCTGTAACGAAGTTCTAAATATTTAACATTGTCTCGCGCTGCATCTTCAACCGCCTCATAGGCTACACGCTCAATGGAATTTCGGTTAGGATAAAATCCCCTCGCCACTTTAAATTTATTTAAAAAATTAATAAAGTCAGGAGGTTCATCATTGACTTGGACTAACCGGCGGATCCTTCCAGGTTATACGTTGGGAGTTTGACTTTTTCTTTTCGAGCAATATCCAAAAAGCTCTCAACTCGTATGCTTCCTTCGAGATGACGATGAAGGTCAACCTTAGGAAACTTTTTCATTTTTTTATGCAAATCTTTAATCGCCATGCAAAACCTTCTTGGGGAGACAGCTCTCCCCCTAAAAAAAGCAGGAGATAAAAGATCACGGCTAATCAATCATAATAGTCGGTTAGTATTGCTCCGGCAAATAAATATATAAAAGCATGATCGCCATTCTCAATAACAACGGCATTGCACAGAATTTTTTTACATGTTTAATTGCCGAAGTAATACTATGAATCCTGTTTAATTTCAATCATTTTTTAAACAATGTCTTTTGGACAATATAGTAGCAGAAAACGCCCAAAGGGGTGTTTTCTGCCTGGTTGACACCTATCCCCTCCAAAATCAAAATTCTTTTTTGATAAAATTCTGGATTATGCTAGGATAGGTATAATTTTCAATTTGACAAAAAAATCTTCCCAAGAAAGGAGGCCAGAGATTTATAAATAGGCTCAGGAGACCAGGCTTTATAAACCTTAAACTATAACTCAAAGGAAGGAGAGAAATGAAAAAATATGGGAGTGCCCTCTATTTTTCTTTTGTATTGATTGCAATTTTTTGTTTTGCAGGGTACGGATTTGCTCAGGAAGCTTCAGATCAAGAAGGGTACGGAAACGATCAGGAAGCTCCAAATGGAGAGGTGGGATGTCCGCCCTGCATCTGTACCTCACCGCCTGATGTTGTTGCGGTGCCCAGCGAACAGTATCCAGATCAGGACGTCTATATGGTGCCCAACATGGCAGGTGTATATGTCAATCAAGGCGTGTGGTATCGCAATTACGGCGGTATCTGGTACAGTTCCCCGGCTTATAACGGTGTTTGGTCAGCTATCGATATCGCTATTGTCCCGCCAATAATCTTGAGCGTGCCGTTAGAGTACCCTCTTTACCTACCTAGGGATTATTACAGGATACATTATGACGAATACCATTCTCACTGGAGGGAATGGGAGAGAGACCGACATTGGCATAATCAGGACTGGTACAGGCATGAGATGAGAAGCGATATAAGGCGAGACAGATGAATCATATCGAGCATTATCGCCAGCAGCATCCAGGACACCATCCGGGTGAGGGCCATCCGGGTGGACACCATCCGGGTGAGGGCCATCCAGGTGGACACCATCCGGGTGAGGGCCATCCAGGTGGGGGCCATCCGGGTGAGGGCCATCCAGGTGGACACCATCCGGGTGAGGGCCATCCAGGTGGGGGCCATCCAGGTGGAGGCCATCCAGGTGGGGGCCATCCAGGTGGACACCATCCGGGTGAGGGCCATCCAGGTGGGGGCCATCCAGGTGGAGGCCATCCAGGTGGGGGCCATCCAGGTGGAGGCCATCCAGGTGGGGGCCATCCAGGTGGAGGCCATCCAGGTGGGGGCCATCCAGGTGGGGGCCATCCAGGTGGAGGCCATCCAGGTGGGGACCATCCAGGTGGGGACCATAAAGGGAAACATCAGCAATAGGATGATAACAAAAAGAGCCACCAACGGTGAAGAAGGAACCTATGTTGATGTTAAAGAAAAAAATTGTTGTGATTGTTTTCTTGTCTTCCCTTATAGTATTGTCAGAATGTGAGACTATACAAGCGATAGATAAGACAATCGCCGACTCTCCATCTATAAAGCAAATGCGGATAAAGCAGCAGAGCAAAATAAGGCCGATCAGCCCGTTCCGGCCTACACCGTCAAGGTGAAGAAGTCAATATTCACGACTGTCAATGTGAGGTCGGAGCCTTCTAATCAGGCTTCTATTATAACAACACTTCCAGGTGATATGGAGGTAACAAAGATAGGTGAGAATGCCGATTGGGTCTAGGTAAGACTGGATATGGAGGACGGATCTCAAGAAGTTGGCTGGATCTGCAATGACCTTGTGAAATAAGAACAATAAATAAAAGGCATAAAGACACCTAACCTAATGGGATTACTTACGTAATCCCATTTTTTTTCGTTTTTTTGTATAATAGGGGAAAAAAGGTGCTTGATTGACATTTTTTCCACAAAATAAAAATACTCGGATTTGTAATTTTGTGCTATTATTAAAGCCGTAAAATGTCTGATGATTTTTATGGCTAAAAAATCAAAAAATTATTCATAATTTTCGGAGTGTTGATTGTCGGAACGGTGCCGGCAACCTATTATCGCATTATGATTAAAAAAGACTATATCGGGAAGCGCAGACCGATTGCAATTCATATATATTAGATTCCCCTCCACCACAGAAAGTCACTAAAAGAAAAACAGACCATTGACTTTTAAATTTAGTTCTGGTAGGGATTTTTTTACTTTCTTACTTGATTTTCATAAACAAACAATTACTGTGTTATGATAATTTTTTATACTAAGGAGTAAATCATGAAAGAAGAAGTCAAAAAAGTTTTAGATCAAATAAGACCATCGCTTCAAGCTGATGGTGGGGATGCGGAATTGGTGGACGTAAGCGATCAGGGAGTAGTAAAAGTTAAACTTACCGGCGCCTGCGGTTGCTGCCCTATGTTCTAAATGACTCTTAAGCAGGGTATTGAACGAATATTGAAAGAAAAAGTGTCCCAAACTATCCGGGTGGAGTCAGTGTAAACAGCCCACGGACTTCGATAAGAAAAAGAAGGGGTGTTTATGAAACGGGGACTCTATATTGATCAGGAAAAATGCATTGGGTGTGGGCTATGTGCGGAACTTGGACTGAGGGTATTTACTTTGAATGATGAAGGGGTATCTGAGGTAATTGACCCC
>CAVSIB010000031.1:0-10139 GCA_963727835.1 uncultured delta proteobacterium
TGCTTATTTTGGACAAGAATGCGGCAGGCAAGTAATCACAGTAAGTCGATTGGGTCTACATCCACGGTTATCTTCACCCCCGGGATCTTAAGGTGGGGGAGAATTCTGGCGATTACCCTTTCGGTAAAAGAATGGAGTACCCGATAATCCGGGCCCTTGATGAGCATCTGAAACCGGTATTTGCCCTTCAGCTTTTCCCGGGGAGCCCCTACTGGTCCAAGGATATCGATGATGGCATCCTTAAAAATTTTCTCTTTTTTCTTAAGCTCCTGACTTAATTTCCCTAGCCGAGTTGCGCCATCAAGAGTCCGGGGAAGGCTGTTGCCTTTGATCCGGAAATTTACCATTCGGTGAAAAGGAGGGTATTGAAGCTCATCACGCTGGGCAACTTCCTGTTCGTAAAAAGGGAAAAAATCTTGGCCCCTGGCCAGTCTGATGCTCGGATGTTCGGGATTATACGTTTGGATGATGACCGCTCCCGGGCTTTGGCCCCGGCCGCAGCGGCCCGCGACCTGGGTAAGCAGTTGGAAGGTTCTTTCTCCGGCCCGGAAATCAGGAAAGTTTAAAGAATGGTCGGCGGCGATTACTCCCACCAGCGTAACCCCGGGAATATCATGGCCCTTGGCGACGATCTGCGTGCCAATCAGAAGTTCAGTCTCTCCTTTTCTAAACTGACCCAATATCTGCTGGAGGGCATTTTTTTTCGTCGTGGTATCCCGATCAAGCCTTCCCACTTTTAAATCCTGAAAAAGCCGGCGAACCTCAGCCTCCAGCCTTTCCGTGCCGAACCCAAAAACTCCTATCTTCTGTCCCTGACAGTGAGGGCACCGCTCTGGCGCGGGCTGAGAAAAATTGCAATAGTGGCAGAGCAGCAGTCGTTTTTCTTGATGGAAGACTAACGAGACCGTGCAGTTAGGACAGCGGGCAGTAAAACCGCATTCCCGGCAGATCACAAAAGGGGAAAACCCCCGGCGGTTAAGAAAGAGCACGGTCTGTTCTCCCCGCCCCCAGCGTTCCTTTATCGCTTCTTTAAGCCGCGAGGATAACATGACCCCGGGTTCCTCTTTACGCATATCAATGACTTCTACCTGAGGGAGAGGGCGGTTTTCGATCCGCTGAGAAAGGTGCAGGTAGTTTATTTTTCCGATCCTCGTATTGTAATAGGTCTCGATTGCCGGAGTAGCCGAGCCGAGCACAACGACCGCACTATTCATTTTGGCCTTAACCAAGGCCATGTCCCGGGCGTTATACCGTACTCGGTCTTCTTGCTTATAGGCAGTATCGTGCTCTTCATCAACCACAATCATCCCCAGCGATGGCAAGGGGGCAAAGATAGCGGAGCGGGCTCCGATTACTATGCGCGCCTCTCCTTTGAGTATCCTTCTCCATTCATCAAAACGCTCTCCCTGCGAAAGCCCGCTGTGAAGCTGGGCGATCTGATTCCCGAATCGGGCTTTAAACCGAGCAATTAACTGAGGGGTTAAGGCAATTTCCGGGACCAGCACCAGTGCTCCTCTGCCTGCCTCCAAGGTAGCCTTGATGGTTCTCAGGTAGATTTCGGTCTTGCCGCTTCCTGTTACCCCGTGAAGCAAAAAAGGAGCGTACTGCTGTTTTTTGATGGTGGAGACGATTTTCTTTACAGCCTCGGTTTGCTCAGCGGTTAACTCAAAAGAAGAATCCGTGCCCTGTTCCTCTTCTGCCCAGGGCGCCCGGTATACCTCCTTAAAAGAACTCGTGATCAGGCCTTTTTCTTCCAAGGCTTTTAAAACAACGCTCCCTATTCCCCGCAAAGCAAAAATCTGCTTTTGACTTAACTCTCCCTGGTCGCGGAGGAGTTTAAGGACTTGGAGCTGCCGGGGAGCCTTCTTGAGCATCTGCTTCAAACCGGAAAAAGAAAACTGAGATACTTGATCCTCATTAACCCGAAAAAATTTTTCCTCTCTCGGTTTTACGGTTCGAGAACCCGGGGACTGACTCAGGGAGATGAGACCATTTTTGATCAACAAGGAAAGCAAAGAAAAGGTCTTTTTATCTTTTAGGGTCCTCTGAAAGGGTTGAAGGCCGATTTTGTGCTTTTCTGCCAAACCGGATAAAATTTCTTTCTCCGCCGGGGAAAGGGTTGAATCCTGCAAGCGCTCTTTCCCCTGAAGGGTTAAGGACAGGTAGTGATTTGTTTTTACATTGATCCCGGAAGGAAGGGCGGTTTTAATCACTTCCCCTAACGGAGCAAGATAATAGGAGGAAATCCATTTAAAAAAGATAAGGTCAGACGGGCCAAACAAAGGCAGAAGGTCAAGCACCTCTTCAATAGGCTTAATATTTCCAATCTCCGATGAATCTTTTACCGCCACAACATAGCCGGTTACCTTTCTTTTCTCTAAGGGGACGAGTACTCTGCTTCCCACTGCAACCACATCGCGCAAATGGGGAGAAACCTGATAATCCAGGCTCTTATTTAACGGTAACGCCAGAACAACTTCAGCAATAAGGGGTTTTTCCATACTATGAAAATTTTGCTAAAAATTTTTTTTTTAATTCAAACAAACCCCTGCCGGGTTTTAAACAGGTTAGGATTTGGCCGGAGAAAAGCTTTTAACGCACACCAATCGCCCGGGTGGTACAAACCTTCACACACTGAGGCTTTCCCTGGCAGAGGTCACAGTGATAAGCCTTATTGCCAAAGACAGGTAAAGCGCCAAAAGGACAGCGTTCAGCGCGGGACTTGCCCCAGATAAACTTTTTCTTTTCCCTTTCTCCCTCTGCTTTTTTCCCCGGTAAGCACTTCATCTCCCTGCATTGCCGGCAAAGGATCGGCATATTCATGCTGGTATTGAGGTCATCTTTTTTGATTCGAATAGCTGATTTTTCTGGATTTACGCTTCCGCCATGAAAGAGAGAACAGACAAGTTCACACAGATGACAGCCGCTGCACCTCTTTCGGTCAACCGTGATTTTCATGCCTTAAGCCCTAACCGTTTCAAAGTATTTTTTTTGGGGACTCCATTTTTCCCCCATCCGTGAAGACGATAATAGTCATCCAGCATGTGATCAAATTCATTCCGCGAGATGAACGCTCCTTGCGCGGGCCCTTCGGGAATGGGTTCGTCAAAATACCGTTTCGGAAGCGTGTCGTGTTTTCGTGAGAGCTCATCCTTAACCAGCATCATTTTTTCGAGAGCACAAATCCTTTCGCCAATTTGTTTCAATTCTTTCGGAGAAAAATCAAGTCCGGTGGCGAGCGTAATCAGCCGGGAAAACTCCCGGTACTGGAGGGCATGCGGGCTGGAAAAGACGGTAAGGAAACGGCAGATTCCTAATGAATCGCTTACCGCATTCAGTACCTCATGCCACCAGACCATTCTTCCTTTGCCGGCATACGAGGCAAGATCATTGCTTACCGGGCCGCCATAGAGCTTCTTGAGGACTTCTTCAGGAAGACCCAGCACATCTATCGACGCACGGCTTCTCATATGGCAGGCACCACGGCTTGCCGTGGCCATCCCGAGAGCGAAACTTTTCGGGAGCCTTTCGTCAGTCATTTCAATGGGGAAATTTTTAATTTCCATGAGATAATCTCTGGATGCTGCCCCGAAAACCTTCTGGGCAAAAGGGCCTTCTGCTAAAATATTGCCAAAATTTTTTCGATGAGCAATCTGGTGAATAACTTCCGTAATGGTTTCCCGATCACCCCAGACAAGGGGGCGTTTGGTTAGTTTCTGATCGATGATTCCTCGCTGGTAAAGTTCCATTGCCCACGCGATATAGGAACCGGTAGAAATGGTGTCAAGTCCATAACGGTTGCAAAGTTCAATCGCATACATACTATTTTCCAGATCCAGATTCCCCAGCTTGCTCCCCAGAGAGCCAAGGGAGCCGTATTCCGGGCCTTCTCCCCTGGTTCCTTGATACTGCCCTTTTTCAATGACAAAGCGGTGCCGGCAGTGAACCGGACAGCTGAAACAGGCAAGCATGCCGGTGGAATAAGGTTCCAGTGCCTCAGCTGCTAACCGATAACCCTGGTCACCAACACTGGTGTGTTGATTATTGCGGACGCTGAGGATACCCAGGGCGTTCGCCCTGCTGAAAAGAAGCGGGGTGCCATATTCTCCTAACGCCTGAGCCCATTTGGTGCCTGCCAGACTTTTCATTGTGGCAAGATAATACGGTAAATACTTTTTGGGTCAGAGAGTTTTATGTCCCGCGTTCCCCGGACGGCTAATGCCTTTACATTTTTTGATCCCATGACCGCGCCCATTCCCGTTCTTCCCGCCGAACTTTTCATTCCCGAGCGGATAGCCGCAAAACGAACCAGGTTCTCTCCTGCGGGGCCAATGCAAGCAATCTGAACCTTATCATCCTTTAACGCGGAACGCAGTTTTTTCTGAGTTTCAAGGGTATCAAGCCCGGTTAATCTCTTCGCGTCGCGAACTTCAATATGGTTATCGGTGATTAAAAGGTAGACCGGCTTGGGGCTTTTACCTGAAATGACCACATGACTAAAGCCAGCTTTGACAAGTTCGGCGCCAAAATCCCCACCCATGTTTGAGTCACCCAGATGGCCTGATTCAGGCGATTTTGCCGTGATAGAGATCCGCGAACCAAAACTTAAACATCCCGTAAGAAGTCCCGCTCCAAAAATAAGGGGGTTGTTCGGGGAAAAGGGATCTAAGGAAGGAGTATAGTGCGGGGAAAGAAGATGCATGTTCATTCCTCGTCCTCCCAGAAATTTTCTCCGAAGCACAACAGGGATCGGCTTAACCCTGATTTTCTCAGCGGTTAGATCAATAAAGGCGATTTTTCTATCCACGGGCATGTTTGTTCGCTAAATCCTCTGTATTGTCAACCCTCATAATGATTAACGTATACGGCTTTATCATACACCATGAAGCATGTCTGATTCAATAAGGAAAACTTTTGGATATAATCTGGGTCGTATTTATAAAAAAAAGGAAAAAAAATTCCACTTTGGGAAAAAATTCGTTATAATATAAATGCTAGGCGAAGCGGGGGCAGAAAATAAATCAAAACGGAGGGAGGTGATTATCCTTGCCACCTAAAAAAGTGACTACCAAGAAAACCGCTCCTAAAAAAACGACAAAAAATAAGAAAGTTAAAAAGAACGATAAGTTAGTATGCGAAAAGTGCGGACTGGTGGTGTCGGTAGATACTATTTGCGGTTGCGCGGTTGCCTGTGATTTACTCTGCTGCGGGAAGGAGATGAAGTTAACGTGTTAGTATCGCAAAAAAATAATCCCGCCTCGTCTAGCAAACTTTTATTCCCTAAAGATTGAAAGAGCACTCACGGTTGAGAGATCGATAATGGTGTGCTTTTTTGAAGATAGATATGAAAAGAAATTCATATCTTATTTTTTTAAGGAGGCTGCATTATGAAAAAATTTATCGCTGCTGTTATTGTAATGTTTTCATTGTGTTTACTTACCCCTTACAACGCCAAAGCAGAAGGAACTTGGAGCAATATGGGTTACGGAGCGGGCTCTATTTTAGCATCATGCGTATATTCGCCCGTAAAAGTGGTCTATGCTCTTGTTGGAGGGCTTACCGGAGGGATGGCATTCCTGGTTACGTGCGGTAACCAGGATGTTGCCCAAAAAATCTGGAGTCCTTCGCTACGGGGCACGTATGTTATTACCCCTGAAATGTTAAAAGGGAAAGAACAGGTTCAATTTGTCGGGCAACCAGAAACAAAAACATATCAACCTCAGGAGAATAAAGTTCAAGAAGATACCATAAAAAGATAATCGCATAATGACCATGAGCAGATAAAACAATTTATGGCAAAAACATTAGCAAAGTGAGGAATCTGTGCCGGAATTTAAAAATGTTACGGTAATTAAAAAGGCCAATGTTTACTTTGACGGCAAGGTGACCAGCCGCACGGTTTTGTTTCCGGACGGTTCAAAGAAGACGCTCGGTGTCATGCTTCCCGGGGAATACGAATTCAGCACCGCAGACAAGGGGGTCATGGAAATCATGGCTGGTGATCTGGAAGTTTTACTGCCCGGATCGGCTGGCTGGGAAACAGTAAAAGAAGGAGATTCTTTTGAGGTTCCGGCCCGATCCACCTTCAGCCTGAAGGTTAAAACCGTTACCCACTACTGTTGTGCTTATATCAGGGGAAAAGCCTGCCCAATACATTCCTCCAGCATTGCCACGGTAACACGTGGAAGGCGTTGCTCTCACAGCTTTAGAACTTCACCTTCGGCGCTTCGGTTGCTGCCTCTGGAGCTTCAAAGAACGAAGCTTTTTCAAACTTGAAGGTTTTGGCAATTAAGTTGGAAGGGAATCTTCTTATCGCCACATTATAGGCCTTGACTGCTTCATTGTACCGCCTTCGCGCTACCGCAATCCGGTTTTCTGTTCCCGCAAGCTCATCCTGAAGGCGAATAAAATTCTGATTGGATTTTAGCTCCGGGTACCGCTCAACGACGACCAAGAGACGGCTCAAAGCAGCAGTGAGCTGATTGTTCGCCTCAATTTTTTCCGGAACGGTTCCAGCTCCGGCAACCTTAGAGCGTGCTTCGGTAACTTTGATGAAGACTTCTTTTTCCTGGGATGCAAATCCTTTTACCGTTTCCACCAGATTCGGGATAAGGTCATAGCGGCGCTGCAGTTGCGTCTCAACCTGCGCCCACGCTTCTTTAACTCCCTCATCCAGTGTCACGAGGTTATTATAGGTGCTGCAACCCGAAAAAATGAAAGAACACAACAGTATTATAATAACCACTAAACTATTCTTGCTTTTTACCTTCATGAATAAGCCCTCCCTTATTAAGTAACAAAAAAGATAAGAAATAGTAAAGCCTGCGGCTACCAAAAGATGCTTTTTTTGACCCTTCGAAGCGGTTCTATCTTATTTTCAATTGATCTAAGAAGGTTGAAAGCTTTTGTATCTCCCCAATATATTTTTCCATGAGGGGAATTACCTGGCTTGAAGTTAGCTTTTTCCGTCCTTCCCTGATTGTCAGAAGTTCCAAGAAAAGAGTCTTGATTCAAGCCTGTCTCCTGGGCGACTGTTTTTACTAATGTATGCCTTTCGGCAATAGGCTCTTTATCCTTCAAAAACATGATTGCTTGAAAGAGGGAGAAAAAGGTGGGAAGCGATGCAGAAATCAGTGCTTCTGTCTTGCGCCAATTTCCCGCGGTTTCCAGGAAATGTTTTTTCAGCTGTATAAGCTTTCCCTTTACTTCCTGCTCACACTGAAGCCGCATATAGTTTTTATCAAAAGCTAAATTTTTTAAAAAATTTTCTCCGCAAACTACTTTGTGGGCCGCTTTGATATTGAGAAACTCAATGGGAAAGGTGTCAAGTGAAGAGGCAATAGAGGCTGGGGTCAGGAAAAGCGGTGTGTTAACTCGTTTTTTGTGCCACTTGGAAACTAGCGGTATGGCTTTGCTGAGTCGGTTCATGCCGTTCTCAGAAAGAACAATCATAAAGTTAAGGTCCGATTTTTTCGGGATATATTCCCCCCGCGCCCCACTTCCATAAAGGATAATGCTCAAGAGATCAGAACCGAAAGCTTCTCGATAGTCACTCGAAAAATCTTCAAAAATCTCTTCTGGCCTTGCTGGTGCTTTGGGCATCATAATCCTCCATGCTATCCAGACGTTAATGTATTAAAACCCTCGACTTGCTCCGCCGCCCCCACTTAAGCCTCCACCAAATCCTCCAAACCCACCACTAAAGCCACCCCCGCCAAATCCTCCCCCAAAACCACCGCTACCAAAGCCGCCCCCATAGTATGATCTCCTACCCCCCCTAGCCATGAGAAGCGGAAGAATTATAAAAATAAATAAAAAGGCGAGAAAAAAAGAAAAGAAACCTCCGGAGCTTTTTCCCCCCGCGAGTTCTCTTGGAGATACTTCTTCTGGGCGGTAGCCTTCTCCTAATGTTACTCCCGCATCTTTGGCAATGACCTGGCCCACAGCGATCATAGCATTTAAAAGTCCTTCGCTGTAGTGGCCTTGTTTGAGCAGAGGGGTAACTTGTTCATCAAGGATATTCCCAACGAGCCCGTCAGGAAGAATGCCTTCAACCCCATAGCCGGTTTCAATCCTCACCTTTCGCTGATCAAGCACAAGGAAAATGAGCACCCCTTTATCCTCTCCCTTCTTGCCAATGCCCCATTTTTCGTAAAGCTCGTTGGCGTACATATCCGGCTCATTGTCCCCGATGGTTTTAAAGGTCGCCACTACTACCGCAGTTCCGGTTTTTTCCAGTACCTCACGGCTAAGGCCTTCCATTGCGGTTTTTGTATCAGGAGGAATAATGGAAGCAAAATCATTTACTGCTCCAGTAGGCCGAGGAAACTTTTCTTCTATAGCGTTAAGGCTACGTCCTTGAAAAAAATTAAACAACAGAAAAATCGCAATCAACAAGCGTTGGGAACGAAGTATTTTTTTAGCCCGATTGTTTTTAGCTGAAGACATAGTCAAATAAATTTTAAAAACCTAATTAAAATGTTCGGAGGGCAAATAATTCCTTTTGTATTAAAAAAAACATGCATTCGGCAAGGTGTTGCGACCCATTCATCGTACGCAAGTTACAACCCCTCCTTCTATCCTTTCTTGAAAGTGCAGCTATTTCACGTTTCTTTCAATGTTTTTTAGCTTTTTTGCCACGGTTAATCGTAAAAAGCTACTTCAAAAAACTCGTCAGTTCACTAAAGACTTTTATCGCGAAAATATCAGTCATACCAGAAATATAATCAACAATTGCCCTTAAATAGCTCTTTTTTTCTTCAACATGGTAGATGATAGCATTTTGAAACTTCAACTCCTTCCTTTTTTTTGCATTCAAATCCGAATACTTAATTAGCCAATCAGAGAACGTATCTGCTAATAATGAACAAGTCTTTTTGTATTCCATAGTGAGATTAGATAATGACTGTCGCCCCTTGTAAGAATCTGATAAAGTTTTATAGATAGATTCAATAATGATTTCGGCATATCTTTTAAAGTGGTCCAATTTGGGATGATAGTAGATGTTCTTTTTACTGAATTCGCGAAGCTCTTTTAACAATCTCAAATTCTTTTGGGAAAATTTAATTCCCTCTTTTGGACTACTGGAATTACATAAATCGATAATAAGGTCATGCATAAGAACGGTAGTATTTATCTTTTTTACGTTCATCTTGAATTTTTTATTTATACGGTTAATTAGATTCCTTATTTGTTTATCGGTTACAAACCTAAGCGTCAAGGCGTCCTCAATATCTCTTCCCAAGAAAGAGATTTTATCAGCGACTTTTACAATACAAGCTTCCCAAGTATACGGGCCATACTGATTGGGCTTCGCTATTTCCTGCAAGTCTATCACCTTTTTTCTCGGGATACTCTGGCATTTTCCATTGTCCTCTCCACAATGTGAGACAATTCCATCTCTCACAGCATAGGTTAAGTTCAGATTCATCTCATTTCCATCCGGGTCTTTTAGGGTTTCTATTTTGTCTACAAACCAAAGGCTGTTTTTCTCATGCCAAAATCGCTCTCCTAAATCTCTTTCAGAAATTCTTTTTAAAATATCTTCTCCTTCATGACCAAATGGAGTATGCCCAAGGTCATGACCAATAGCAATAGCTTGAGCTAATTCTGTATTTAGGCCCAAATACTTTGATATTGTATAACTTACCGCAGCAACATGGTTAACATGCTCAATTCTGGTGCAAATATGATCGTTTTCGGTTGCGAAGAAAATCTGCGTCTTATGTTTTAACCTCCGATACGCGGTCGAATGCAGAATCCTGTTAAAGTCGCGGGCGAAATTGCTTCTTATATCATTTCTTCTCGAATAAATTTTTTTTTGCCGGCGTATAGAATCACGCCATTTTTGATTTTCTTCACACATTGCAACCGTAGAAAAATTATTGGATTTCATTATCTCCTCGAAAACATCTTTTTCTATATTTCAAATAATCTTTGATCACTTATTGATAAAAAAATTTAATTGTTAGATATAAGTTAGAAATTAACTAGAAAATAAAAAAGAGGTTATCCCTAACCTCTTAATTTTCTTTATGGAGCTGACGGGGATCGAACCCGTGACCCCTTGACTGCCAGTCAAGTACTCTCCCAGCTGAGCTACAGCCCCAATTTTTAAAAATAATATATTTTAATTTTTG
>CAVSIB010000032.1:0-27384 GCA_963727835.1 uncultured delta proteobacterium
AAGGTAGGGAATTGCTGATTGAGATAGTGAAAGCAGATGAGCCAAGAACCAATAGCATCGAAATTAAACGGGTAAGATGTGATGCAGGAGGACAGGCAGGGCTTACCATCAAAACGCATCAGCCAACATGCCATAACTTGTTCAGTTTATCACCGCTTCTGCTTTTTATTGATGATCCCCATCATTTTTCCGTAACGGCTGAGCGACACGTAAGAAGGCAGGATGGTCAGACCTTTGTGCTCCTTACGCTCCCCTTTGGCTAACCGAACCGGAATTTATTCGTATATTCTTCATGGGTTGAAAAAATAACTTGACAGAGGAAAAAAGTTGTCATAATGTACTGACCGTATGGTACAAAGGAGGCAGTCATGGCTACCAAAGCACAGGGCGGGGCTACCCGGGCGCGCGTGATTGAAGCCACTCGAACGCTTATAAACCGACAGGGATTTCGCAACACCACGATCAATGATGTTATTGAAGCAACCGGGGTAAAGAAGGGAAACCTATACTTTCATTTTCCCAGCAAAGAGGATTTGGCACTTTCGATACTGAAAGAAGTGGAAGAGGAATTTTTTGTCTTTATGGCCGAAAATCTTCGGGGAAAGGGTCCGCTGGAAAAACTATCAAACTTTTTTGATGCTATTTTTGAGAAACACCGCAGTGTCGGGTTTGTCGGAGGATGCATTGTTGGAAACATTGCTTTGGAGATGAGTGACCATAATGAGCATTTTTCCAGCATTATCAAGCGCGTTTTTCAACGGTGGACCACCGCAACTGCCGAGTTGCTGAAGGAAGCGCGGAAGAGCGGTGCGCTCAAAACCAATATCTCTCCTTCTGTATTAGCCAAGACTATTGTCGGTACTGTTGAGGGAGGTATTATGATGAGCCGGGTAAGCAAAGATGAAAGGGACTTAAAGAATTGCTTGGACTCTCTTCGGACCTTGCTCGGCATCCAAACAAGGCGATTGCGGGCCAGATAATGTAACCAGCATTCGGATAAAAATAAGGGCGCTGGGACCTCAAACTCGGTAAAAGTGGAGTCAGGCACTAACCATGAGCCTAAACCCAAAAGTAGTAATTTTTAGCATAATTGCGCAGAAAGGAATGAGAATGAGCCGACGATCTTTCATAAGATACGATCTTGCGTCCTCCGCTATGGCCGCCACCACAAAATTCGGCAATGGGCTCGATAAAAGGAAAGTCCGTAAAAGCGGCAACATTCGGATTTTTAAAAGAACACGAACAGATCGATCAGATTTATGAAATACGTGCAGATTTCCAGCGATTTGACCAAGTGAATTTACTTTTTAGCAATGTGAGTCCGTTTAGCCCACGAGCCAACGATCCGAAAGATCCCCACTTCGAAGAAAGACAGAGGATTCGGCAAAGTTTCGGTATGTATGTTGCCAAGGCCGACGGGGTGGCAGACATACTATGCGCGGCAAAGAAGGCGAATAAGCCTTTTGAAGGGTTCCTCCAAGACTTGGCGAGCCACTCGATACCATTCCCGCCGCCGATGGCCAAGGTTTTCTGGGACAATGAAAAGCTCGCTCAGGCCATCCAGAGAAAAGGCGGCAAGGGATGGTCTCAGCTGGAATATGCGTTCGAAAACGCCGGGTGGGCGGTTGATCATTTTGGTGCGCGCTTGAGTGAAGGGGGGGTGTCTGGACATTTCAAGCATTTTGTTGATGGTGAGATGCGTGATGGGCTGCTTACCTGGAAGCATCCGAAGTGGCCCATAAGGTATACTTTCAAAGACCCACGGGAAGCCACCGTGGTGGTAAAGAAAACCTCTCTTTTTCTTGGCGCGGACGTGGTGGGGATAGCCCCCTATGATCAACGGTGGGTCTGGGAAAAGCGCTTCAATCTTTATGATGGAACCCATGAGGAGAATACCTTTCCCTTTGAGCCCAAGAGCGTGATTGTTTTCGGATTTGAGATGGATTACGCGGCTTATAAGACCACACCATCGGCAATCGGGGACGCTGCGGCGGGTACCTGCTATTCCCGGATGGCGGTGACCAGTCACTCGGTGGCGGAATTTATTCGCAAATTGGGATATGACGCGATCCCCTGCGGCAATGATACCGCCAGCAGCATCCCGCTAGCGATTCAGGCCGGATTAGGAGAAGGAAGCCGGATGGGTCCAATCATAAACCCCTTGTATGGTCCTCGCATACGACTTGCAAAGGTGTTCACGGAACTGGAGTTGGTCCCCGATAAGCCGGTGACCTTTGGCGTGAAGGAATTTTGCATGTCCTGCAAAAAATGCGCGGATGCATGTCCTTCTCAAGCGATTTCGTTTGACGATGAACCAAGTTTCACGGTGGATTCGTGCGTTAGTAATCCGGGCATAAAAAAGTGGTATCTCAAAGCAGATCAGTGTGTTGCTTGGTGGGGTGTGATGGGAACTGATTGCGGGCATTGTATCACCGTATGTCCCTATAACAAACGGGACCTCTGGCACCACCGGGTTGCCAAAATCGGCACCCGTTTCCCTTTAACCAGAAACCTTGCGAAAGTCCTTGATGGTGCTTTTGGCTACGGAGCATATTACGGAACGCCGCAGAATCTGAAATTTATCGAAGATTACTGGAAGACTGTCTAACCATTTCTCAAAAATGTAAAAACAGGAAGTAATTTAAAACGGAGAACAATGCTATGAATCTTATATTTTCCCTCATGGGGGTATTAGGCGGGCTGGCGATTTTTTTTCTCGGTTATATTAATGTTCACTACCACTGCCCGTGGTATGGCAATATTCTCGGAGTAATAGCCGCAGTTCTGATTATATTCACGGTTGGGTGGTATGGCAGTAGCATGGTGGAAGGAGAATCCCGTGCAGCTAACATGGGGCTCCTGGTGTTTGGGTTGCCCGCTTTGCTTTTGATCGGCCTCACGTGGCTTTGCTTTCCTTAGAAAAACGTGTCGAGGAAGCGGGCATAGGAGCGATAATGTCGCATTCACTCATGGTTGCACCTAAACCCTTTTGGTGCGTCTATTATGCTTATGAGGTTATTTGACAATGAAATTATGGTAGAGGAGGTATGCGTGTGGTTGTCGAACATCCTCCCCTAAAGGTAGTAACTATAACACATGGAAAGGAGTGTTAAGATGAGCCTGCGAGATGACATTGAAAACTTCATGACGCAATTCATTAAACAAGTTCCGGAAGACATACAGAAAGTAATGCAAGAAGAAGCCGAACGCCTTGCCCAGTCCGGCATTGTCGAAAAAAGTCTCAAGACAGGGGACAAGGCTCCGACGTTTTCTCTTCCCAATATCTTTGGTAAGGATATTTCTTCCCAGGCGCTTCTGGCCCGTGGTCCACTGGTAGTGAGTTTCTACCGCGGCGGGTGGTGACCCTACTGTAACTTAGAGCTGCGGTCATTGCAGCTCATTACCTCTGAAATTAAGTCATTAGGGGCGACACTGGTTGCGATTTCGCCGCAAGTGCCGGAAAAGTCGCTTGCGACTGCCGAAGAAAACAAGGTGTCATTCGAGGTGCTGAGTGACGTCGGTAATAAGGTGGCACGTCAGTTCGGCCTGGTCTTCAGCTTACCCGAGCGACTGCGGACGATCTATAAGCAATTCGGCGCTGATGTTGCGGCAGCAAACGGCGATGAACGCTATGAACTTCCACTCGCAGCTACCTACGTGATTGATGTGGACGGAATTATCAGATATTCGTTTGTTGACATCGACTACACCAAACGACTGGAACCGGAAGAGGTGGTCAAGGTACTTAAAAAAATCATAGGTGACCGTTAAGCATTGTTGGACACAAAAAGGTTAGTAAGTCTTTTTCTCATTTGGTTATTGCATCTGTCCAAGCATGTCGACACAGAGGATAACATGAAAAAATTCCTTCTTGCTGTAATCGTGGTTCTTGCTTTTTTGATTGTTGGTGGGATTATGGTTGGGGACTTCGTCCTGGAGAAGGTCTCCAATAAGGCACTCGAATATCTGACGGCAAAAAGCAAGGCGCGAGGAATCAACGTGGATTTTGCCCGATTTGGCGATGTGGGGTTAAATGGTTTTAGCGCGGTTAGGTGGAGAAAGTTCGTCGCGGTTATCGGTGCTCCCAAATATATTACTCTCGCCCCGGGGGAGGATATCGTCTTATCAATAGGGAAAATAAACCTTTGCCTTAAAAGACTCCTTAAAGGCGTTGCCGCAATCAGTGCGCATGATATTGCCCTCAGAGTGGAAGGCGGACTGTCTTCAAAGGAAACTCCAGGTGAACCACAAGAAGGCCTGGACGGTGGAGAATTAAGGATAGAATTTCCCCTCAAGGGAGACGGAAAAGGAATCTCGGCTAGTGCACTGGCCGAGATTCCTAAGAGGGTATTGCAGTTCCTGCAGCAAGGCACGACTCAGATTCCTTTCGATTTTCGAGCTGAGAGTAGTTTTAAGATTGGCGGATCCGCGGTGAAGGCAGATATCACGACCAAAAGGGAAAACAGTTACTATTTTCTCGTCATGTCGCCTGACGATGTGCGACGGATTAGTAAGATGTTAAATGAAGAGCTCACTGAGACGGAAATCCGTCTGGTTTCTACCCACCCGCTTCTGGCGCCGGCGCTTTTTAAGACCCGCAACTACGCCCGCACTAGGTCGGAAGCTGCCCACGCAAAGGATGCCACAGTACCAGAAAAGGCATATCGCCATGTGTTATGGAGCTTTCTGCTCACCAAAGAATTTGGACCTGAGTTTGCAAAGCAAGTAACCGATGCCCATGAAATCGGTGCCGTGAAGCCCAATACTGAAGCTGAGCACCGGATGGATTATAACAACAATAAGGTTGGCCGGTGTTATGCGAAAGCAGGTTATGCCGAGGATATGCTCCTGGAATTGGTGAGGACTGATCCTCAGGTGATTCGAGCTCCCCAACCCTAGAGCGACATCGTGCTGTATCAGGAAACATGGTTTCTTATTGCGCCCGCTAAAAAACACATAAGGTAATGATTTCTTCTACGGCCTTATGCCGGGACATTCTTTAATGAGATCATCCTTGTGTCTTTTGAAATATTCCCAAAACGGAAATGTGCGGCATTGACGCGGCCTTGCTATATAGATTGAACAGCATTTTTGGCGGTGGTCGAAAAAGACACACTCCAAATCGTGCATCCCCACACCTCGCTCTTTAATGGAAAAACGGTTGTTGATGCGATTGAGATATTGGAGGATGAAATCAATGGGGTTGGTTTGCAGAAACCGGCACATTTTAAGAATGTCCTCGTGGTTAACCCAAATATTACCGGACGCTCCGTGGCAACAGTAGCCAGGACAACTCTCACAGGCACTGGGTTCAAAGCCAAAGTTAAACCCTTCTTTTCGTATGATTTCCATGGGCGCCACCTTTGTTTCTATTTCCTACCAGGCTTGAGTATTTGAGGCATTTCTATTGGCACATACCCGACGGTCAAGTCCACCTCCTTTTTCCTGTTTTTTCTCTTTTGGTTTATCGGTTCCGCAACGCACTAAATCAGCCGCATCTATCAGCGCAAATGTCCTGATTTTTGTGCGCAGTCAGGGTAAAGATTATGACTGAATATAATCCAGTTGCCTTTATGCTTCTCATGTGTTTCTATTCCTGCGCATACCATTATTTTTTATACTAAGTCTATAAAATATATTGATAAATAATCATACGCGCTCTCTCTTGTCAAGTTTGTATTGAAGATTGCTTGAGAATTTGGCTGTGGTTGGGTATAATATTTGCTTAAGCTACTGTTATTTTGTTTCCTTGTAAAAAATCGAAGAACACCATTGAAAATAAATTTGGAATGTTACGGTTATGACGTTGATAAAGGATGATTCATTCCCCATCGCACCAATAAAGCGGGCAAAAATAAGTGTGCGGGGAATTGTGCAGGGGGTGGGGTTTCGGCCTTTTGTCTATCAACTTGCCGCTAAACACGGGCTAAAAGGATGGGTGTGTAATACTTCGGGTGATGTAAAAATTGAAGTGGAAGGATCGAGTGATTCTCTTCAATTGTTTTTGGATCAGCTTAAAGCCGAGGCGCCGCCGCTTGCTCTGATTGAAGAGATAAACCACCTCTATATTGCTTCGGATGGGGATCAGACTTTTGAGATACGAGAGAGCAAGCCGGAAAAAGGAAAATACCAGCGCATTTCTCCGGACATTGCTACGTGCCCACTGTGCCTAAAAGAAATACTGGATAGAAACGACCGACGGTATCGCTATCCTTTTACCAACTGTACCAACTGTGGACCCCGGTTTACTATCATCAAGGACATTCCTTACGACCGCCCTGAAACAACTATGCGAACATTTAAAATGTGCCCGGAATGTCAAACGGAGTATGATGACCCGGTTGACCGGCGCTTTCACGCGCAACCCAATTGCTGTCCCACATGCGGGCCGAAACTTGAAATTACTGATCAGTCTGGAAAGACGATTGCTTCTCAGGATCCTATTCGTGATGCTTGTGCCTTACTGAAGCAGGGGAAGATACTTGCCTTAAAGGGGCTGGGCGGATTTTTGCTTGCGTGTGACGCGACGAACGAACCGGCGGTAATCAATTTAAGACAAAGGAAAAAAAGACCCTTTAAACCTTTTGCGGTTATGATGACTTCGCTTGAGGAGGCAAAGAAATTCTGCTGGGTATCACCAGAGGAGGAGAACCTGCTTGCCTCCACGAAAGCACCCATCGTTTTATTAAGGCTTAAAGATAAAAGCGTGATCGCGCCGGCAGTAGCCCCAAACCTCAACTACTTAGGCGTGATGTTGCCGTACACGCCCCTTCATCATTTGCTGATGCACGGGTTTTCATTGCCTTTGGTGATGACGAGCGGTAATCTCAGTGAAGAACCGATCGCCAAGGATAATGATGAAGCGTTGAGAAGACTCTCGGGGATTGCCGATTATTTTCTCGTGCATAACCGGGATATCCATGTCCAGTTTGATGATAGTGTGACGATGGTTGAAAAGACTAAACCCCAGGTTTTACGGCGAGCGCGAAGTTACGCTCCGGATCCGATCCACCTTCCTTTTCATGCTCAAGAAGTCTTAGCGTGCGGCGCGGAGCTAAAAAATACTTTCTGTATCACCAAGGACGAGTACGCTTTTATCAGTCAGCACATCGGTGACCTGGATAACCTTGAAACCCTGGATCACTTTGAAAAGGTGTTGGATCATTATAAAAAGCTTTTTCGATTAAACCCACAGATTATCGTCTGTGATCAACACCCTGATTATCTTTCCAGCCGGTATGCTCAAGAGCTTAAAACTACGAATAATGATCTCAACGTAATTCCCGTCCAGCATCATCATGCCCACATCGTAAGCTGCATCACTGACAATAAAGTCGCGCCACCGGTTTTAGGAGTTGCATTTGATGGTACTGGTTATGGCGAGGATGGTTCCATTTGGGGAGGAGAGTTTCTTGTGGTTGATTATGGTAAATTCCAACGGCTCGGACATCTGGAATATGTACCAATGCCCGGAGGGGAGAATGCGATTAAAAAACCTTTTCGGATGGCCATAAGCTATCTTGTGAACCTCTTAGGCGAACAAACTTTAAACCAGCGGCTCGGATTTCTCGAAACAGTAGAGGAGGTGGAGTTGGAACTTATCAAAAAACAGATCGCAAAAGGCATCAACGCTCCCTTGACCTCAAGTTGTGGCCGCTTATTTGACGGCGTATCAGCCTTATTGAATATCCGGAATGTGGTTGACTATGAGGGCCAAGCCGCGATTGAACTGGAAATGATTGCCGGGGAGGGAAAAGAATAGGGGAAGAATATATCCTTTTGAAATTAGCGAGAAGAACGGAATAAAAGCTGTGCGGCTTCAGAAACTTTTTGCGGCAATCCTTGAAGACCTTAATCAGGAGATCTCCAAAACTGAGATCGCTTCTCGATTTCATCATACGATCTCGCAGATGGTCGTCCGGATGTGCCAAACCCTCGCTCGAGATACGGGTATAAAAAAAGTAGCGTTAAGTGGAGGGGTATTTCAGAACCGACTGCTCCTCAGGCTGACCTGTATTTTTCTTGAAAGAGCAGGGTTTAACGTCATTACCCACCGAGAAGTCCCTACCAATGACGGGGGGATTTCCTTAGGCCAAGCAGTAATTGGTAATTTTATTACTTCTTAATCAAGGAAGGATTTCAGTTCATGTGTCTTGCCGTTCCATTCCAGGTTAAAGCAATCGAAGGACAGCACGCCGAGGTAGAAATTGGTGGCGTCTCTCGGAATGTGAGCATTGCCCTTACTCCGGATGTTAAGGTTGGGGACTATATTTTGGTGCATACCGGATACTCCATTGGGGTGGTAGATGAGGACGAAGCTCAAGAAACGCTAAAACTGTTTAATGAATTAGGCGGATAATGATAAAATTTCTTGATGAGTACCGCGATCCTGAATTGGCTCAGCGTTTAGTGAAAAAAATCCGTAACCATGCTCTTCGGGGTTTGAGGCTCATGGAGTTCTGCGGCGGTCATACCGTAGCGATCATGAAGTACGGTCTTCGCCAGATTCTTTTCCCTCAGGTGGAATTGCTTTCGGGTCCGGGTTGTCCGGTCTGTGTTACGGCCAATGCAGACATTGATAAAGCAATCGCTTTGGCCAAAAAACCAGAAATAATTCTGACCACCTTTGGCGATATGCTCAAAGTGCCGGGCAGTTATTCCAGCCTCCAAAAAGTGAGGGCTGACGGCGGTGACGTGCGGATCGTTTATTCAGCGCAGGATGCTTTAGAGATCGCCCAGAGGAAACCGAGACAAAAAAGTTGTCTTTTTGGGTATCGGGTTTGAGACCACTGCCCCTACGATTGCGGCCTCAATCCTTGAGGCTAAAAACCGGGAGATCACAAACTATTATGTCCTGTCCTTGCATAAACTCTGCCCTCCGGTGATCAAAGCACTGCTTGATTCAGGAGAGATTAAGCTCGATGGTATCATTCTGCCCGGACACGTAAGCGCTATTATCGGCTCCTATCCTTATGAATTTATCCCGCGCGATTATGGTATTGGTGGTGTTGTTGCCGGTTTTGAACCTTTGGACATTCTGCTGACAGTGGAAATGCTTATCGCCCAGATCGAAAACAAAAAACCAACGATCGAGATCGCTTACCGAAGAGGAGTTAAGCCAGAAGGAAATAAAAAAGCTCGGGAAATAATGGAAACGGTATTTGAGATTACCGAGGCTAATTGGCGGGGGCTTGGTCGGGTGCCGGCAAGCGGTCTTAAGCTCAAGAGAGAATATCAAGACTTTGATGCTGAAGCTTCTTTTGTTCTGGAAGCAATTCCAGCAAAAGAACCCGAAGGATGCGTGTGCGGCGAAATTCTACGGGGCATTAAAACGCCGCTCAATTGTAAGCTTTTTGGCTCGTATTGTACTCCCGAACAGCCGGTCGGACCCTGCATGGTCTCGTCCGAAGGTTCGTGCGCGGCCTATTATCTTTATGGTGGTGAAAACAATGGACGATAAAATTCTTCTTGCTCACGGCAGCGGTGGAAAACTGACCCACGACTTAATAAAAAATTTATTAGTGCAAGAATTAGGAAACCCTTGTCTGAACCTTTTAGATGATGCAGCCAGCTTTACGCTGAATGGCCGCATTGCTTTTACTACTGATAGCTATGTGATTAGCCCTCTTTTCTTTCCGGGAGGAGACATTGGCAAGCTGGCTGTCTGTGGAACAGTAAATGACCTTTCAATGGTGGGAGCAGTGCCAAAGTATGTGAGCCTTTCGTTTATCATCGAGGAGGGATTTTTATTAAATGATCTAAAAAAAATAATTTCCTCCATTCACACTACCGCCCAAGAAGCAGGTGTAGAGGTGGTTACCGGCGATACAAAAGTGGTTAATCGCGGATCAGCCGATAAGCTTTTTATCAATACCTCGGGTATCGGGATTATTCCCGACGGGATGGAAATCTCTGGCTCAAATGTCAAGAGCTGGCGATAAAATAATCCTGAGCGGCCCCATTGGGGATCATGGGATCACAGTTCTTTGCCAACGGGAGGGACTTAAGTTTGAAACTTCCCTCGAAAGTGATTGTGCCCCCTTAAATAAATTAGTTGCGGATATGTTAGAAGCCTCGAACAAAATTCATGCTCTTCGTGACCCTACGCGGGGAGGGTTAGCAAGCACCTTAAATGAGTTTGCCGAGAGTTCCAAAGTGGGAATAACAATTGAAGAAGATAAAATACCGGTTAGGGATACCGTTCGGGCAGCTTGTGAACTTTTAGGATTTGACCCGCTTTACGTAGCCAATGAAGGAAAATTGGTGGCAGTGGTTGATTCTCAAGCTGCGGAAAAAGTTTTGTCTAAGATGCAAAAAAATGAGCAGGGAACTCAAGCAGCAATAATTGGTGAAGTTGTGGCCGACCACCCTGGAAAAGTGGTTATGAAAACCCAGTTTGGTTCCTCGCGGATTATAAGTATGCTTGCTGGAGAATTGTTACCCCGAATTTGCTAACATTATAAGTTGTATAAATTTTTAGTTTGAAAACCAGAAAAAATTTTTCGTTCAAAGTGTCGAGTTTTTTTACAGACTGTCAACTTATTGGTTATTAAAGTACTTGTATTAGTTCTTCACCCGTTGAGTTTTTTATAAGAAGAAAATGTTTTGCATGGTATTGTAATAAAAAAAATATTGATTTATTTTTTTGTATTATTACACCCATCAAAATTTAAACTTACATTAATTAAATAGATTAATTATTTCCTTAAATATTTTCATTTTAAAATTCATAGGTAATCCAATAAATTTTGATCGTGGGCACAATTTATGCCTGCTTTTTAGCCAATTGTTCCTACGAGGGATCAATGTTTTGACAAAATTTTTTGTAATAGATATTTGGGTTAGAAGGAAAACAATTTCGAAGAAAAAAACAAAAAATAAAACTTGACATGTTAACTCAGTCTGATTAAATACTTTTTACATTTTTTACAAAACCATCACTCTGATAGAGATCGGGTGAGAAATTGGTAAAAAAGTAAAAAAGTTTATAGGGAATTTTAATAAAAGAAGAAAGGTGAGCCAAGTAGGAGGCAGATTATGGAATTACAGAAAATTGATAAGCATGATCTCGGTCTCTTTGTCCAGAATCTTATCAATAACTTTCAAGTGGAAGGGGTTAAGAGAAAAGGGCAGTCTGTTTATGGTAAGTCATTTTTTTATGGTTCCATCAATTCTCCTGATGAGTTGTGCTTGGATTACGACTGCACAACGATGCCCCCGAAAAAGTATTTTTTCCCTCCCAAGGAAGAACTTCTTAAATTTACCATTGGCCCCAAGTCGGAAGTTGCTGAAGTGATCGAGAGCAAGCCCTTTATTATCTTTGGTGTACATCCTTATGATCTTAAAGCCGTAGGCCAAATGGATAAAATCTTTAGCGAAGGAAACCCTGATCCAAACTATCTGAGGCGAAGAGAAGGAATTTTACTCATTGGGGTTGATCCGACAAAGGTTTCCCCGCGTTCTTTCTGGGGTTCCATGGAGGCGAGCTTCAGTATCCTCAGGCTTCGACTTAATGCTCACGGATATCGGAGAGAGCTATTTGGTAGAGGTGGGAACCGATAAGGGCGGAAATCTCTTAAAAAAGTACGCAAAGGTTAGCCCGGCCACTAAAGAAGAAGAGCGAAAGCGAATGGAATTTCGTTCTAAGATGTTGGATATGTGCAAAAAAAAGGCTCTGACCTTTCCCATGCGAGAGTTGCCTTCTTTGCTCCAAAAATCCCTCGGCAGTTACCTTTGGGATGAAAAAGCGGGTAAATGTCTGAGTTGCGGGACTTGTAATATGGTCTGTCCTACCTGCTACTGTTTTGATGTGTGGGATGATGTAGATCTGGATCTTACCCATGGCCAGCGCCTTCGTCGCTGGGATGGGTGTTTATTTTCCGATTTCGCCAAAGTTGCCACCGGAGAGAATTTCCGTGAGAACCGGACCGCACGATACCGACATCGTTTTTACCGCAAAGGACAATATCTGTTTCCTAAATTAAATGATGCGGCGTGTGTGGGGTGTGGCCGATGTGCTGCATATTGTCTCCCCGACATCGCTGACCCGGTGGATGTCTTTAATAGATTAAAGGAAGAAGTAAAAGTAAGGAGGGAATCTTATGATGAATCAACCTACGTTAGACGGTTCTCCTTATCTACCCAAGTGGGCGGAGATCTCCCGAATCGAGAAACTTACTGAAAGTGAAAAACTTTTTCAATTACGCCTCTCGAACGGGAAGCCGTTGGGCCATAAGCCTGGACAGTTTGTAGAGGTATCTGTTATGGGGATTGGTGAAGCTCCCATATCAATTTCCTCTCCTCCGATAAATGATAATTCCTTTGAGCTGGCGGTTCGAAAGGTGGGAAATCTTACCAATGCGATGCACGGCCTCGGGGTTGGAGATAAGCTCGGGATTCGGGGCCCGTTTGGCACCAATTTCCCGACCGAGGAGGCCAAGGGAAAAGATGTATTATTCGTTGCCGGTGGGATTGGGTTGGTTCCCTTGCGTTCCTTCATTAAATTTGTTTTAGAACACAGAAAGGATTATGGAGAGGTAACGATCTTATTCGGTGCCCGGAATCCCTCGGAACAGCTTTTTCTCAGCGAACTTGAGGAATGGAAAGGGAGAAAGGATATCCGGTACCTGGAGACAGTGGATCGGGCCGATGCAAACTGGAAAGGCAACGTCGGCGTGATCACCACTCTTTTCCCCAAGGTAGACGTTGATCCTTCTAAAACGATCTGTGTTGTGGTTGGCCCTCCGGTGATGTACCGCTTTGTTATAATGGAGACAAAAGCAAAGGGCATACCCGATACACAAATCTTCCTTTCCCTCGAAAGAAGAATGAAGTGTGGATTAGGAAAGTGTGGCCATTGCCAGATCAATAATATTTATGTCTGCCAGGATGGCCCGGTGTTAAGGTATTCGGATATCTTTGGCTTAGAGGAGGCGCTGTGATGAATAAACCAAGAGTAGCTTTTTTTGACTTTGCCAGCTGCGAGGGGGATCAGCTCCAAATCGTAAACCTTGAAGAGGATCTCTTGAAGGTGGTTGGGGCAGTGGATGTTGTGAGTTTCAGGGAAGCCATGAAGGGACACTCGGATAATTATGACATCGCCTTTGTTGAAGGTTCAATCACTCGTCGCTCCGATGAGCCGAGGCTTATGGAAATTCGTAAAAATGCTAAAATCCTTGGTTGCAATCGGCGCCTGCGCTACGATAGGCGGGGTCAATCTGCTCAAGAATTTTCAGGAGCCGGAAAGTGTAAGGAAATTTGTTTATGGAGATAAGTTTGCCAACTATGAGACATACCCGGCGCGGCCTATTAAAGCGGTAGTTCCGGTGGATCTCGAGATCCATGGGTGTCCGATAAATCGAAATGAATTCGTTATGGCATTCAAAGCGCTGCTGATGGGAAAGAAACCGGAAATTCCCAATTACCCGGTCTGCGAGGAATGTAAGGTGGCTGAAAATATATGTGTTTTCGAGTTGGGACAGACCTGTATGGGACCGGTTACCCGGGCAGGCTGTGGGGCTTGTTGTGTTGTAGAAGGAAGCGTATGCTGGGGATGCCGGGGTTTTGTTGACAATCCCAATGCGGACTCAGAAAGGGAGGTCTTGGCTAAGTATGGTCTGAGTGTAGCCGACATTCTTAAAAAATTTCGACTTTACACTGGTTTTTCGGAGGTGTCAAAATGAATGGTACAAAGGTAATTCAGATTCACCATGTGACCCGTATAGAGGGGCATGGGAATGCCGATATTCAAATAAAAGACGGTAAGGTGGAGAAGTGTCAGTGGCAGGTGGTGGAGGCTCCCCGATTTTTCGAAGCCGCGCTCCGAGGGCGGAAATGGAATGAAGTCGCGCACATTACTTCGAGAATCTGTGGAATTTGCTCCATTGGCCATACCCTTTGCTCTTTAAAAGCCACTGAGGCAGCGATGGGCATCACGGTCTCCGACCAGACAGTTAAACTCCGCAAACTGCTGATTAATGGTGAGACCCTTCAGAGCCACATTCTTCACTTGGGGTATTTGGTGCTTCCCGATCTCGTAGGGCAACCAAGTGTTATTCCTCTTGCCTCCACACACCGTGAGGAGGTACTTCTTGTTGTCCGGCTTCATCGCCTGGCGAATGAAATGTCCGACCTGATCGGAGGTCGCACGATTCATCCGCAGCGTCCGGTGGTAGGTGGATTTGCCAAGTGGCCGACCGTGGCCGAGCTGGAGGACTTAGGTAAAAAATTAGAATCAGCGTCGTCTGATGTAATGACCCTGGTGGATTTTGTCAAGAGTCTGGCGCCAAATCTTCCAAAATTTTCTCGGGAGACTGAATATATTGGGCTTACTCATCCGACTGAATATGCATTCTATGAAGGAGATATCGGATCCACCGACGGAGGAACATGGCCGGTTGATCAATACAAGGACGTTGTTAATGAATACTTGGTTCCCCAATCCACCGCCAAGTTTGCCCGGAACAAACGTGACTCTTATATGGTGGGTGCGCTTGCCCGTCTAAATTTGAATTATGACAAGCTGCTCCCGGGAGCCAAGAAACTTGCTGATTCTGTGGGTCTGAAACCTGTCAATTTCAATCCCTTTATGAATAATGTGGCTCAGCTTGTGGAAATAGCTCATGCCTTCGAAGACTCAATCCAATTAATAAAGAAACTTGTGCAGAAATGGGACAAAGAAGAAAAACCGGTTATTTCTGTTAAAGCAGGATTTGGAGCCGGGGCTGTTGAGGTGCCGAGAGGAATCCTCTTCCATGAATACGGATATAACAAAGACGGTGAGATTGTCTGGGCGAATTGCGTAATCCCCACCAACCAGAACCATGCAAATATCCAAAAGGACATGGAAGCTTTTGTGGAGGAAATTAAAGATCGTTCCCAGGAAGAAATTGAATTAATGGTGGAGATGCTTGTGCGGGCTTATGACCCCTGTGTTTCTTGCTCCACCCATTAATCGAAAACATTTTAAATAATTTTTACTCTTATCGAAATAAAACAGGAGGTAAGTCATGGATAAGCCAAAAATTCTCATTATTGATGACGACCTTGATTCCGTTGAGCTCATCCGAATTACCTTAGAAGCCAACAATTACAATGTGTTTAGTGCCGGGAATGGGACTGAGGGCCTCAAGTTGGTTAAGGAAATCCATCCGGACCTTATTATCCTTGACGTAATGATGGAAACTGCCACTGAAGGTTTTCAAGTTTCCTATCAGCTCAGGAGTAAAGACCCAAAATCTGAATACCGAGAGTTTTCTCAGACACCGATTATTATGATGACCGGAGTATCCCAAAAAATGAATATGAAGTTTTCTCCCCAGCAAGATGGCGATTACCTTCCAGTAGACGAATATTTAGAAAAGCCTGTCCGGATTGATCCTTTATTGGAAAAGATCAAAAAGTTACTGAAACGGTAACGATAAATAAAATGTGTGATGGTTGCCAGACTTGCGAGTAATATTCGCCTTCCTTACATCGCAGAACACATATCGTTGATAAAAAAACGCACCGCGCTCATCAATTCCATACCTTAATTGTTTATTAAAAAATTCGGCTAATAACAAAATGGATGAGCAGCAGGAAATAAAAGCCTTTTTCTATGAGAAGGGAAGGGAAGAACCACTTTCGAAAGTTGGCTGGTGGATCTCGCTGAGGTGGATTTTGCTGGGCGTGACCATTCTTGCCAGCCTTACAAGCAACTTTCTCCTTAATTTAAACCTTCCTCTTGTCCGCATTTTATTCCTTTGCCTCCCGGTTGCTTTTTTGAATGCGCTTCTCCAGTATCAACTTTCCATCCTTAAAAAAGCTCCTTCCTTGGAGTTTAATCTCGTTGACCGGATCACCTATATCCAGTTTGGAACCGATCTCGTCTTTATTGCTGGAATTTTCAACTATACGGGAGGAATTGCCAGCCCATTATTATTTTACTTCCTTTTCCATGTTATCCTCAGTGGGGTTTTGTTAGAGCGGTGGGCCTGCTTTCTTTATGTCAGTTTGGTGGCCCTTATGGTTCTCACCTTGGCCTTCTTTGAATTTATCGGTTTTGTTCCCCATGGTTACCGTGCTTCGTTTATATCCAAAGAGCTCCAGAATAATCCTTTCTTTGTGCTTTTACTTCTTTTTTTCTTTTTCATGGTGCTTTTTATTTCCAGCTCCCTGGTATCTACTCTGCTTAAGCGTTTGCGAGAAAGAATATCGCAGCTCACAGAACTTGAAAAAAAAATTGGAGGATACCAACCGGAGACTGGAAATCCTTAATCAGGTTGCAATCGATACTGCCACCACCCTTGGATTTACTCGGAGACTGGAGTTTATCTGTGAAAGCATTAGGGATCTCAAGGGCGTTAAAGGAGTTGCCATTCGACTGTTAGATGAAAGGACGAATCAGCTGGAATTATTATCACGCCTGTGGTTTGAGCAGTACATATATGAAGAAAGGCCCTGTGGATGCGGACAAAAGTTTAGCCCGCGCCCTAAGAGGAGAGATACACGCAGTTTTAGATGTTGCTTCTGACCCTTCAGTGCAGTATCCGGAAGAGGCTAAGCAAGAGGGGATTGTGAGCATGGTCTCCTTTCCCTTGAAGGGGAGGGAAAAAGTTATCGGCATGTTGCGTCTTTTTACCAGTGAAAGGAGAGAATTTACCCAAGAAGAAATGGACTTCGTTGCTGCTTTGGCCAGCCAAGGAGCTATTTCCATCGAAAATGCAAGGTTTTACCATGCATTGAAGCGGCAAGATGAGGCAAAAAATGATTTTATTATTTTAATGACTCATGAGTTAAAAGCTCCCTTAAGCGCGATTCAGGGTCTTCTGGATGTCATGCTCAAAGGTTACGTGGGAACCATTACTGATAAACAAAAAGAACTGATTGAGCGGATGCAAAAGCGAATTGACTCAGTTTTAGAGGTCTCGGCTGAATTGCTTGACATTTACCAATGGCAGTCAAAGGGGATTATTGATAAGGTCTGGACGTCGGTATCACTAAAAGATCAGATTCAAAAAGCCGAAGATCTTTTTAAACTCATTGCTCAGAAAAAAAGCATAACAATATCTTACGAAGTGCCCGAAGAGCAGGTAAATGTAAAGGCAGGAGAGGAAGAGCTGGAGAAGGTGCTCAATAACCTGATCAGTAACGCCATAAAATATACGCCAACCGGGGGGAGTATCTCCGTTCACCTTACACGGGTGGATAAGCAGGTGACCCTTCGCGTTAAGGATAATGGGATTGGGATTTCCTCCGAGGATGTTCCAAAGATATTTAATGAATTTTTCCGCACCAAGGAAGCAAAGGCGATCGATCCGGGCGGAAGGGGTTTGGGATTGCCTTTTGTGAAAAGAATCGTGGAATCCCTTGGTGGTACGATCCGAGTGGAAAGCGAAAAAGGGCAGGGAACAGAATTTATGGTAACCCTTCCTGGAATTTAAGCAAAAATAATCCCCCTCATATTACTCCGCTTAAGATAATACCTGTTAACCCCCGAGTTTAATTTTTTCCTCGTTGTGAGTTCTTTTTCCTTTCTAGGTTTTTCATGATCTCCTAATTTAGGTCTCCGCGGAACAGTCTCCCCAGTATGAAAAAGCCCCAATAGGCGGTTTTCGTTAAAAAAAAGATAAAAAGTTTTTACAGGCTGTAAAAGTTGAAGAAAAATATTTTCTTTTTCCTCTTAAAAAATTGTTGAAAGGATTGACGAACAAAAAATGATTTTAGAATTTTCAAAAAATAAACGAGGTTTTTTCTTATTGCCGCTTGGAAAACCTGAGGAATTTATTATTTTCTGTTAAAAGATGATCGGAAAGTAATTAACGAAAAAATTAGTAATAATTAACCCCTGAATATCGTGTTGCTTTAGGTTGGCATAACCTTTGCTTTCCCTTTAGATGAGTTTTTAAAGGTGATGCTAATGAATGAAAATTTTACCCTTTTAATTGCTGACCGCAATCGAAATATCCGAGAATTTTTACAACGAGAACTCATTACGGATGGCTACCGGGTCCTCTTAGCCTGTGATGGCCGGCAAGTAGTGAAGATCATAGAGAAGGAAGCTCCTGATCTTTTGATCGTTGATCTTGATATTCCCTATGCGGATGAATTAAGAGTATTTGAACGACTCCAAGATGTGAACCAGTTCATTCCGCTGCTCGTGCATAACTTGCCCTCCGGTGACACGACCAACTCTTTTATTCAGAGAGCGGCCGGGTTTGTAGAAAAAGACGGAAATAATATAACTAACCTTAAAGATACGATAACTCAAGTATTACGGAAGCATTATCCTCATCGGTTTTAAGTTGTAGACGCATATCGAAAACAAAGGCTTATTTCTCACGAGAGCAAAGAAGACAAACAAATATTGAAATTAAGGAGATATACTATCTCCGAAAAATACGGACAGAAAACTTTACCCCCGGCTTCTCTTATGTTAGACTTTGCCGGGGGTAGCTTTTTAATGAAAAATGGTTGCATTTAAGGGGCATACGATGATTTTAGACAAGATTGGTTTGCGCGCCCGGGTTTTTTCGAATTTAATAGTTTTGTTGGGTATAATATTAGGGTGGCGGCCTTGTGATGATTTGGTATACCTATAGTATAGAGGCGCTCTTTACCAATCTCCTTGATAAGGATGTGGGTGCACTCGGGGCAGTAGAAGCTTTAGAATCAGATTTGGCGAATCAAAAGGGATTAGCCTCTTATTATTTTCTTGACGGAGATCCGGAATGGCTTAGCCAACTCAACCGATATCGCCAAAATTTTAAAACCGAGCTTGCGAAGGCAAAACAATACATTTTTAGTGACATTGATAAGGGGTATTTTGAACAAATCGAGCTTGAATATAATAGCTACATAAAGATTAACGACCACGTGATTAAACTTTTCATGGCCCAGGAAAAGGAGGCGGCTTTAAAACTTAACAAAGATGACCGCTCACAATTCTTTAAAATAATGGATTTGCTCACCCAATATAAAGCTTTCTGTGATGCCAGAATAAATTCGACCCAAAATGAGAGCCGCACCCAGGCAGAGCGTCTGCGGGTTATTGCGGTTACTGCTATGTCGATAGCGGTTATTCTCAGTGTTACCTTAACCATCATCTTAATGAACCAGATCCTGGATCCGCTTAGAAAGCTGGCCTTAGAAACCGACCGGTCAGGTGATTGGGGAAAACCAGAAAATGAGGTTGTAGCCCTCAGTCATCAGGTTCGGGGGCTCATTAAAGACATGGAAAAATTTGCTTTAGTGGGTAATCTCGCTGCTGGAGTGGCTCACAGTATTCGCAATCCCCTTACTTCCGTGAAAATGCGCCTTTTTTCTTTGGAGCGCAACCTCGAACTTTCTTTAACCCAAAAAGAAGATTTCGCAGTTGTTTCCGAGGAGATTCGCCATATTGACACCATCGTTCAAAATTTTCTTGAATTTTCGCGTCCACCGAAACTCAAAATGCAAATGGTGAGCCCCTCTGATATCGTGGACAACGCTCTCCAACTTCTCCATCACCGGGTCGAAGCTTATGGGGTGACCATTATAGTGAATCGGCAAAAAAAATTACCGGAGATCCTGGCTGACCCGGAACAATTAAAGGAGGTCATGGTTAACTTAATTGTCAATGCCTGTGAGGCCATGGTGAGTGGTGGTTCTATTATGATTTCCGAGGAAGAAATTGAAAAGAAGGATATGGGGCGAATTTTGGCGCTTACCCTGAGCGATAATGGGCCGGGCATCCCGACATCAATCCAGGAAAAAGTATTTCAGCCGTTTTTTAGTTGTAAAGAAGAAGGTACGGGGTTGGGATTAACCATTGCAGAAAGGATTGTGACTGAACATGGAGGATGGCTGGATTTGCAATCTCGTGAAGGGGAAGGGACAACGTTCATCATTAACCTCCCAATACGCAAAGGGGAACAATGAGCAATATATTGATCGTTGACGATGATTTTAATTTGCGACAGAGTTTTGAGAAAATTCTGACAGAAGAAGGCCATGTGGTCTTGTCTGCCTGTACAGGTGAAGCGGGAATTGAGGTGATTAAAAAACGTATCCCTGACTTAGTTATCATGGATATACGTCTGCCCGGAATGAACGGCCTGGAAGCGTTTCGGACAATTCGGGGTATTGATTCTAAGATTCCGGTGATCGTTATGACTGCGTTTGGGACCACGGAGACCGCAATTGAAGCTACCAAACTGGGTGCATTTGACTATATGCTCAAACCGTTTGAAATTCCCGCCATGCTCAATTTAATTGATCAAGCGCTTGAGGCAGGAAAGTTTGTTCGTTCTAAAGTGGAGATGGATGGTTACCCAGCCCCCGGAGCTTCAGAGGTTATCATCGGGAAACATAGTCTGATGCAGGATTTATATAAAGCGATTGGCCGGGTGGCCTCAACCGATGCCACCGTTTTAATCCGCGGTGAATCAGGAACGGGCAAGGAGCTGGTTGCGCGCGCTATTTACCAGCACAGCCTCCAAGTCAATAAACCTTTTTTGGTTATTAATTGTGTGGCCATACCGGAAACACTGCTCGAAAGTGAGCTTTTTGGGTATGAAAAAGGAGCGTTCACCGGGGCGATCAATCGCCGGGTTGGGAAGATTGAACAGGCCCATGGTGGAACTCTGTTTCTTGATGAGATCGGCGATATGCCTTTAAGCATTCAGGCTAAAATATTGCGTCTTCTCCAAGAGCGAAGCATCGAACGTCTGGGGGGTCGAGAACCTATTCCGGTGGATGTTCGGATCATTGCTGCTACCAATAGGGATTTAGAGGCGGCTCTGACTGAAGGTCGTTTTCGGGAAGATCTTTATTATCGTCTTAAAGTGGTTACCTTGTGGCTCCCGCCGCTTCGGGATCGGATAAGCGATGTTCCTTTGCTTGCGGAATATTTTCTTTCCCGGTTTGCCAAAGGAATGAACATTGAGAACTTAGGCGTGCCGGATGAGGTAAAAAATGCCCTGGCCAACTACCAGTGGCCGGGAAATGTTCGGGAGTTGAGCAATACTATCCAAAAGGCATTGATATTTAATCGGGGCGGGCCGATCCGGCAGGAAGAAATCTCCCAGGCTCTTCATGGTGAGGGCATGAAGAAGGATGTCGCTGACCAATCGGCGATGGAGACGATTCGACAATGGGTGCGGCAAAACCTGGTTTCGGGCATGAATGAGAATATGTTTGATTATTGTATGGATCACTTTGCGAGTATCCTTATAAGCGAAGCTCTTTCGATCACGAGTGGTAATCGTGTCCGGGCGGCCAAACTTCTCGGCCTTTCTCGGCCGACCCTGCAGTCTAAAATTGAAAAGTATAAGATCAAAATCGAGACTTCAGTAAAAAATAATTGAACTCGTTCTGAAGCAGAAAAGAATGGGCTGAAAAAGGAATGAAGACAGGGGAGATAAGATAAAACTATTACTTGTTGATGATGAAAAACAATTTCTTGAAGTCCTTTGCCAACGTCTCGAATTCCGAGAATTCGCTGTTGCTCCGGTGAATAACGGAGGGAAGCGATAGCGGAGGTACAAAAAAGGCGGATATAAAATCACCTTCATAGATTTAAAAATGCCCGGGATTGACGGTGAAGAACTGCCCAATTTATTTAAAGAAGAAACCCCTTTTTAGAAGTAATCAATTTTCATTGATCACGGTTCAAGTGATTCAGTTTAGCTATCTCCACAGATCTTGTTGTCAATGGGAAAGAAAAAGGGTACCAATTATGGGAATGAAAAGTGTACCACTTTTACAGGAAACAATGGTTTATGAGGGTGGAGCAGTCATGGTGGCACCTCCTTGGAGTTGAGAAAGTTGTTGGTGAAAGGAATGTTCTTTCAGGCGATAGCTATGTCCTTTGATGTTGATCACCTTACAGTGATGAAGGAGCCGATCGAGGATGGCCGTGGCAATAACGGGATCGCCAAAAAGTTCCTGCCAGTCGATAAAGCTTTTGTTTGACGTAATGATGGTGGATCGTTTCTCATAGCGACAGGAGACAAACTGGAAGAACAGATAGGCTTCCTGGCTGTTAACCGGCAGATACCCAACCTCATCCACAATCACCAGGCTGGCGCTTAAGTAAGCATTGTTGTTGTTTTGTCTTTCTTTCAGTTTTCTGATCAAGGTATCCATGGTAGTGAAGTAAACCTTAAAGCCATGGAAGCAGGCCTTGATGGCAAGGGCAATGGCAAGATGGGTTTTTCCCACCCCGGGAGGACCAAGGAAAATGACATTCTCGTGTTTGGAGAGAAAGGTCAAATCAAAAAGCTCCAACACGGTTTTTTTCTCCAATTGGGGGTGAAAGGAGAAATCATATTCTTCGATGGTTTTGGCAAAAGGAAGACCGGCGGTTTTCATGGCAGTGCTCATTCGCCTTTTCTCCCTGGCGGCCACCTCTTCCTCCAGCAGGTGGTCCAGAAACGCAAGATAAGAACCATCGTTTTTCTCAGAATGAGTGACCACCGTATCCAGGATTTCCGCTGCCCGGTTTAACTTGAGGCGTTTAAGATTGTCCTGGAGGCGTTCATAGGTTAGTTGTTCCATACGCCGCCTCCTGACGCATAGTGCTCGTAGTCGGCAAGTGGCCGGCAGGCCACTTCCAGGTACAAACTGCCATTGGTTAATCCCCGGGTGGCCTTGCCTTTGTTGTTGCCATATTTGCGCCCTAACTGTTCTTTGGCATCTTTGAGTTGCTC
Source organism: uncultured delta proteobacterium (assembly GCA_963727835.1). GTDB lineage: Bacteria > Desulfobacterota > WTBG01 > JAGOGO01 > JAGOGO01. The sequence goes on from CAVSIB010000032.1 coordinate 22,671, forward strand.
ATAAAAGTGGGGGGCACTGAGGAGATTATTTTTGGTTTCCGGCTCATGGTAACTTACCAAAAGTTCCTGGTCGTGGTAGATGCGGATCAGGGTGCCCTTGACCTTGAGCATGACTTTTTTCCCTACTACGTGATAGGGAACCACATAGCGGTTGCCGTTATAGGAGAGCTGGCAATCCTTATAGACCTTACGGAACACTTTAAGTGAGGTATCGTACTGAACGGGAGGAAATTTCCCCAAAAAGGAAATCTCCTGTTTCCAGCGTTCGGTAATGGGTTGATGGTGGGTGCCATGGATCCTCGGGTTGGCGGTTTCATCGAGCCAGGCAACAACATCCTCGTTGGCATTTTGGAGTGAACTATAAGGATAACCCCGCCAGAACCGTTCCCGAAGATAATCTATGGGACGCTCTACCTTACCCTTTACCCAGGGACTATAAGGAGGACAGGGGTTAGGTTGAAAGCCGTAGTGGTGGGCAAAGTGCAGGAACTCAAGATTAAAAATGGTTTTGCCATTCTCCCTTCCCACGACGACGTTTTTCATGTTGTCGTAGAGAATCTCTGCGGGAACACCACCTAAATAACGAAAGGCATTGCTGTGGCAGTCCATAAATACTTCCAGGGTGCACCGGGGGACAAATTCCACATACAGAGCCCGGGAATACCCCAAAAGCATGAAAAAGGCATAAATGGTACTCGTCTTTCCATTTGCTTCCTGAACCTGGAAATCTCCCCAGTCAACCTGGGCCTGGAGCCCCGGCTCAGTCTCAAACCGGGCGTAAGCCAGACGAGTTTTTTGCTCTTTGATCATGCGCACATAAACCTTAAGGGTATCGTAACTGCCGGCATAACCCATTCTTTTCAGCCGGTCAAAGATCCAGGTTGCCTGGTAGTCATCGTGTTCCAGGTACTCCCTTATGATCTGGTAATAAGGTTCGAGAATGGAAGCTCCTCTCTTTTTCTTCTGGTAGTGAGGGAACGAGTTGCTTTCCAGATACTTTTTAACTGTTTTTCTATGGATCCCCTCAATCTTGGCAATCTTACGGATGCTATAACCGTTACGACGCATTGCAATAATGTCCATAAATACCTCCTTGAAAATCATCGGTAACACCTCCTTTCAAAGAGGAGTTACCACATTTTTAACCAGGTGGTACACTTTTCATTCCCATTTTTGGTACATTATTGCATTCCCATTGACAAACATTTCTATAATCTTCCTTTGCCAAAGGGAAAACAGTTCCGTTTAGCGGAACAATTAACAGCGGTGTCTTATACGGATCAATATAAACACGGTTATGCGTAAAAATATGAGAACCGATATGAACACTGATAAATGTCCTAAGTGGCAAGCTTTGGTTCTAAATACAAACCTTAAAAAAAGGAGACGCGTTCTTGGTCTTGGGCTGATTTTCTGGCTGGTCCTTTTTATCCCATCCCTTTCTGGCGCAGAAGGCACAACGGCCCAAATGATTCAATCATGGAAAGACAAATCCAACCAAGGCGACGCTTATGCTCCGTTTCAGCTTGGGGTTCTCTTGCCAAAACGGGCAAGGCGTTAAGAAGAACCTCGTCGAGGCCGCCAAGTGGTATCAGTTGGCGGCGGAAAGGTGAGACTTAAATGCTGCTCTTACGCTGGCAGATATGTATCGCAATGGGGAAGGTGTTCAACAAAATGAGGACAACGCCATAGAATGGTATGTAAAAGTAGGAAAAAGCGATGGATGGGATGCGCCAATAGCACGGACGAACCTGCGCCTCGTATTAGCGAGAAACTATTCCCTGGGTGGCGAAGGAGTGAAGCCGAATAAGACGAAAGCCCACGCCCTATTTAAGTGTCTTTTAGAGGTTGAAATGGCATTAATTGAACGGGTCAAGCCCAGATGAACGAATCCTTCCAGAAATTTAACGAAGCAGCGGACACCATAAATAATATGCCAAAAGACGTATTTGACGAGCTAAAAAGGACAAAGAAGTAAAACGTACAACAAATCAATCCAGCCGACTCATTACACTCGTGGATGATTTTGTCGTTGGGCGGAAAATAAATTACATGTGTCACTATGAAGTTACTTGCATAGGAGGATTGAAATGAGTAGTTTTGTATTGAGTATACGAGACGAAGTTTCCAGCGAGAACAAATTCGGAGTTCGCATTGGTTCAGTTTCTTATTTGCAAGTGCCGGACAACGCCACCGAGCCCATGCCTTCGCATAAGGTGGGCGACTAGGAAATGGCTGGACGGGATTGTCGGTCAGGCTAATCCTCCCGGTACTACAGCGGGGAAAAGCATATCGTTTTCTTTGTACATGGCTATAACACCGATGCCAAAGAAGCATTAGTGCGTCAGCGGTTGGTGGAGGAGGAGCTACGAAAACGCCACTTTGGGTGTATGGTAATTGGTTTTGATTGGCCTACCGCTGGCAGTGTGGCCTTGTATGCATACGATCGATTTAACGCACAAGATGCTGCGTCATATTTGGTTAAAGGTGGCATTATTCCGTTTACCCAATACACGGCAAAAGACTGCCAATCAATATTCACGTGATGGCCCATTCCATGGGCGGATTCGTAGTACGCGAAGCGTTTCGCAACGTCGATAAAGGCCACGCTGCCAATTTAGCCAATGATTGGCGAATTGGCCAGATCGTACTGTTGCCGCAGACTTATCATCAGAATGTTTTTCGCTTAATAATTCCGATATGGTGTCAGTATTCAATCACTGCGGACGCTTAACCAATTATTTTAGCGGTTACGATGAGGCTCTGGCGGTATCTAATATCAAAAACATTGATATAAGTCAGCGTGTTGGACGTATTGGTATGCCAACTAATAACCCAGGGCATGAAAAAGCTTTAGATGTCGATTGTGGTCCGCGTTACCTTGAGGTACCCGACCGTAAATTTCAAGTTATCCATGGCATGACGTCGCATTCCTGGTATTTGGAGGATGAGGTTTGGTACGACGATTTGGCGTTCACATTACAAGGGAATATCGATCGTAACGCAATCCCAACTCGTACCAAAATCGGTGAAAATGATTTTGTTTTGAAATTGGAGGTTAGCGAACTACGAAAGGAGTAGTTTTTAAGGCCAACATTACATTGATATGTTATTGAAGATTTGCCGCCCAACAATTCGCTGCAGGCTGACCGCTGGCCTGAGCTTAAATGTTCGGTCAAAGGAGAAAGAAAGGGAACATCCATAAAATTATAAAATCCTTAATAACGGGATTTTATACGCATCAATATAAATATTGTTGGATTTTTCGAGGAAGATCTATGCGAACCATCAAGAAGACAGCGTTCTTCGTCAGTGCGGCTATTGTCCTTGTCGTATGCGCTAGCGCAGTGTCAGCGAAAGACACTTTAGCCGATCGCCGAGCGGCGGCGGCCAGAATTATGAGCGTTGTGCCAATGTCACAGATGCTGGAGGACAGCTTCACTCAAATAGCCAAACAATTTCCCAAGGACAAACGCGCAGCGTCATTGCCGAGATGAGGAAAAATGTTCGCGTGGACGTCGTGGAACGTATCGCAATCGACTCCATGGTCAAAACCTTCACCGCCGAGGAGTTGAATGCGCTCGCCGATTTCTACGGGTCAAAGCCAGGGAGGAGCGCAACGCAGAAATTCGGCATCTACATGATGGAACCTATTATCCTCCCCGTAATCCAAGCGGAGATTCAGCGAGCACTTCAACAGCAGAGTAATCAAAAATGACGCGACGAAGATTTAACTGCCGCTGAGTTTCGCGGTGAGCCTGTAGGGAAAGGTAAAATGATTGTGCAATAAGTTATTTTATTGTAATGTTACTGCAATAGTGGAGCAAGTAATCTTCTGCAAAAGGACTATTTCTACAGACTCGTTGGACGGACAGGAGAGATCGACAACCCCTGTCGATAAAAAAGGAGGTAAACAATGAGCACGATTACGACGAAAGACGGTACGCAGATCTATTACAAGGACTGGGGCACAGGACAGCCTGTGGTAGTCATGCTCTCTGGCTGTTTTTTCTATATGCCATTCGAGTTTTTTTAAGATTTCGTTTAATGAGTCAATCAATGCCAAATCGACTTCGACACTTTTTTGAACTTCGGGGTTGTCAAACCTTTCGGCTACTCCTTTGTGGTTATATTTGCGTGAGATTTTTTTAGTAAATGCAGGCAGATTATACTGAGTGTTTGTATTTTGAATATGGGCTACCAATTAGCTGCAACGCCTTGAGATATACATGCGGCGTCGTAACAGATCCGGGTGGCGCGCATTTTAGCCGGATATGGATAAGCGATCGGGAAATTGCCGCCTTTAATCAGCATGTAAATTTATAAGAATCGATTTTATCATTTTTTGTTTTGCCACTGGGGATGGCTTTCATGTATAATGCGTGTCCAAGAATAAAGGAGATGCTGTGTTCATTGCAAAAATCCGAGATCCAGTACCAGCAGAAAACGCATTATCACCTACAACGACATTATTCAAATCGGTGAGATCAGTTCTAAAATCATTTCCGGGTCTGTTTTAATATTATGATGTACGAGCACTTTGCCGTCTTGATCGATAATGCAGACATACATTTTACGAGCGTGCAGATCGATGCCGCAATAGTATTTGTGCAGCTTGTTATAAAATCTCATGTTGTGGCCTCCTTTGGGTGAAAGGTTGATGAAATTGTGGTGATTTCAATTCTAACACCTTCATCTGAGGGAAGGCCATAAC
>CAVSIB010000033.1:0-30717 GCA_963727835.1 uncultured delta proteobacterium
TTCTATAATCTTCCTTTGCCAAAGGGGAAAAGAGTTCCGTTTAGCGGAACAATTAACAGCGGTGTCTTATACGGATCAATATAAACACGGTTATGCGTAAAAATATGAGAACCGATATGAACACTGATAAATGTCCTAAGTGGCAAGCTTTGGTTCTAAATACAAACCTTAAAAAAAGGAGACGCGTTCTTGGTCTTGGGCTGATTTTCTGGCTGGTCCTTTTTATCCCATCCCTTTCTGGCGCAGAAGGCACAACGGCCCAAATGATTCAATCATGGAAAGACAAATCCAACCAAGGCGACGCTTATGCTCCGTTTCAGCTTGGGGTTCTCTTGCCAAAACGGGCAAGGCGTTAAGAAGAACCTCGTCGAGGCCGCCAAGTGGTATCGGCGGCGGAAAGGTGAGACTTAAATGCTGCTCTTACGCTGGCAGATATGTATCGCAATGGGGAAGGTGTTCAACAAAATGAGGACAACGCCATAGAATGGTATGTAAAAGTAGGAAAAAGCGATGGATGGGATGCGCCAATAGCACGGACGAACCTGCGCCTCGTATTAGCGAGAAACTATTCCCTGGGTGAAGGAGTGAAGCCGAATAAGACGAAAGCCCACGCCCTATTTAAGTGTCTTTTAGAGGTTGAAATGGCATTAATTGAACGGGGCCAAGCCCAGATGAACGAATCCTTCCAGAAATTTAACGAAGCAGCGGACACCATAAATAATATGCCAAAAGACGTATTTGACGAGCTAAAAAGGACAAAGAAGTAAAACGTACAACAAATCAATCCAGCCGACTCATTACACTCGTGGATGATTTTGTCGTTGGGCGGAAAATAAATTACATGTGTCACTATGAAGTTACTTGCATAGGAGGATTGAAATGAGTAGTTTTGTATTGAGTATACGAGACGAAGTTTCCAGCGAGAACAAATTCGGAGTTCGCATTGGTTCAGTTTCTTATTTGCAAGTGCCGGACGACGCCACCGAGCCCATGCCTTCGCATAAGGTGGGCGACGTAAGGCAATGGCTGGACGGGATTGTCGGTCAGGCTAATCCTCCCGGTACTACAGCGGGAAAAGAGCTTGATATCGTTTTCTTTGTACATGGCTATAACACCGATGCCAAAGAAGCATTAGTGCGTCAGCGGTTGGTGGAGGAGGAGCTACGAAAACGCCACTGGGTGTATGGTAATTGGTTTTGATTGGCCTACCGCTGGCAGTGTGGCCTTGTATGCATACGATCGATTTAACGCACAAGATGCTGCGTCATATTTGGTTAAAGGTGGCATTATTCCGTTTACCCAATACACGGCAAAAGACTGCCCAATCAATATTCACGTGATGGCCCATTCCATGGGCGGATTCGTAGTACGCGAAGCGTTTCGCAACGTCGATAAAGGCCACGCTGCCAATTTAGCCAATGATTGGCGAATTGGCCAGATGGTTCTGTTTGCCGCAGACTTATCATCAGAATGTTTTTCGCTTAATAATTCCGATATGGTGTCAGTATTCAATCACTGCGGACGCTTAACCAATTATTTTAGCGGTTACGATGAGGCTCTGGCGGTATCTAATATCAAAAACATTGATATAAGTCAGCGTGTTGGACGTATTGGTATGCCAACTAATAACCCAGGGCATGAAAAAGCTTTAGATGTCGATTGTGGTCCGCGTTACCTTGAGGTACCCGACCGTAAATTTCAAGTTATCCATGGCATGACGTCGCATTCCTGGTATTTGGAGGATGAGGTTTGGTACGACGATTTGGCGTTCACATTACAAGGGAATATCGATCGTAACGCAATCCCAACTCGTACCAAAATCGGTGAAAATGATTTTGTTTTGAAATTGGAGGTTAGCGAACTACGAAAGGAGTAGTTTTTAAGGCCAACATTACATTGATATGTTATTGAAGATTTGCCGCCCAACAATTCGCTGCAGGCTGACCGCTGGCCTGAGCTTAAATGTTCGGTCAAAGGAGAAAGAAAGGGAACATCCATAAAATTATAAAATCCTTAATAACGGGATTTTATACGCATCAATATAAATATTGTTGGATTTTTCGAGGAAGATCTATGCGAACCATCAAGAAGACAGCGTTCTTCGTCAGTGCGGCTATTGTCCTTGTCGTATGCGCTAGCGCAGTGTCAGCGAAAGACACTTTAGCCGATCGCCGAGCGGCGGCGGCCAGAATTATGAGCGTTGTGCCAATGTCACAGATGCTGGAGGACAGCTTCACTCAAATAGCCAAACAATTTCCCAAGAACAAACGCGCAGGAGTCATTGCCAAGATGAGGAAAAATGTTCGCGTGGACGTCGTGGAACGTATCGCAATCGACTCCATGGTCAAAACCTTCACCGCCGAGGAGTTGAATGCGCTCGCCGATTTCTACGGGTCAAAGCCAGGGAGGAGCGCAACGCAGAAATTCGGCATCTACATGATGGGCCCTATTATCCTCCCCGTAATCCAAGCGGAGATTCAGCGAGCACTTCAACAGCAGAGTAATCAAAAATGACGCGACGAAGATTTAACTGCCGCTGAGTTTCGCGGTGAGCCTGTAGGGAAAGGTAAAATGATTGTGCAATAAGTTATTTTATTGTAATGTTACTGCAATAGTGGAGCAAGTAATCTTCTGCAAAAGGACTATTTCTACAGACTCGTTGGACGGACAGGAGAGATCGACAACCCCTGTCGATAAAAAAGGAGGTAAACAATGAGCACGATTACGACGAAAGACGGTACGCAGATCTATTACAAGGACTGGGGCACAGGACAGCCTGTGGTAGTCATGCTCTCTGGCTGTTTTTTCTATATGCCATTCGAGTTTTTTTAAGATTTCGTTTAATGAGTCAATCAATGCCAAATCGACTTCGACACTTTTTTGAACTTCGGGGTTGTCAAACCTTTCGGCTACTCCTTTGTGGTTATATTTGCGTGAGATTTTTTTAGTAAATGCAGGCAGATTATACTGAGTGTTTGTATTTTGAATATGGGCGACCAATTAGCTGCAACGCCTTGAGATATACATGCGGCGTCGTAACAGATCCCGGGTGGCGGCATTTTAGCCGGATATGGATAAGCGATCGGGAAATTGCCGCCTTTAATCAGCATGGTAATTTTATAAGAATCGATTTTATCATTTTTTGTTTTGCCACCGGGGATGGCTTTCATGTATAATGCGTGTCCAAGAATAAAGGAGATGCTGTGTTCATTGCAAAAATCCGAGATCCAGTACCAGCAGAAAACGCATTCTACACCTACAACGACATTATTCAAATACGGTGAGATCAGTTCTAAAATCATTTCCGGGTCTGTTTTAATATTATGATGTACGAGCACTTTGCCGTCTTGATCGATAATGCAGACATACATTTTACGAGCGTGCAGATCGATGCCGCAATAGTATTTGTGCAGCTTGTTATAAAATCTCATGTTGTGGCCTCCTTTGGGTGAAAGGTTGATGAAATTGTGGTGATTTCAATTCTAACACCTTCATCTGAGGGAAGGCCATAACTAGTATCAAGCGCATTGAGGCGGGCGGGAGGAATAAAGGGGACATTGTTGACTAAACTGATAATATCGTGACAATCTGAAGAAAAGAGGCCAAGTCATGATAGTTTTAACAACGTCCCCAAAGTCTCGTCCGACAATTGAGCCTAATTTCCTTGCATCATCTCATGAGTCATGTCCTGAATAGCCTTCCAGGCCATTTTCCACAGAATTACTGCTGAAAGCAACGCGAATACGCCGCCGACCTTCTGAAAAACTACTGCGCCGGCTATCGGAAGATTTGCGAGCCCTAGGAATAGAAGTAGACCAGTCAAAAAAATGAATGCCCACTTCAACGCTGTTATCCCCAACTTTATTGCCGGCATGGTCAACATGATGACCGGAGGTATCAGAACAAAACAGAAAAGGGCACTGCTCAGGGGATGAAAAACCCTTAGGGGAATTCCTTGAGTCACCAACAGGAAATATCCAAGCAACCAGGCCCCAAAGGTCGCCACTACGGACCCGATATACGTCTCGTTTCTTGCGAAACACCACATCCCCCCGATAAATTCCGCTATGGCGCCCACCATGACGGCATAAATGGCTGCTCCAAGGAGCTCGGGATAAGGTAACAATTGCTGAATACCCAAAACCGCGACAGAAAACCCGAAGCCTAGAAGCGTAAAGATTCCCGGATTGCCTAATTTCATTTTTCAACCTCCTCTTCTATAGATTAATGAGTTAATAATGAGAGCACCTAAGCCTAATCGCCGACTACATTGTTAGTTGTTAAGTTGATTCTTGAAAAATCTGTAACTATCGTGTCCGGCGATTAAAACGCAGAATTGAATTTGAGGCTGAGTGTCAAAGGCCCGTTTGCCGGCCTAAAATGAACTTTGGGTCAATAAAGCAGAAGCCAGAGCGATACTTTTTTCAGACAGAGTGAGTTATTTATCTGGTGTGCAGCTAAGCAGATGGCAATCAATTAGTTCCGGGTCTAACGCTAACAGTCATCCAGTTATCCTGAACCGAACCTGATGTCGAGTATTTGCCAAATTCAGTCACCCTGAGGGAACAGGTTGACTGAGATTATGTCCTCGATGAGACCCCATACCCCACATAAATAGATACGAGAATGATAAATTACGCTACATACTAGGGGAGTCGAATGCCGAATAAACCTTCAGCGCTACTTTGCACTTGGTTATAATGGTTTAACTCAAGATCTATGCCAAAATCTGCGATTGCCTTCGGCTCATTTAAAACGCTGATTTGATGGAGCTTTATAATTTTGGTTGGTGTGGTTAATTGGGAAAATTGAATGTTTATTTCAATATTGAATTAAAAGCTTCTTTCAATCAACGGGGTGAAAGGGCTAGCGGGAATCAAAGGGACGGTGTTGAAAAATAACACCTTAGTCAGTTCGCCAAGCTACTCAAAACTTAGCGCTTACCCCTTTTTTCATGAAAAACTAACCTTGGATACCCCGTGCGGGAGCACGGGGTTCTTTACTTTGCCCGTTCAAGTATTTCGGCCAAAAAACTGTTTGCATCACGAAACGCACCGGGTTGGAATAAAAATTTTTCCATAGTTCCGTCACCATTGTTCTTGAGGCCAATAAACGTGGGCAAGATTACAACTCCGAGCTTTTTGATGATGGCATCATGGGGGTCCGGAAAAAGGGGAAAAGGCACGTTATAGCTTGTCCGGAATAAGTCCACTTCGTTTGTGTCATTGTTTGCCCCGATGCCGATGATCTTGATTTTTTCTTTCAGGTCAGGGCGTGCCTGGATTGCCAGATAAAGTCGGTGAGCCAAGGGAGTAGCCATCTGGCAGTGGGCGCAATTCCTGCTGAAGATTTCAATAATGAGCACCGGACTCTTAATTTGCGTAATCTTAAAATTTCCTGGACCGGAAATCCCTAGGTAATTCGCGTGCGCGTTATTTTGAGGGATCGGAAGTTCAAGGATGGGAAAGGATGCTTTGTTGTCTGAAGGTGGGGGAACCTTCACCACAAGAGTCTTGCATGATAAACTCCAGAACAAAATCATGGCAATAAGGGAAAAGAGCATAATGCCTCTTCGAGATGTAGAGAACCTCATGGGCTCACCTTTCTGAGCGAGATGGTTGTTTTTCGTGTTTATCCTATCCTAACGAAAGTTCCATTTCCTCAAGTTTTTTTATCCGGTCGCGGAGTTCCGCGGCCTGCTCAAACTCAAGCTGCTGGGCGGCTTCGCGCATTTGTTTTTTGAGTTTTTCAATCTCTTGAGGAATATTTTTGATTGCCCGGTATGCTTTTATTGGTTCTGCCACCGCGGGTACGGTGAGGTAGTCAGTCTCATAAATCGAAGCCAGCACATTGCGGATATCTTTCTTGATGCCTTCGGGGGTAATTTTATTCTTCCGGTTATACTCGGATTGGATTTTGCGGCGCCGGCTGGTTTCTTTAAGCGTGGTCTTCATGGAATTGGTAACCAGATCACCGTACATGATCACCGTGCCGTTGAGGTTTCGCGCCGCCCTCCCGCAGGTCTGGATCAATGCCTGAGCGGATCGTAGGAACCCTTCTTTATCTGCGTCCATGATAGCAACTAGGGAGACTTCCGGCAGGTCAAGGCCTTCGCGCAGGAGGTTGACGCCGATTAACACATCAAAGGTTCCCAGGCGCAGGTTGCGGACAATCTCAATACGTTCTAACGTGGCAATGTCCGAATGGAGGTACTTTGCTTTTACCCCCAACTCAGAGTAATACTCGGTTAAATCTTCGGCCATCCTTTTGGTGAGGGTGGTTACCAGCACCCGCTCTTTGCGTTTTGTTCGGGTGCGGATCTCCTCGAGCAAATCGTCCACCTGGTGGATGGCGGGTTTTACTTCAATTGCAGGATCCATAAGACCCGTGGGCCTGATAACTTGTTCGATGACTTTCCTCCCGCAGATTTTCAATTCGTAATCAGCCGGGGTAGCGGAGACATAGATAACCTGCCTGACCCGGGAATTAAATTCCTCAAAGGTAAGCGGCCGATTATCAAGGGCAGAGGGGAGACGAAAGCCATAGTCTACTAAGGTCTCTTTGCGCGAACGGTCTCCACGGTACATGCCCTGAATCTGGGGGATGGAGACATGGCTCTCATCAATAACCAGAAGATAGTCTTCCGGAAAATGATCAATGAGGACTGAAGGCGGGTCGCCCGGTTTACGGCCATCGAGGTGCCGGGAGTAATTCTCAATGCCGGTGCAGTACCCCATCTCTTCCAGCATCTCCAGATCAAAATTGGTTCTTTGTTCTATCCGCTGAGCTTCGAGGAGTTTATTGCGGGCGTAAAGCACTTTGAGATGGTCAACCAGCTCCGCCTTAATTGTCTGAACCGCTCGCTTTAATTTATCTTGGGGAGTAACATAGTGACTGCCCGGATAGATGGCAACTTTTTTAAGCCGCCTTAAAACCTTTCCTCTGAGCGGATCAATTTCATAGACGCCTTCAATCGTATCCCCGAAAAACTCTATGCGGATAGCTTTATCCTCTTCGTAGGCCGGGAAAATTTCCACCACATCGCCCCGCACCCGAAAAGTTCCCCGATAGAAGTCAAGGTCATTGCGCAGGTACTGAATTTCCACCAGCTTGGCAAGTACTTCATCCCGGTCCCTTTCTGTGTGCGCTTCGATTTCCACCAGCATGTTGTGATAATTCTCGGGTGAGCCGATGCCGTAGATGCACGAAACGCTGGCGACAATGATAACATCTCTCCGTTCCCACAAAGAGTGAGTGGCTGAGTGGCGCATTTTGTCGATGTGTTCGTTAATGGAAGCATCCTTGGCGATATAGGTGTCTGTCTGGGGCACATACGCTTCCGGCTGGTAATAGTCATAGTAGCTGACAAAGTATTCAACTGCATTGTCAGGAAACAAGACTTTAAATTCCTCGTAAAGCTGGGCGGCTAAGGTCTTATTGTGGGAAATAACCAAGGTGGGTTTCTGGGCCTGTTCAATCACATTGGCCATGGTAAAAGTTTTTCCGGAGCCGGTAACCCCAAGCAGACACTGGTGGGTCTTTCCGGCCAAAACCCCTGCAGTCAATTTTTGGATTGCCCGAGGCTGGTCTCCTTTGGCAATAAAGGGGGAAACCAGTTTGAAGTTCATTTTACCTTCCAAGTGGTTTTACCTCGTCTGTCTTCGAGGATGATATTTTTCTTAACAAGGAAATCGCGGATTTCATCCGCTCGCTTCCAGTTTTCCCCCCTCCGGGCCTGGTTGCGCTCCTCAATCAGTTTTTCGATCTCATCAACCGGGGGGGTATCCAGATCCGATAATTTCTGATCTTTGAGCATCGCGAGGAACTCCGGCGGTTTTACCTGAAAAAGTCCCAACACCGTGCCGATTTTAGAAAAAGCCTTGCGGGCTAGGGCAACAGTACCGCGGGCGGAATCGGTTTTCTTAAATTCAGGAGGATCAGAAAGAAAGCGGTTAAGGGCACGGACAGCATTATACACATGCCCGAGAGCGAGCGCGGTATTAAAGTCTTCATCCATGGCTTGTTCGAACTGGGCAATGAGCGCTTTTATCTCTTCATAAAGTTCTTTATCACGGGTGCTCAATCCTTCTTCGTTAACCTCAGGGAAATCTTTTCCCTCGAGGAGCGCGTCAACTTCCGCAAGCGTGGTATAAATCCGCTCGAGTCCGGCTTTGGCGTCATTCATGGTTTCAGCAGAAAAGTCAACCGGCGAGCGATAATGGTGGGAAAGAAGGAAGAGCCGGACTACCTCCGGGTGATACTTTTTTAAAATGTCTTTAATGGTAAAAAAGTTTCCCAGGGATTTCGACATTTTTTCCTGATTAATGTTGACAAAGCCGTTGTGAATCCAGTAGCGGACAAAGCTCTTGCCGGAAGCAGCTTCCGCCTGAGCGATTTCGTTTTCATGGTGGGGAAAGATGAGGTCTCGTCCTCCCCCATGAATATCAATCGTCTCCCCCAGATATTTCTGGCTCATCGCGGAACATTCAATGTGCCAGCCGGGTCTTCCCTCACCCCAGGGGCTTGGCCAGAACGGCTCGCCGGGCTTTGATTTTTTCCAGAGGGCAAAGTCTCTCGGGTCTTTTTTGCGCTCGTCTGCGCCTACCCGCGCTCCGGCAATCTGCTCATCCAGATTTTTTTTCGATAATTTTCCGTAGGGTGCAAATTTTCCGACCTCAAAGTAGACATCCCCGTCCAGTTCATAAGCACAGCCTTTTTCAATGAGGGTCGTAATAATTTTTATCATATCCGCGATGTGTTCGGTGGCCAACGGCTCATGCGTGGGCGGTTCATTGCCGAGCGCTTGAGTGTCAGCAGTGTACTCGCGAATATAGGTTTCTGCGATCGTCTTCCAGGAGACCCCCTCGTGGTTGGCCCGGTTGATGATTTTGTCGTCAACATCAGTAAAGTTCCGGACATAGGTAACCGTGAACCCCCGGTATTTGAGGTATCGGTAGATAACATCAAAAATAACCGCTGCGCGGGCATGGCCAATGTGGGCGTGGTCGTAGACGGTTACTCCGCAGACATACATGGTTACCTGGTTTTCCTTCAGGGGGACAAACTCCTCTTTTTTCTGGGTCATGCTGTTGTAAAGGTGAATGGGATGAGATGACATTGAGGACTCCTTTATTTCTTCAAAACATTTTTTTGGCGCGGGATCAATACTTACCGTGTTAGTGTTTTACGACCAGTTTCTGGACCGCCTGCTCGATCCCCTCCACAGTCAGGGCGTACATGGGAAACAGGTGCTTAATTGCTGAAACCGTGGGGTGTTTCCAATAGGAGGGGTTATCAGGATTAATCCAGATACAATGAGTAAAATGATCGGAAAGGCGCTTAAGCCATTCGATCCCCGGGGTTTCGTTTTGGTCATGGTAGTGGATCGAGCCATACCGGGCTATCAACTCTGAGGTTGCCATTGAGGCATCGCCCACAATAATCACCTTGTAATCACTCGGCAACGTGTGCAGAACGGAACTGGTAGCGATAGATTCCCAGCGCTCAACGTCTTTATAGAGTTTATCATAAATGCAGTTGTGGAAATAGTAGTATTGCAGGTCTTTAAAATGAGCGGTTGAGTGAGCCGCGGAGAAAAGGCGGCTGCAAACGGTAATATGCAGATCCATCGACCCGCCGACATCCATCAGCAGCAGGAGCTTTGCAGCATTCTGTCTGCTCCTCATCCATACTAATTCCAAGTCTCCGGCGTTTTTGCTGGTTTTGTCAACCGTATTCTCAAGATCAAGTTCGTCTTCAGGCCCGATTCGACTGAGGTGGCGGAGCTTTTTAAGCGCCACCTTGATTTGCCGGACATCGAGGCTAAGGTCGCTGCGGTAATTTTTAAACCTTCTCTCCGCGGCGATTTTTGCCGCCGAACGGTAGCGCGATTCTCCCCCCACGCGCATTCCGCCGGGGTGATAGCCGGAATTACCAAAGGGAGATGTTCCCCCAGTGCCAATCCATTTGTTCCCCCCGTGGTGAGCTTCTTGTTGCTCCCGCAGGCGCTCCTCAAAAAGGCGAAGAATCTCCTCTGCGTCCATCTGCTGTATCCTGGCTAATTCTTCCGGGGAAAAAGGCAGTTGATTTAAAGGATTTTTAAGCCACTCGAGCACCTCATCCCTGATCTCTGGAGGTGTCTCAATGCCTTTAAAAACCTCCTGAAAGGCAAGGTCGTACTGGTCATAGAAAGTTTCGCTTTTCACTAAAAGCGAGCGGGCTAAAAAATAAAAATCCGTGAGGTTCGACCAGGCATACCCTTGATCCAGCGCACCGATGAGTGCCATCCACTCGGTGATTGAGACCGGGACTTTATATTTCCTGAGAGTGTAAAAAAAGCTGGTGAACATAACAAAATACTTCTTAATGACTACCGGAAAGGGGTGTCTAATACTGCTTATAAAATTTATAACGAGCCCCTTGGGTACCGGAACTTCGGGCTTGAAAATATTCTACGTCTGCTTCTTTCTTAAGAAGCACACCTAAAAAAGAAATCTCTTTTTCCACCTTGCCGGGCGAGACTCCCCCGGCGATTAATGCCTGCACCCAGTCGAGCAACTCACTGGTAGAGGGCTTTTTGCGAAATTCGTCAATCTGCCGCAGAAAATAGAATTGCGTGAGGACTTCCTTGAGAAGATTTTTCTCAATAGCGGGGAAATGGACGCGCACGATTTGTTCCATCATTTCCGAATCCGGAAATTCTATATAGTGGAAAACGCATCGCCGCAAGAAAGCGTCCGGCAGCTCTTTTTCCGAATTGCTTGTGATAATCACAATCGGTCGTTGCTGAGCGGTGATCGTTTTTCTGGTCTCCGGTATGTAAAAGCTCATTTCGTCCAGTTCATTGAGGAGGTCGTTAGGGAACTCAATATCCGCCTTATCAACTTCATCGATGAGAAGCACTCCTTGCTCGGGAGCGATAAAGCTTTCGCCGAGCTTGCCTAACTTGATATACTGCTGAATATCCGAGATATTGCGATCGCCAAACCGGGCGTCATTGAGACGTTGGACGGTATCATAAAAATAAAGGCCGTCTCTCGCTTTGGTGGTGGATTTAATATTCCAAAAAATAAGTTTCTTGTTCAACCCGAGGGCAATGTTATGCGCAAGCAAGGTTTTTCCTGTTCCTGGTTCGCCTTTTACCAGCAAAGGTCTTCCGAGAGCAATGGCGACATTGACGGCATTTTGCAAAGCCGGAGAAACAATATATTTGTTGGTGCCGACAAATTTATTAAACTCGGGTATCTTGACCATCGACTTCCTCCTTTTTCGTTGGGAGCATTGTTCGTTTTCCGTGGCTGGACAAATAGGGATGTATTGCTTATGACGATAATTTATAGGTTGCGATAACCCGATCGATGTGCTCCAGCGCACCCTCTTTACCCAGGATCGGGAGCACTTTTCCCAGCTCCCATCCTTCGCCTTGTCCGGCAACCGCAACCCGAAGAGGCATAAAAAGCTTTTGGCCCTTGATTTTTTTCGCGTCTCGAATAGCGAATACGATGCTCCGGTAGTGCTTAAGGTCGATATGGCCGGTGGGGCCTGGGGGCAAAGCGAACCCTACTCTTCTTCTGGTTCATATTTTCTAAATGTCCTTATAATCCTTTTCACCAAGGCAACAGCAAAAGCGGCAATTCCCTCTTCTCTGCCAATAAAACCCAAGCCTTCGTTGGTTGTGGCCTTGATATTAATGTCTTCCCGATTAATCTTTAAGACTTTGGCAATTTTCTCTTTCATCAAAGGCGCTATTCCTGCAATCCGTGGTTTCTCGGCCACAATGGTGACATCAATATTTTTAACCATAAAGCCCTTGCCTTTGATGATTTCATGGGTTTCCTCTAGGAGAGCGAGGCTCGAAATATCTTTAAAACGAGAGTCATTATTAGGGAAGTGGATGCCGATATCTCCTGACGACGCCGCTCCGAGGATAGCGTCGCAAATGGCGTGGAGAACAACATCCCCATCCGAGTGACCTAAGAGGCCTCGAGAATGAGGGAATTCTACGCCGCCCAACACCAGCTTTCTTCCTTCTGCTAAACGATGAACATCATATCCAAAACCTACTCGCATGGTTTATTTCTCCGTTCCGATTGGTTGTTTTTTCAGTCGCCTACGCAAGATGGTCTCTCCAAAAATCGCATCATCGGGAGTGGTGACTTTGATATTTTCATAAGAACCAGGAATAATGCGGACAGGTACGTTAATTCTCTCCACCAGCGATGAATCGTCAGTGCTATAAAAGGCGTCTTCTTTTGCTTTTTCTAGCGCTTCTTTAATGATGGGGTACTGATAGGCCTGCGGGGTCTGGGCAGCCCAGAGAGTGTTGCGGTCTAAGGTTTTAACGACCATTTTCTTCTCGTCCCCGATTTTTATCGTGTCTTTGACCGGTACGGCTACGACCGAAGCCCCATCGTGTTCTGCCGCATCCAATGCTTTCTTCAAGGTTTCTCGGTCTAACAATGGCCGCGCGCCATCGTGGATGACAACGACATTGCAGGGCGCATGAATTTCCACAAAACCATTCCACAGGGAATCCTGCCGCTCCGCTCCCCCGGAAACTATTTTTGCTTTGGAGATATTATACGGGAATAAAATTTTTTTTCGACAATCATTTTCTTGCCCTGGTGGGACAACGACAATAATTTCCTGGATCTCCGGGGAAGACTCAAAAACCAAAAGAGTCCAGGCCACAAGAGGTTTTCCCAAAAAGGGGCAAAAAAGCTTTTCCCTCCTTCACTCCCATTCGGGTTCCTTTTCCAGCGGCCAAGATTATCGCGGTATTCTTTTTCACACTTGTTAAGCAGAGAAAACCCAAAACGTTTCTTTCCGAGGCGATTTTGGGTTTTCTTTTTGAATAGAATTTTATTTCAAGCGGTGGACATTCTGAGAGTGAGAATTCTCTTTTGCTTCGGCAAAGATCATCCTGCCCGCAGTGGTCTGAAGGACACTGGTCACCGCAACCTCCGCGTTTCTCCCGATGATTTTTTTCCCATCCTTTACTACCACCATCGTACCATCATCCAAGTAAGCGATCCCCTGCCCGTATTCTTTGCCCTCTTTCTGGACATACACATTTATAATTTCACCCGGCAAAACAATCGGCCTTAATGCCGAGGCAAGTTGATTAATATTAAAAACCGTAATGCCTTGAATTTCTGCGATCTCATTTAAATTGACATCATTCGTAACAATGATACCCCCCATTTTCTGGGCCAGGGCAACCAACTTATGGTCAACTTCCTTGATCTTGGAAAAATCCTGATCACTAATGATTACATCCAAATCAGTCTGCTTTTGGATTTTTTTTAAAATATCAAGCCCTCTTCTGCCCCGGGTTTTTCTTAAAGGATCAGAGGAGTCGGCAATCCGCATAAGTTCCTGGAGAACAAACTGGGGAATTACTAATGTTCCTTCAATAAACCCAGTCTCGCAAATATCAGAAATTCTTCCATCAATGATGACACTGGTATCTAAAATTTTATAGTTTTCTTTAGGGTGAGAAGCAGTTCCCTTGGAAAATATCTTCAGCCTGCTTAAATCAAGCTCTTTAACTTTTTTCATTCCCATGGTAAGGCCTAAATATCCGAAGATGGCATTGATCAAGAGGCTCATGTCAACAACCGCTTCCGGTGGTTGAGTGCTGTGGATTAAAAAGATATGGGTGAAGAGGTTTGCTATAAATAGCCCAACAACTAACCCGAATACTCCCCCAAGGATGACCCACGTAGTCATTTTTTCGATTTTCCGCTCGAGCATTATGATTGCAAGACCCAAAATAGCTCCAGACCCTAAACCTATGAGAGAAGCGCTTTGGGTGATGAATAACTTGTTCCCCAGAAAGTATCCCAATAAAGAAGTCAGGATAATGAGAATTAGTTTGAGAATCATTTTTGTGTTTTTCACCTCCTTTCTAAAAAAAGAACCCCAGCCAAAAGCCGGGGCAAAAACTAACAACCGAAAATCGTTTCTAAGTCGTGCCTAATGCTTTCTTCCGTTCGGTTTTTTGCAATCGAAAGTTCTTTAACAAGCAAGTTTCGAGCCATATCCAGGATCCGTTTTTCTCCAAAAGAAAGGTCTTTGTCCATTTTTAGCAAAATCAGGTCTCGCAATACCACAGCAATCTCAAACAGCGATCCGGTCTTTATTTTGCTCATATACTCGCGATACCTTCGATTCCAGGCCTGGTTTCCCAAAGATATGGTTTTATCTTTTAATATTCCATAAATCTTGGTGACATCCTTTTTAGAAACCACCTCCCGCAGGCCCACGGAATGAATATTTTTGGTGGGAATCATTATCGTCATATCGTTATCTAATATCCGGAGCATATAAAAGGTATGTTGAGCGCCGGAAACTTCCTTGATCTCGATAGATTCGATTACTCCGACCCCATGAGCGGGGTAGACTGCCTTATCACCAACTTTAAATGTTTTACCGTTCCCTTCTTTTATGGTTAACATAATTCTTGCCTAACTGTTCTCGGCATTTGTGCTAAAAACACCGAATGAATAATTTAAAGAAGTATTATATATTATACCAAAAACCATGCTAAGTCAATAAACATTTACCTGTTGTGTCTTTGCCGTGGAACCATAACAAAAACATAACCAATTGAAATAATTAGAAAAACAATAAAAAGAAAACCAGCTTGCATCCGCTTTCCAGGCAAGAAAGTAAGGAAATTTTTTAAAAAAACTTTTTATTTTCTGATGGTTAAATAATAATACAGCACACGAAGGAGATTGAAGTCCACCCCCTTTTTCCTGGAAATAAAGAAGCTTGCAAAATTAACAGGTTATGGTAACTGACGATGAACAAATACAAGCTTTTTTAGGGAACAGGGGGGATTATGCTTTCCCGAGTTTTAAGCGTAGCTATCCTTGGCATTGATGCCTGCCAGGTTGAAGTTGAAGTGGATATTGCTCTCGGGTTACCGGATTTTTCAACGGTTGGGTTTCCGGAAGGAGCGGTCAAAGAGAGAAAAGACCGCGTGAAGGCGGGGATAAAAAATGCCGGATACGAATATGCGGAACGGAGGATAGCCGTTAATCTGGCTCCTGCGGATATTAAAAAGGAAGGATCGTTATTCGACCTCCCGATCGCAACGGGAATTCTTTCTGCTTCCGGGATCATTAAGCCTGATAGTTTTAAGAGATAAAACCTTTGCCATCTCTTTCTCCGACAATCCGATTCTGTCTCTCAGGAGTCGCTTTAGTTCTTCGCCTTTGTAGACTATTGCCAACATCTGCTCTTCTTCTCGCAACGCTTCTTCCCTGTCCATTTGCCCAGCTCGTACCATCGAGCAAAATCCTAAACAATTTTTAGTGCAACCGTATACCTTTGAAAAACAATAATTGACTACCGCACCAAGCCGACAGTCAGTTCTCCACGTTGATACGCTGCCCGCAGGCTTTTCCCAGCCAAGTTCATTGGTTATGGTTTCTTTAATTGTCATGCGATTCCAGGGAATGTAATCAAACACAGAAATTTGCCTTATGTCTTTCCTTTTCAACGCAGTAGACCTGGTGGGCAAAATCTTTCCCGGCATCGGAAATTCCATTCTTTGCAATAAGAAAAAATATTCGTACTTATAAAAATCGGAGTTAAAGAACCTCGGTGTTCGCGTTTGCTTTTGTCGCGCCATCTGCTTAGCCTTCTGCTCCAGCTTTTTTGTGCTCTCCAACTGAGAATCACCCCACAATATTAAAGGCACTTTATGTTGGACGGAAGTGCTATAAACAATGCTCCGGTATCCGTAGGTGCAGGCGCGGCATACTCCTAAAACTCTTGTCAGGTCAGAACAGAGCATATTGTGTTTCACCATTTTTGTCGCAATGTCTCTTTTGGAACGTATCGAAAAAAAATCAACATCGAGTATGCCACATGCCTTCTTCATGTTGACCACTGCTTGGTCATTTCTGAATTCATTATCGTAATTAACTGCCAAGACTTTTAACCCTAAGAGCTTCTTTGCTAAATACAGAACATAGGTGCTGTCTCTGCCGCCACTCATCGGGACAATACAATCATAAGCATTGTTTTTACTCTTAACCTCGGATACTATTCGATCTAATGCTTCTCTGGCAAAGAGCTCAGGTTCCTGGTAGGACTGGCAAAAGTTGCAAACCCCCTCTTCGTTAAATGTGACCCCGCCCACCGTCTCCGGCATGATACAGCATTTACATCTCCTCATCTTCCGGGCCTCCTTTTGAAAGTTGAACCAATGAATGTGTCACCGTGAAAAACAACATAGTCCTCTTAACCCAAAACATTTTATGAACTGTTTTTTACCACAGGGCTATAAAAAAATCCTCCAAATCGTATGTCTCCTCTCAAAAAAAGACCGGTCGCCTTTTCTTATTCGGCAATCCGGCCGTGTTTTAATTCTCATCACTCCTTGAACTCCCTTTCTAAGGGGCACTCATTTTTTGTGCCGCGACTGTTGATTTCTGGGTTTTGATAATTTTCTTTCTTTTAACCCGTGGAAGGGAAAAAGTCAATAATAATGAAATAGTGTAAATAAAATATCCACTCGACTTGGGAGAATGAGAGGGGCAAGGACGACATCAGCCTGATCGAGGACGTCGCCCTTGCCCCAGCAAAATAAAACATTATCCTAAGGCGCGTGGGTTGAGGCGCTTGCACTCTTGGTCAAGCGAAAGCAAGCCCTGAATGAAGACCAATTCCAACCGAAATTCCAAGTGAAACCTAATAGCTGGCTTCGCATCTGGGTTTCCATATATTTCAGCGATTATCACTTCTTTATGTTTTTCTCCACTCCTGTCATTATAGTGGGCATAGGCACAGCAAGTCTCCGGCATAGCCTCTGGGTTTTTTTAAATTTCTTCCGCAAACTTTCTGCATGATCTGTTGCAAATGGATAAAGTTTGAAATTCCAAGCCTGCAGTGGTAATCATTGAAGGGATGCAATTTCACTGTCCGAGATGTTCAAGTGAAAAATACGGGATTTTAAGAAATGGTCGATAAACCTACTTATCAGTAAATTAGGCCCGAATAATCAAACTTTACCCTTTTTAATACAATAAAATGACGGATTAACATACCATGACGTTAGATGAAATTTTAGACGCGCGCAGATCGGTCAGGGATTATGCTCCTCAGCCGGTAAAAGAGGCATGCGTCCAG
This sequence comes from uncultured delta proteobacterium, assembly GCA_963727835.1. Classification (GTDB taxonomy): domain Bacteria; phylum Desulfobacterota; class WTBG01; order JAGOGO01; family JAGOGO01. The sequence continues at coordinate 17,146 of CAVSIB010000033.1, forward strand.
TTGTAAGCAACGCGTGGCTAGAGGCCGCGCCGCTCATCATCGCCGGTTGCTCCCAGCTTGATATTTTAGCTAACCGGGTAGGGAGCCTGATAACCGGTATTGAATACTATCAGATAGATCTCGGAATTGCCATGGAACATATGGTGCTCAAGGCTACCGAGCTTGGCCTGGGCACCTGCTGGATTGGCTGGTTTCATGAAAAAAAGATCAAAAAAATTTTGGAAATCCCCCAAACAATAAAAATTATTGCACTGCTGGGCGTGGGCTACCCGAAAGAGGAGGATATAACCCCGGCAAAAAAGAGAAAGCCCCTGGAGGAAATTTTCTATCGGGAAAAGTGGAAAGGGCGGTAAAAAAAACGCCTGGCAAAAACAAAGAGGGCAAGTCTAAAGAGCTTGATTTTTGCCCAGATGGATAGCTGCCCCGATTGCGCTTTGCATGGCAAACTTATCATTGAAATGCCCCGCCTTTTTTTGTATACTGCCACTACGCCTTTTCTTATACTATTGTTAGAAATAAAGATATCGATGATCCAGTCTTTTCGATCTGGATTCCCGCTTTCGCGGGAATGACAGGTAGCAATATTGCGTTAACTGATTATTAGTAATGTTTGCAAATCACTACGACGTCGTTATTGTTGGCGCGGGGCCGGCAGGGTTGATTGCTGGTATTGAGAGCTATAACCCCTCGCGGAAAATAGTGATTCTGGAAAAGATGCCGCGGCCGGCCCTGAAGCTAAGAATCTCCGGCAGGGGTCGATGCAACATTACCAATGATGCTTCGTTAGATGAGTTTCTTTCCCATTTCGGCAAAAACGGGCGGTTCTTAAAGTTTGCGTTCGCGGAATTTTTTAATGCTGACCTTCTCCGGTACTTTGAAAAGCTCGGCGTTACGTTCAAGCTTGAGCAAGGCGGGCGTTATTTTCCGCAGAAGGATAGCGCTGGGGAAATTGTCGAGGCATTGCTTAACAAGGTAAAGTCTTTAAAAATCCCTCTCGCGGTCAATTCTGAGGTAACCGGCATTTCAAAATTGCCGAACGGAAAATTTTCTCTCGCCATTAATAAAAAAAATCCTGCTGAGGGTAAAGTCAGCCACCCTATGCAAATACAAGCCGATAATGTTCTTCTGGCAATGGGGGGGAAATCGTATCCGAGGACTGGTTCGAGTGGCATGGGGTATAAGCTTGCTGCCCACCTCGGTCAAACAGTAATCCCAGCTTTGCCGGCCTTAGTGCCGATTGAAACCAAAGGGGACGCGGCAAAAAAACTTCAGGGGTTGAGCTTGAGAAATGTTAAAGCAAAAATATTGGTTAATAACAAAAAGGTTGATGAGCGGTTTGGGGAAATGCTGTTTACTGATTTTGGGGTTTCTGGGCCGATCATTCTTTCTTTGAGCGGGAACGTAGTAAAACTCCTTCAGGAAAAACAAAAGGTAGTTCTTTCTTTAGATTTAAAGCCTGCGCTTGACCATGAAACCTTGGATAAAAGGCTCCTCAGGGAAATAAACGAAAACAGTAGACAAAGTTTTAAAAGTTTATTAAAAAAGCTGTTGCCGAGAAAATTGATGCCGGTGTTTATCGAAAAACTAAAAATTGCAGAACAAAAAGAATTGAACCAGATTACGGTCGAAGAACGGAAACGGTTGCGGATGCTCCTGAAAGAGTTTTTGTTCGAGGTAACCGGGTACCGGTCATTTGACGAGGCGATTGTAACCTCAGGAGGGATTAGCATCAACGAGATTAATCCCCAAACCATGGAATCAAAGTTGGTTAAAGGTTTATATTTTGCCGGCGAACTTATTGACATTGATGCTGATACCGGTGGCTTTAATTTGCAGGCTGCTTTTTCAACCGGATGGGTAGCCGGCCACGCTCTTCACGGGGAGGGCGGAGAACGCGCATAAACTTTTTGTATAGCAAGAGTCGTTGAACCTTCTTTGAAGGCAGTTGTTGGACCGTTGACCGTTAAAAGCAATTAAACCAAGGAGGAACCAGATGGCCAAAAAGCAATGGAACAGTCCACCCGCAATGCAGATCGATCAGCAGAAAATATACCGCATTACAATGGAAACCAGCCAAGGAGCAATCGAGATAGAGCTTTATCCGCTTCACGCGCCCACGACCGTCAATAACTTTATTTTTTTGGCGCGGGAGGGTTTTTATGATGGAGTCATATTCCACCGGGTGATACCAGACTTTGTCATCCAGGGGGGCGATCCGACCGGCACGGGACGAGGCGGGCCAGGATATCAGTTTGAGGATGAATGCGCGGGAAACCCGCTTATCCACGAGCGGGGCGTGATCTCAATGGCCAACGCCGGGCCGAACACCAATGGAAGCCAGTTTTTTATTGCTCACTCGCCCCAGCCGCATCTCAACGGGAAACACACGGTGTTCGGTAAGGTGGTAAAAGGGCTGGAGGTTGTGGATACCATTAAGCGGGGTGACAAAATGGAGCGACTGACTGTGAGTGAGATGTAATAACAGCGATGAAAAGAGGCAGAATGTCTCTGCAGTTCTCTATTTTTTAGGAGGATAAGCACTATGGGGAGTATGTACGGGGGCAGGCGCAAAACACGATGGCCGGAAAAGACCGGCGAAGACAAGCCCGTTGAAGAGATAGTCAGAGAGCTGCGGAAGCACCTTCCTGTTTCCGTCAGCGACTACCGGGAGCGCTCGCTTAAGATTCACGGTCTTATCTGCGCCAAATGCGGCAGAGAGTTCGACCCAAAGGATAGACATCTTCTGACCGTGCATCACAAAGACGGGAACCACATGAACAACCCTGCTGACGGCTCCAACTGGGAAAACTTGTGTGTGTACTGCCATGATGATGAACACAGCCGCGGGCTTCTGGGCGACTATCTGAGTGATCCGAAGAAAAAGGATTAACCGAGAGCGGGAAGGCAGGGGTTATCCTTTAATAGATTACTGTTAGGTATCTGAGGATGAATATGAAAAAATTTTGTTTAGCCTTCGCTTTGCTCGCGTTTTCTACCTCAGCCGTTTGGGCGCACGGTTCTGAGAGTAACGGTGAAGAAGAGTCTTTGTACGCATTTCTGGGAGGCACGCACCACCTTATCGGCAGGTTGCCAGATTCAAACAAAACAGATTCCGGGAAAGTGCTTCTTAAAAAGACTGATGACGCACTCCAGGTTACCCGCGTTATCAACGGTAAAGAAATAAAAAGGCTTGGAAAGATCGAAGCTGCGACTGCAGATAAGATAAAGGCTTTACGAATTAGATTCATTGACGAAAACATGCATTATAAGGCGACCTATCTTTTCAATGCTGACCTGGATAATTATGCCCGGCTCTTGGGCTATCTCTATGTGATACAAGGGGGCACGAAAGAGGCTGGTTTAGAAGCTTTGTTTATCGATCATCAAACGCTCAGGTAAATGCCCAACAAGGTAAAATAACGTGGAAGCACCTCTCATATGCTGTCAGGCATCCAGTGAAAGTGAGCCAGAAGGAATTCGACAAAATCGTTAAGCGCTCGATCGGCCGCATCCCCCGTGAGATTCGGCAACACCTTGAGAACATTTTAATTGCTGTCCAGAAATGCCCTTCTCTCGCGCTGCTTCAAGAAATAGGCCTGCTTCCAAATGAGACGCTGCTGGGAATTTACCGGGGTGTCTCCCTGGAAAAGCGTTCGGTAACAGCACCGCCCTTGTATCCGGATACAATCTTTTTGTTTCAAGAGCCCTTGGAGGAACTGTGTGATACGATCGAGGAAATGGAACGGCAGATCGAAAAGACGGTGGTGCATGAGATTGCGCATTATTTCGGCATCAGCGAGGATCGGCTTGCCGACCTCGGTTATGGATAGGTTTATCAGGCTCATGAAAGTGCTTTATTGCTTTGTTAGAAAACTCAAACAAAAACTTCAAGAGGAGATCGCATATGGCAACGTCCTTCAAACCGCCTTACCTACGCAAAGATGAAATAATTGGTGGCCTACAGGTTTGGGTTGTTGACGGCAGCTATGTCCGGGGTCACATTGATGAGGAGTTCACGAATTTCGGTCAGCATTACCGGTATCCGTATATCCCCGCGCATGAGTTTTGGCTTGACCAGGAAGCCGAACAGGATGAACGCAAGTTTTTTATTGAACACCTGCTGGTGGAACATCGCCTGATGGCGAAAGGTGCGCCATATGATAAGGCTCTGGAGGAAGCTGACCGGGCTGAACGAAAGGAGCGTCGGCGGGCCGGCGACGTAACTCGGGTCACCCATCATAACAAGAAACTTCCTGATGGCCACGATGTCCACGAACGACTGTGGAAGAAACTCGAGAATGACCTTGCTGTGTGGATCGTAAATGGTCGCCTGGTGCGCAGCGTTTTCGATATCGACTTTACCGCCGGAGGGCACGATTACGTTTATGAGTTCGTGCCGCCCAATGAAGTGTGGATCGATGACGCCATCGAAGATTTTGAACGCGGCTACGTGCTTTTGCATGAATTGCATGAGCGGAATCGCATGGCAACCGGCGTTCCTTACAGCAAGGCGCACGCGGAATCAAGCCGGTTGGAATATCATTGCCGACAACATCCGGATGAACTTCATGATTCCCTGGCGACGGAGGGCTGGACTTAAAAGAGATGGATAACGCTGTGATGAATCAACGCAGGCGTGTAATCAGCTTTGGGAATGTAGGCTACGCCCTTTGGGATCACCCCGAGGCCTTATTCCAGGACTTTTCGCGTGGCATTGCGCGGATTATAAAGCGGACCTGGGTCGGCACACGTTCCAGGACGATTTTATTTCTTGGGATAAACATTATCCTGATGGCTTTCCAACTCACCAGCAGACACCCTGGGCTTTTAAGCCGGTTTGTTTTTATGAAGCTCAAAAGCGAGGCTATTAACTGGTTCTTTGGCTCGATGCATCTATTAAAATACGGCGACCACTTGGCTCTCTGTTTGAATTAATAGGACAAGATGGCTATCTCATATTTCAGGACTACCATGCGGTTGGAGAATATTGCAAGGATGATGCGCTTACCCCCCCCTTGGAATAGCACGCGAAGATTCTTTCAGGTTGCCATGTTGTTGGTCTTCTGTGCTCGGATTAGATTTAAATAATCAGAGATCAGCTGAATTTTTGCGTCAATGGAAAGAGCGGGCAGTTGGACAACATTACCTTCCCAGACCCCACCAAGTGGAGTGGAGTTTTCGGCTGGCCCCGAACAGGATCTCAAGATCCACGTGTTAAGAGGCATCGTCATGACCAAACCGCGGCGGGCGTGATTGCCCTTAAGCTGGGTATGGATCAATGGAAACCAAAGCAGTTTTTTGATGAATTTTTTGAAATTGAGAGATCATTCGTAAGAAAATTTCAGGAACAAAAAGGTGGCACTGTTTTGAAAAGATGCGTGCGCATTCGGAAAAAATAATTTAAAAAGATAATGCCTGGTTTTTTAAAAGGCATTAAATTAAGGATTGACAATTTGAGGGAAAAATTTATAAAATAGAAATATTGATTTAGCCGGAGTGGTGAAATTGGCAGACGCAGGGGACTCAAAATCCCCCGGGGCTCAGCTCCGTGCCGGTTCAAGTCCGGCCTCCGGCACTTGTAAAATCAATGGTTTACTGATTATTAAACAAACGGAAGGCCCTTTTGTTTTTCTGTTCCTTGTCATTCTCTCCCCACTTTTTAATTGAAACAAACTGAAAAGAGGACTGGGTAGTACTCATCCCACTACCTCAACAAAGCGTTCACCTGTCACTGGCAGTACTTTTCAAAGAAGGGAATGGTTTCCAAAAGGGGCTAGACCCCCCCCTAAGACCCCAGGCACACCCTTCGTTTGAGTTTGACTGGACCAATTTTACACAGGTGGAATTTTTATGAGGGGTCGAAAGTAATAGGGCTAGACGGCAATTGTTTGATGGTCGGGCGAGAATTTTATGAACGTCACTATCAGTTATTAATCTTTATTTGAAAACCGGCATCCAGCGCAAAATGTGCGCACAAACCGTGCGGTTAAACGCCATGCGACCACCGCTGGGCCTGCCAGGAGCACGATCGATATTTTGAGGTATATAAACAGGAGAAATAAACTGCCAGTGGTGAAGAGCGACCGCGAGGCATGCTGACAGGATACTGGCTATAAGAAGCCTGGACCCGAAATACGCGTTGGCTTCGTACCAAATCTCATCATTGCTCAGCGTCGTGCGGGTTCGGTAGCCATAGACCGGATTGCGGGGCACTTTCCGTAAGACAAGCGGAATCGAAACCAAAGAAAAAATGGCGCTGCATACCACAATGGTAATCAGACCTTTGTCGTAAATGTTCATCTCATTACTTCAAGGGAGTGCCATTCGAACGGCTTGACAATGTTTATCTTGATCCGTTTAAGCCCCCTTGTTAAAAACTTTATATTTTATGGACGTCCCCCCGTGATGCCATTTTCTTGGGAATGCCTTTTTAGATTCATGTAAAACTGGAAACACAACAATATCGTCAATCCTATGAAAAGCACCAAAGTCTGCTCAGGGACTGTCAGCCCCAGGAATTGCCAGTCATTATTGGCACAGTCACTGCTGCCTGCAAACGCTTTGGTGACATATCCGATTATCCATTTAGAACCCGGGCCGATGCTGCATTTTGAGGAAGGATGGTATTGTATCCACATATGCCGTCCCGCAATAACGATCCCGAAGGCAACGAATACTATGTTAATCCACGTATAGACCAATTGACTGATGAATCGTTGATTATCAATCAGACCCACAAAAAAGATTATTCCCATGATGCATACGACATACCTGGACAGGATACATAAGGGACAGGGGGCAAGATGTAGTACTCTTTCCATAAAGAATATGGCAATGAGCAAGGAGGCAACGCAAACGCTTGCCCCCGCAAGATTTATCACGCTATTGCGTCGCCTGGAAGCATCCATTCTTGCACTCCCAATCTTATTTATCCATAAGCGAATATTTCTTGTCCGTTATAAGTTTTTCGGCAACACCAAAAATTGTTTCTTGAAACGGCTAAAATGAAATCCCGCTCCATGGCGGGTCAAATAAGGCTCGATTGCATGTTAGATTTATTAAATAATTTTTTAAATGCCATTATTTTATTTCTTGCCCACCGAAGCAATATAAACCGCAATTTCATCCTGTTCGTCAACCTTCAATAATTCGTCCATTTTTTCTTGATCATAAGCAGCTATCGCACAAATTCCTGCGTCTATTGCTTCACAAGCCAGGTAAAGATTTTGACATACGTGTCCGGCTTCAATTGCAATAACCTTATATGAGGCTAAGTCATATCTCCATTCCATCCTGTACGGAATTGCCGTCCAGATGAAAGTGACAGCCGATTCCGCAGAACAAGCTTGTCTGAATGTCGCTTCAAAAATCTTTTTTTTCAAATGCTCTTCCGTAAACTCAAATAATAGCTGATGTTCAACTGGAAGGTAACGATAGATTCCCTGTTCAAGATCTTTCACATTAAAAGCACAAAGATATGTTTCAAGCGCGTGACGGCAACCGGCTGAAGGCACAGTTCTCAGCGCATGCCCCGCGTCAATAAATTTCCGTATACCTTGGGTAGCCCATAAAAGAAAAGAAAGTTCTTTAATTGAAATGAATCTGCCGCTATAAGATCTGCGACTTTCGCGATTTTTTATTGCAGTTTTTAATTCAATTTTGCCGATGTCATTAAAATCATCAAACTTAAGAAGATCGATTCGTTTCCCTTCTTTTGAGTAAGGTTTTTCAACCGGCGGAGGAATAATGCCCCTGTTCTGATCTGTTTGTGAAAAATCAATAACCTTTCGGATGTTGTCTTTTAAAAAAGATCTATGTTGTCTAATTAAATCTTTGTCCATTTTAGTTTCTCATTTTGAATGAGCTTCTATCTTTATTAACTATTCAGAACTACCCAGATAGCCCACAAATGACCATTCTTTACATTCTTAAAATTTACTTTACCCGAAAGAATCTAACAATGTTTATATTGATCAGTATAAGACCCGTTGTTAAGAATTTTATAATTTTATGGACGTCCTCATCCCCGCCTGGCGATCATTGCCTCAATGGACAGCGATCCGGCCCCTCAGCGTCCGATCATTTGCTCCAGCTTTTCGGGGTACCGGTCACCATGCACCGGGATCTTTGAGGCGGTCTTCGTGGGTATTTCCGACCGTAACCTGGAAAAAACCTCAATTATCTTTGGAATGTGTTCGGAGTGGATCTCGTTGGATTTCGAATCCGTTGGGCAGATTCAAGCCCCTGGTAACGAGAATGCCCCGCAAAATATCCGGCCGGTCCGTGATGATCCCGTCAACCCCAAAATCGATCAATTTTTCAATCTGCGCATAGTTGAATTCCATGCCTTCCTGTTCCGGCCAACCCCAGGCGACAACCTTGAGCCCAAGCCGGTGGGCTTCATCCAGATCGCTCTTGGTCAGGTCCGTTGCAAACGGTTCCCAGCAGTGGCCGCCAAGATGCTTGATCATTTTCGGCAGGGAATAGCCATAATCTTTGGGCAGCAGACCGGCGGTCCAGGTTCCTTTTTCCGTGTCATCCATCACTTCCGTGGTATGATCGGAAAGATAAGCGGTCTTGATATTTTTATCCAGCTTGTTTAACTCAATAAGACAGCGCCAGTCAAAAGCCTGGATTTCGGCACGATCGCCGATGTCCTCTTCCGTTATCAATTGATACAAAGCCTGGGCAAAGTCTCTTGGCGAAGCGGTCAGCTCCGGTTGTGTAGGATCGTTTTTGATCTCTACTTGGAAACCGACTTTGTCGCCGGCTATTTTTTTAACGAATCGAACAATCTCCCTAAGGGTTGGGATAGGCGTAAGGTCAACGGCTCGTTGATGGGGAAAATACGAAGCGTATTTCGTCCCGGGTTTCAGTCTGCCCACATCATATTTCTGGAGCTCGTGCAGTGTTAAACTCTTGACCGGGATCCGGTCCGTGATCCATCGCCCTTTTTGGTCCCGGGTCAAATCAGGATTTAAGGTCAAATCGTGTGTGATAACCAGCACACCGTCTTTGGTCATGCCGATATCCATGTCCACGTAATCCACTCCCAGACGGAGAGCGGCGACATAAGCCGGCAGGGTCTGTTCGGGCATCAAACCTCTACCGGCCCGATGCGCGTAGATTTGTATTCTACCGCTTCCCGGAATGCCGTTGTATCTCGCCACGTCGTTTGCCAGAGCGTTTAAAAGCGGTATTATATAGAAAGCTAAACAAAGTAAACAAACTCGCATGTTCATGGATGCGGTCCCCCGTTATTTCACAGTCACGTTATCCATCATCCTTCCCTGCCAACGATAAACTGTGCGGCGCGGCTTTTTGCGGTCCGGGTTAATTTGGCTTGTGCTCATGATCCCGATCCTTTCGAACGCCCTCTCGATAATTGACTAACCCTTTTTCATTGTGTTGCCAATCCCATACTTAATTGAATTCTGGTAGTCATAAGAGGTAACTCTACAAATTCCTTGGTACACTCACAGATTATTAATTAAGCAATAATATTGGTCAGTTATTATAAAATACTGGAAGATCTCACGCCTGAAATCGCCAGTGTTACCGAACTGGGTGCTCTACCTATACTCACTATGTCTCGATCGGTTGTTCCCCCAGGAGCTATGGTCTTTTCCCCGTCTTTCCAGGTAAATTTTCCCATATCAGCTTAGCCCTGGCAGCCAAGAACTTTTACGAAAAAGAATTCTTTTTTAAAATAGCCTTTCTTACAGCAATAAAAAACGACCTTGGTTGAGCCCTCAAAAAGGCACAATTCTAACTTTAAAAGTGGTGCTTCTTTCAGGGGCAGGTCAAGAGAAACCCAAGGTTTGGATGAACAGCGCACCCTCCAAGAATATAATAGAAAGTTAGGCACCATGGGCCTTAGTTCACTTTTCGGTTGATACCACGGTCTCATCTATTTTCCAAACCCCGTTTTCCTGTGTGAGATGGTCAGTCTCATATTCCACCAAGCCCTCTGGATTCAAAATATCCTTCGATCTATTCCAAACTTGAACCATAGCCTTATCGCCTTCTACTTTCGCTGGGGATACTTTAACTTCCAAAATAACCACTTCCCCTGACTCGAAAAGATTCTTCGTGTCTACCGCCCATTGTTCTTTGGTCTTGTTTCCTTTCATTTTCGAGGAAAGGTAGCCATAGGCCTGTTCGAAATGCCCATTCTGAAGAGCAGTATAAAAATTAATCACTGTCGCCTCCGGGGTCAAAACCTCACCAAAGACTAAATCCTTTGTGGAAAATATACCAACGATTATAACCATGAGAAGGATAATTTTTCTTAATCCAGCCACTAACAAACCTCCTTTCGTTGTCTCAGATTGTCGGTCACACTGAGTTCTCCCGTATTAGAGACCCGCTTTTCCACAAGTGGCTTTCTGGGAAAAAACATTCCGTTCCAGATTCCACACAGTGCAGCTTAGTTCCTTTCTGCCATATACCATATCGTTTAGTCACTCGTGTTTTGGCCAGCATCGACTTTATCAATGCCGTTATAAGTGGAAAATTGTGGATTGGCCAATGAATTTTCTTTGGTTGACTATCATAATTCCTCCTCCTTTTTTCGGAGATTAATCTTTTACTACCCAGCGGTTGTACCAACCTTAGGTTATCGAGTTCCGGTCATCATGAATTTCTGGGAAAGGTAATCATCAGAATACCCGGTGTCATACCAGAACACGTAGTTGGACCAGTCGCGTTTCTTATAGTCCAAAACCTTGTTGCCTGCCTTGTCAATTTCCGGGAAATACAGAAAGGTTTTGTGGCCAGTTCGGAGGTCATAGGCATACCAGTCTCCAAATGTCCAGTACATGGGCTGTTTTGGGTACATGTGCCCAAAAAAAGGAAGAAGAATCTTTATCAGTTGGCCGCCTTTATCGTAGGTTTCTTCGTAGTACAAATTCGCGTCCTTCTTACCAAAGTAAAGGAGCTCTTTGCTTATCGGCCAGTCTTTGTTCCGGGGGGTCATTTCCACTATCACGCAATGTTTTCCATCAAGTAAACCCCGATGTGGTTCAGATCCGAAACAGTTATTGAGTGGGGGTTTATCAACATAGAGATCTATTTCACCGGTAATCTTCGCATCCCACATACCGAAGGCCCGGTCCATCTGGTCATAGGTCACATCCATTCCTCCAAAGGATTCCATTTTTTGAGAAACGGTAATCCGTCGAATCCTCCGCATTGCCGGAAGATAGATCCAGCTGTTATCCGCTTGCGCCTCGTCTACCGGCTTCCATACCGTGATGGAAAATCCCCGAAGGTCCGGAGGCTCAAAAAAGTACACCATCTCTTTGGACCTGAATCCTCCTTCACCGTAATAGGGTCTCCGCCATTGATAGACTTTCCTGGTTCGGGTCAGGCCTTCCTTATCCATAAGGTCAAACTGAAAATCTCCGCAATAATCCTTGAGAGGTTTAAGTTCCATCCCAAGGTAACTCGTTTGGTACTGAAGATAACAACGCCCGTTCCATGGCCCACTGGTGGGCAGCTCATCACCCGGGGCAACTTTGACGCTTAAAGGAGGCACTGGTTTTGACGTATCCACCTGAGCTTCTTCCGGGGTAATCTTCAACCCGTATTCTTCCTTCGGAAAACCAAATACGCCGACAGCGGTTTTGACCTCATTCACCCCCATAGGAACCCGGTTATCCGGGATCTGCTCGTCCTGCCAGCCAGTGACTTTTCCGTTTGTATCACATATCGGCTTTATGGCTTTCCAGGCAAATGCATCACTCGCAAGAAAAGCACCCACAGCCAACGAAACCACCAGAACTAAGACCAGCAAGCATTTCTTTCTTGCCATATTAGCCTCCTCTTAAATTTGATTAATTTTTTTCATTTTCTTGATCGTGACTAATATGAAGATGCACAACATCTAAAGGTCTGAGCGGAATAAATTCTTTTCAATAATTACATAAGAAAAAGTAATTATAAAGGATTTCTCCTTATAACTATATGAAAATACGGGACTCACTCGGGTAGAAAATTCCCACGAGTTTGGTCGGAAAAGAATGCTTTTTTAAATAAGGACCTCGGAATGAGACCCTTGTTGAATTATTGAATTGTAAAGTTTTTGTAAAGTAGACAGACCAAAATAGACTTCAAGCGGAAGTTGTTTTTTGATTTCCCTTTATACTTAAATTGCCATTCAGGGATTTCTCTCGGGTCGAAATTATTCCCTAGACGCTATTTCTAATAAGAATTCTTTTTTACAATAGTCTTGCTTCCAGCAATAAAAGAGGACCTCAAGTGGAGGCCCTTTTTTTATTTAATTGGGTATGAAATCCGTCTCACTGTACCTCAATTGTGCCCACAATTTCTTTTATTAACCAAACATAACCAAACAAAACCAAACACGAACTAAAAAAGTTAACTATATTCAAGTGGTTAAAAATTAATGATTTTTGAGTTTTTCTGGTTAAGGCCTCAAAATCCCCCGGGGCTCAGCTCCGTGCCGGTTCAAGTCCGGCCTCCGGCACTAAGATAATTACGGTATATTAAGGGGTTAGCCATTGGAGGTTGAACCCTTTTTTTTGGATTTTTACCACTGTGCCCGTAATTGTGGCCATTTGTACCGAAGGTAGGTTTCTTGTTTCTGGAAGTTTAGCTGATAGTTGGGTGGGTCAGGCAGACCGCCATAGGGGTAGGGTAGCGGACATCGCCTTCTTACACATATATCGTCATATACCCTTTCATGTTTACGAAAACAAAAATCAAAGTTAATTAACAATGGCGAAGGTGACTACAATTTAGTTTGCACTTTAATGTTGGTTTGGGTGGAAAAGACGGCTATAATGGAAGCAGTCAGAAAGGAAGAAGACAATGGAAATAAATGAAGATATAAACTCATCTCGCAGAAGAACAAACTCTTCTTTCGAGAGAGCGAACCATGCATTCCTATATGCAAACAGGCCTTGCGTTTACCTCCGTCGGTCTTCTGATCTTGAAGTTTCCGGGCGGGATTTTTTATGTCTGCATAGCGGTTTTTTTTATTATCTTGGGTGGCCTTCTGATCATTGAGGCCGGTAAGAGATATTCGCGCTTCAGGGAAGCAATTCGGAGATTGAGACAAAGGAAAACCAAGTTAGGATATGAGATCGGTATGATAAAGTAATAGTTTCCTGAGAAAGAGAAAGAGAGAAAAAGAAGAAGAAATAAAAGAACCCAGTAGAGAACTTGATAAAAAAAAGGGAGTAAAAAATAAATTTAACGCCTGAACTCACAAAAAAAGGGACAGACTCCCGCCGATCCCGTGGAGTGAATGGTTAGCGAAATTCTATTTGTGTTCACCTCTTATCATATCAAGAATATCTTTTTCTAATTTTCCTTTAGAAGAAACAAGTCAACTTTGGTTCATTGCCAATATCAAGTTGTCCTGCCTTATTGGTATTGAATGTAACAGTCGAGGTTTTTCCAGGCACTCGCCCCCTAGGATATACCCTCCCATATAAGTCCTGTGCGACTAACTCACCGTTGACCTTTATGGTCAAGATATAGCGTGTGTTTACAGTCACGATAGTTTTACCATTATCTTTTTCATCTGGGGCAATGTAGATATTT